>CAZQOO010000020.1:0-29203 GCA_964594845.1 uncultured Porphyrobacter sp. | reverse complement strand
GATGCGGGCCTGACAGACATGACCGAGGCCGAAAAGGAACGCACTGGCTGCTCGATCGGATCGGGCATCGGCGGGCTTCCCGGGATCGAGATCGAGAGCGTCAATCTCCACGAGCGCGGCCCCGGCCGGGTCTCGCCGCACTTCGTCCACGGTCGCCTGATCAACCTCATCACCGGGCAGGTTCAGATCAAGTACGGCTTCATGGGCCCGAACCACGCGGTCGTGACCGCCTGCTCCACCGGCGCGCATTCGATCGGTGACGCCGCGCGGATGATCGCGATGGACGATGCCGACGTGATGCTGGCGGGCGGGGCGGAAAGCACCATCAACCCGCTCGGCATTGCCGGTTTCGCACAGGCGCGCGCGCTCAACATGAGCATGAACGACCGCCCGACCGAGGCGAGCCGTCCCTATGACCGCAATCGCGACGGCTTCGTCATGGGCGAGGGCGCGGGCGTGGTGGTGCTGGAGGAATACGAGCGCGCCAAGGCGCGCGGCGCGAAGATCTATGCCGAAGTCACCGGCTACGGCCTGTCGGGCGATGCCTATCACGTCACCGCCCCGCACCCCGAGGGCCGCGGCGCGGAGCTGGCGATGCGCATGGCGCTGAAGAAGGCGGGCCTCGGGGCGGGCGATATCGACTACATCAATGCCCACGGCACCTCGACCATGGCCGACACCATCGAACTGGCCGCGATCAAGCGCGTGCTGGGCGATGATCTGGGCGGCGCGTCGATGTCCTCTACCAAGAGCGCCATCGGCCACCTGCTGGGCGGCGCGGGCGCGGTCGAGGCGATCTTCTGCATCCTCGCGATGCGTGACGGGATCGTGCCGCCGACGCTCAACCTGCATGATCCGGACGAGGGCACCGAAGGCATCGACCTCGTGCCGCTCAAGGCGAGGAAGCGCGAAGTGCGCGCGGTGCTGAACAACTCCTTCGGCTTCGGCGGCACCAATGCCTCGCTGATCATGCAGAAGGTCGACTGATACCGTGAACCGCGCGCGGGGTCTGCTGCTGCTGGTGGTCGGCCTTGTGGTGGCGGGGCTGGTGCTCGCGTGGACCGTCCTTGGTTCCGCGACGATCACGAAGGACACCAGCTTCACCATCCCCGCGGGCGCCTCGGTCGCCAAGGTGGCGGACAAGCTCGAGGCCGAGGGGCTGATTTCCTCGGCCTCCGGCTTCGTCCTGCAGGCGCGCATCTTCGGTTCGGACGCGCCGATCCAGGCGGGCGAGTTCCTGCTCACGCCCGGCATGAGTCAGGGCGACATTCTCGAAGCCTTCCAGTCGGGCGATGTCATCCGCCGTTTCGTCACCATCCCTGAAGGCATGCCCTCGATCCTGGTGTGGGAGCGCCTGATGGCCGAGGAGATGCTGACCGGCGCGGTCGACGTGCCGCCCGAAGGCTCGATCCTGCCCGACACCTACGCCTTCGAGCGCGGCCAGTCCCGCAAGGCGCTGGTCGAGCAGATGCAGGCCGCGATGGACAAGGCGCTGGCCGAGGAATGGGCCAGGCGCGGCCCCGGCATCGCGGTCGACACCATGCGCGATGCGCTGATCCTCGCCTCGATTGTCGAGAAGGAAACCGGCAAGCCCGAGGAGCGCGGGATGGTGGCCGGGCTCGATTCCAACCGCGTGCGTACCGGCATGAAGCTGCAGGCGGATCCCACGATCATCTATCCGATCACCAAGGGCAAGCCGCTGGGCCGCCGGATCCGCCAGTCGGAGATCGCAGCGGTCAACGGCTACAACACCTACACCCGGGTAGGCCTGCCCGAAGGCCCGATCACCAATCCCGGGCGCGACAGCATTGCCGCCGTGCTCAACCCGGCCCGCACCAGCGCGCTGTTCATGGTGGCCGACGGCACCGGCGGCCACTGGTTCGCCGACACGCTTGAACAGCACAATGCCAATGTCGCCAAGTGGTATGCGATCCGCCGGGAACGGGGCGAGATGTGATCCGTTCGGCCATGTTGTGCGATGGCTGATCCCTTCATCCTCACCGCCGCCCTTCCGCCCGATCTGGCGGGCTTTGCCGAGGGGTTGCGGCGCGCGCATTATCCGCCGGAGCGCAATCACCTCCACGCCCATGTCACGCTGTTCCACGCCTTCGCGCCCTCGCTGCTGGAGGAGCTCAGTGACTTCATCCCGCGCATCGCCGCCGAATTCGCAGGCCCGCAAGGGGCGGTGAAGGGGGTGATGGACCTCGGCAAGGGCACCGCCATCGCGCTCGAGGCGCCGCAATTGCTGGGCCTTCGCGCCGGTATCGCCGAGCACTTCCACGGCAGCCTGACGTCGCAGGACCTCCACGAGCCGCGCCCGCACATCACCATCCAGAACAAGGTGACGAAGGAGAAGGCGAGGGCGCTGCAGGCGGCCCTTGCGCCGGTGCTCGCCCCGTGGATCGCCAAGGGGCGCTTTGTCTTCCCCGCGCTGGAGCTGTGGCACTATCGCGGCGGGCCGTGGGAGCGGGTGAAGACCTGCGCGTTCCGTGGTCGCGAGAGGCTCTGAGGCATGCGGCGCAACGAAGGCTTGACCCCGCGCGCTCCCCGCCCTAATGGCGCGCCTCGCCCGGGCCGACACCCGGAGCCGAATCCGGTGAGCGCCATGCCGCCGGATGCCCATGGGGCGGAGTAGCTCAGCCGGTTAGAGCAGCGGAATCATAATCCGCGTGTCGGGGGTTCGAGTCCCTCCTCCGCTACCATAGGCCTTTCCGGAAGCTTCCGAACGCTTCCGCATTTTTCCGAAAATCCAACAGAAAGCAGAGGGTTGCGGGTGATTCGCGTCCGCATGCGTCCATGGCCTTCCACATGCAGCCAAATTTGGTGTGGGGGTATTTTGGGGGTATTTTCGCGGAGTATCGGAAAGGAGCGATACCCCCATGCCTCTCACAGAGAACCAAGCGAAGAACGCCAAGCCGCTGGAGCGCGCTTACAAGCTAGCCGACAGCGAAGGCCTGTTTCTGCTCGTCCAGCCGAATGGCGCGAAGCTCTGGCGGATGAAGTACCGCTTTGCAGGCAAGGAGAAGCTCCTCTCCTTCGGAGCCTACCCGGCATTGGGGATCGCAGCTGCCAGAGAAAAGCGTCGGGCGGCTAAAGCCGCCCTCGCGGAAGGCAAGGACCCGATGTTGGCCAAGGGCCAAGTAACATCGGAGGGCGGGGACACCTTCTTCGCCGTCGCGAACCGCTGGCATGAGAACCGAAAGACTTCACTGGATCCGGCGCATGCGGATCGTGTCTGGTCCCGGATGGAGCGGGATGTGTTCCCCTACATCGGCCAAAGACCGATTCAGGAGATCACCGCGCCAGAGGTTCTGGAGATGATACGCCGGATAGAGTCACGCGGCGCGCTCGATATCAGCCGGCGTGCTAAGCAGGGGGTGGGTCAGGTCTTTCAGTTTGCCATTGCTTGCGGGTTGGCCTCCAGTGATCCGACAGCAAATCTTCGCGGCGCCCTGAAGCCACGGCCAAGGGTAAAGCACATGAGTCGCTTGCCACTTGTTGAGTTGCCCGCGTTTATTGAGAAGGTCCGAGACTACCAGGAAGAAGGTGACCGGCGCTCGGCAATCACGAGGGACGCGGTCATGTTCGCCTTGCTGACCTGGGTCCGGACCAAGGAGCTTCGCCTCGCTGTCAAATCAGAGTTCGAGGACCTCCACGGCAAAAATCCTCTGTGGCGCATCCCGGCTGCGCGGATGAAGATGGGGCGAGAGCACCTTGTCCCCCTTTCCGCTCAGGCTGCCCAGATAGCTAGGACGATGATATCGCGCGCGACAGGCGAATTCTTGTTCCCTGGGGTGAGCGCAGACAAGCCGCTGTCTGAAAACACTATGATCTACGCCCTATACCGGCTTGGTTATCATAGTCGGCAGACGGTCCATGGGTTCCGGGGGCTCGCCAGCACCTGGGCGAACGAGCAACTGGTCGAGTTTGGCAAACCTGCGATTTGGATCCGGAAGTACCATGAGGATTGGGTCGAGGTGCAGCTTGCCCATTCCGAAAAGAACGACGTCCGAGGTGCTTACAACGCTGCCGAGTATCTTGTCCCTCGGCGACGCATGATGCAGGATTGGGCCGACTTCCTCGATGGGAACAAGGTGGTCCAGCTCAAAAAAAGAGGGAAGAGTGCCGCCTAATTTCCTGATTTCTGCGCTGTCGGAGGTGGTTCTGGGGGGTGTGCCCTGAACCGTGCCATCAAAGATTGATCGATTTCGCGGTGGCTAGATCTGGCCGATCCAGTCAGCTTGAATGCGGTCGGCGGCCGTCGGAATGCCATCAACAATGACGTTTTTGCCGACGAGTGACTGGTCAACATCCAGCGTCTCTACGATCCAGATATGCTCGTCAGAGGTCGTGAGAAGGAGGCTTCGAGCCCCCTTCGTCAATCGACCTGATAAGCGTTTCCGCTGGCTACTCACTCCAGATCATCCCCCTGTTATAGCTTCCACCGGCGAAGCACATTCCGCACATAGGCCGGCGTTTCGCCATTCCGCGGAATGCCGCCAGCCTTCCTAACGGCTCCGGGCCCGGCGTTGTAGGCTGCCAAGGCGAGGTGCACCACTCCGAAACGATCGAGCATCTGCCGAAGATAGCGGGCGGCACCGTCGACATTTGCAACAGGATCGAAGCGATTGGCGACGCCGAGCTCTCTGGAGGTCGCCGGCATCAGTTGTCCGAGGCCCGCTGCTCCGACACGGCTGACGGCCAACGGATTGTACCTGGACTCCGTCCAGACGAGCGCGTCGAGCAAGCCCGGGGGCAGGGCGTACTTTGCCTCGGCTGCATAGACGTGTGGCAAAAAGCTCGCTCTCCGAAAGCTCGTGGCTCCGGTTCCAGCGGCATGCTGATAGCGGCGTGAGAGGTCGTCGCGCGGTGCAGCGCCGATATCGAAATTGGCGGGCGTAGCCTCATTATGACTGCGCCATAGTCCATGCTCGACCAGCTGGAACCCGTTGGAAGCCTCCGCGATGCGGACGCCGCTAACGGAATGTCCGGATACTACCTGATCAGATGATCGCTCTTCTTCTTGCGCGCTGACCGGGAAGCCGAGCGCAGTCGTGATGCAGGCGCTGGCGAAGAACAGGATTTTTGGGGTCATTGCTCGATCCTCGATGGCCGACTCATCTAAGAACATATATAGAACATAGCATGGAGGGAAATCAGTTGGCGCGCATGCAGAGCGGAGGCTGCGCGGGAGGGGCACATCAAACGGAGTGGGTCGATGCCCCAACAAACGAATGCTCATCGCCTTGATCGCCGCGCTCGCATGATCGTCGAAAGCCTCAGTGGAACATGGCGTCAGAACAAGGGCATGTGCTGCTGCCCTGCGCACGACGACCGAACTCCCTCGCTGAGCGTGACACTCGGTCGGAAAGCGATCCTGTTTCATTGCTTCGCAGGATGCTCGAACGAGGAGGTCATTGCGGCACTGGACCGCCAGGGTGTTCGAAGCCGTGACCTGTTCGATGGCGCTGGCGCCGTGGCCGCTGATCGACTGGAAAAAAGAGCCTTCAATTCCAACGCACGACGGTTGTGGCACTCTACGACGGCGATCCCCGGCACCCCTGTCGAAGTATACCTCGCGCAGCGCGGGATTCTGCGTGCCTCTGATCAGCTTCGCTATCTCCAGCGAACGCCGCTCGGGCCACGCGGTGCAGTCCAATTCCTCCCGGCCATGTTGGCGGCCGTCACAACTGACGTCGGCGTAATCGCGGTGCACCGGACTTTCCTTGATCCCGGAAGCGGCAGGTTGGCAGGTTTCGAGCGTCCCAAGCGTGCACTGGGAAGCCTCGGCTGTGGTGCTGTCAGACTTGCCCCGCCAGCAGCGGGCCGGTTGGGCCTTGCCGAAGGTATCGAAAGCGCCCTTTCTGCTATGCAGCTGTTCGGGATCCCTTGCTGGGCAACGCTCGGAAACGAGCGTTTCGGCCTCGTCGCGATTCCCGAGAGTGTGCGCGAGCTCCACTTGTTCATCGACAATGATGCAGGAGGCGAACTCGCTGAGAGGCGCGCCCTAAAGGCATATTCTGCGCCGGGCCGTGTCATTCAGCCGCGAGCGTCGGCGTCCGCCGGTTTCGACTGGAATGATGAACTCAAGGCGAGGCTCGCTCGGGAAACCTGATCAGCGAGCCAGAGGGGAGGGGGCCTTCGGCTGATTGAGGCCTGCGAGACGCAGGACCTCTTCAGGAGGTTTCCCATGTCCAACTCTTCCCTCGCTTTCGCATTCGATCCACCATCTCCGCCGCTTGTCGTGACAGCAGCCAAAGCAATGGCGTCGCAGTTTGCAGCAAGCCGCACGATTTCGCGCAGCGACATCAACCGCATCATGACGGACCACTTCGGCGGAACCGATGCACTCGGGGCATGGTCAGTCCGTGATGCTCACGCTGCGCTAGAGTTGGCGCAGGTTCAACACCTGCAAGCATCAGATCAGATCCAGCTCACGAGCCCGATCGACGAGGCGGATCAGTTCTTCTGCCGCCTCGATGCCCGAGTTCCGACCCAGACCAATCGCAGCGACGAGCAGATCGAATGGCAGCAGTTTGCAACGCCGCCGCGGCTTGCCTGGCTTGCCGCACGGGCCTGTGGACTGATGCCCAACGAGCTCGTGCTCGAACCCTCGGCCGGAACGGGGATGCTTGCGGTCTGGGTCGCCAAAGCCGGCGCCCGCCTAGTCCTGAACGAAATTTCACCGCTGCGCCGCGACTGCCTGACTGTGGCGTTCCCGGCTGCCCGCGTGACCGGACATGATGCGGAGCTGATCGACGAATTGCTCGATCCGGCCGTCGTCCCAAGCGTCGTGCTCATGAACCCGCCCTATTCTCACGGGATCGAGCGGGGCCACGATGGTCGCACCGGGGCGAGGCATCTCCGCTCCGCGTGGACTCGGCTTGCCCCCGGTGGTCGCCTTGTCGCGATCATGCCTGAATGGTTTGACTGCGGCAGGTTCCTTGCAGGGCTGAAGGGACCGATCTCGCTGCGGCTCAATGCTGCGGTCGAACGTGCGTTCGTCAAGCATGGCACCGGGATCACTACCCGTCTGCTTGTGATCGACAAGGTGGAAGGCGCCAACGAGCCCGTCGCTATTCGCACGGACGACTTTCGCCAGCTGGCCGATATTGTTGATGCCTTGCCGGCTCGCGCCAGCCTGCACGCTGATGCAGAGCAATCGAAGCTTCCGACCCGTGCGCCGTTCCTTCTGGTCGCCGCGCCGCGCAGGCCGCTGCCGACACCAGCAAGGATCACTCCTGCTGCCTCCGCCATCAAGCCGCTCACCTACCAGTCGCTCGAAACCCCTGCGCCGCTTGCCCCTCAGGTTGGCCACTATCTGCCCTATCGCCCGAGCAGGATCGTAATCGATGGCGCGGCCGGGCATCCGACGCCGCTTGTTGAGTCCGTCGCCATGGGGTCAATCGCTGCTCCGATGCCTGACGCACTGCCGCAGCTTCCCGACGGGCTCATTGCCAAGGGACTGCTGTCGGCTGCCCAGGCGGAGACCCTGATCTATGCTGCAAGCGCCCATGCGCGCGATTTACCCGGCCGGTTCGAGCCAGAGGACAAGGGCTGTTCACTCAAGGCATCCGCGGAAGGCCAGACCTACCGACTGGGCTATTTTCTTGGGGACGGAACAGGTGCCGGGAAGGGCCGCCAGGTTGCGAGCGTCATTCTTGATCGATGGGTGCGCGGCGAACGCCGCCATATCTGGATATCGAAGAACGAGGCGCTGCTTGAAGACGCCCGCCGCGACTGGGCAGCCCTTGGCGGCCTCCCGATCGACATCCAGCCGCTGGCATCCTGGAAGCTGGGTACACCCGTCGCGATGCGGGAGGGCATCCTCTTCGTCACCTATCCGACCCTGCGGTCGGGCCGAAACGACGCAACGCGCCTTGACCAGATACTCGCCTGGGCCGGTGAAGATTTCGAAGGCGTGATCGTTTTCGATGAAGCGCACGCCATGGCCAACGCCGCTGGCGGGGAAGGATCCCGCGGCAAGGTCAAAGGATCGGAGCAGGGCATTGCCGGGGTGCGCCTGCAGAACCTCCTGCCCCGCGCACGTGTGCTCTATGCCTCGGCAACCGGCGCGTCCGACGTCAACAACTTGGCCTATGCGACGCGCCTTGGGCTTTGGGGTCCGGAAACCGCCTTCGCCAATCGCGAGGACTTCGTCGCCGATATTCGTGACGGCGGCATCGCCGCGATGGAACTGGTCGCGCGGGATCTCAAATCGCTCGGCCTCTACACCGCGCGCGCACTCTCTTTCGCGGGTGTCGAGTACGAGATCCTCGAGCATTGCCTGACCGAAGAGCAGATCGCGGTCTACGATGCCTATGCTGAAGCGTGGGCGATCATTCACGCCAACCTGCGCGAAGCGTTGGAGGCGACCCGGATCGTCGATTGCGAAACTGGCGGGACGCTCAACTCCGGAGCCAAGTCCGCAGCGCTGTCGATCTTCGAGGGGACCAAGCAGCGCTTCTTCGCGCAGCTCCTTCTGTCGATGAAGCTGCCGAGCCTGTTGCCAGCCATCGACAGCGCGCTTGCCCACGGAAGCGCTGTAGTCGTCCAACTGGTCTCGACCGCCGAAGCCATGCTCAACCGCCGGCTTGCCGATCTGTCTGACGAGGAGCGCGAAGCTCTCGAGATCGACCTCTCCCCGCGGGAGTACGTGATCGACTATCTCGCCAAGAGCTTTCCTGTCCGCCTGATGGCGGTGTTCACCGACGAAAACGGTAATCCTCGCTCCGAGCCGATGAGCGATGAGCATGGTGCACCGGTGCTGTGCCGCTCCGCGCTCGCCGCGCGCGACCGGATGATCGAACAGCTCTGCGCCTTGCCGCCGATTGCTACTGCGCTCGATGCCATCATCGAACGCCTCGGCGTCGACCTAGTGGCGGAAGTGACCGGCCGGACGCGGCGGCTTATCATCGACCGCGATGGCCGCCAGAAGCTGCAGTCCCGTTCGCCGCGCGCCAACGTCGCTGAAACTCAGGCGTTTATGGACGGCACCAAGCGCATTCTGGTGTTCTCCGACGCCGGTGGAACCGGGCGTAGCTATCATGCTGATCTAGCCGCGAAGAACCAGGCCCGCCGCGTCCACTTTCTTCTCGAGCCGGGCTGGCGGGCTGACGCCGCAATACAGGGGCTTGGCCGGACCAATCGCACCAACCAGGCATCGGCTCCGTTGTTCAGGCCGGTGACCACCGATGTGCGCGGCGAGCGCCGCTTCATCTCGACGATCGCACGCCGCCTTGACAGCCTCGGCGCTCTGACGCGTGGGCAGCGCCAGACCGGCGGGCAGAACCTGTTCGATCCGGCCGACAATCTCGAAAGCATCTACGCCAAGGAGGCGCTTCATCGCTGGTTCGGCCTCTTGTTCACCTGCAAACTCGAGGCGGTCAGCCTTGGGCGCTTTCAGGAGTTGACAGGCCTGCGGATCGAAGCGCCCGATGGTTCAATGGTCGATGACCTGCCCTCGATCCAGCGGTGGCTCAATCGCATTCTTGCTCTTCCCATTGCTCTGCAGAACGCGATCTTCGATGAGTTCATGGGGTTGGTCGAAGCGCGCATCGATGCCGCCCGTCAGGCAGGCACACTCGATCTTGGCCTCGAGACGATCGCGGTCGAGGACTTCACTGTCCTGTCGGACACACTGCTGCGTACCGATCCGGCCTCGGGCGCGACCACCCATCTGCTCGAACTGGAAATCGCCAGAGCTCTGAAGCCGCTCACGCTGAAGCGGCTCGAGGAGGTTCACGGCCTTACCGGGCAGCGGCAGCGCCCGGTTCGGAACGCCCGCTCAGGTCGGGTCGCCCTGCTGGTCCCCGCCCGTAGTTTTCTTGCCGATGACGGCACGCGCGTGACCCGCTTCGAATTGCTGCGTCCGCTCGGGCGCAGCCACATCACCGAGGATCAGCTGGCGGAGAGCAGCTGGGAGCCAATTTCCGTCGACGCTTTCCACGAGGCCTGGGCACCTGAGGTCGAGGAAGCGCGGACCAGCCACAAGCGCGAGCGCCTGTATCTTGCGACCGGCCTCCTGCTTCCGGTCTGGGACAAGCTGCCGTCCGATTTCGTGAGGGTGAACCGCATCTCGGCAGCCGATGGTCGCTCGTTGCTAGGCCGTGAGGTTCCCGTCCACTGCGTGCCCGAACTGTGCCGGGCGCTTGGTCTCGAACGGGAACAGACGCTTTCCGCCGACGACATTGTCCAGACCGTCCTGGCGACGGGCCGGGCAATGGAGTTCACCGGACGCGATCAGCTCATGGTCAAGCGCAGCCTTGTGAATGGCTCGCAGCGAATTGAAATTACGGGATGGAGTGCTGCTCGCCTCGACTGGTACAAGGCCCAAGGCTGCTTTGCCGAGATCATCCGCTACCGGACCCGGCTCTTTGTGCCGATCGATGGCGCAGCGGGTGTCATCGCCAGATTGGCATTATCGGCATAATTACTTGCCAAATGGCATTATTTGGCGTAAACGCTGCCATATGGAGAACTGTCGTGCTGGCTCTGCAACCTGTTGACACTGCCGTTACCGCCTTCCGACCCGATCCGATTACGAAGGACGAGGCAGCTGCCATGTTCCGGGCAGTCCTCAATCTGTTCGGCAAGTGGGATCTGACCGACGAGCAGGCGGCAACGCTGCTCGACATGCCGGTTCGCTCCTATCGCCGCTGGAAGGCGGAAGGGCCGGGGCGCGTATCGCGTGACGGTCGTGCGCGTCTGTCCAACCTCATGGGCATTCACAAGGCGCTTCGGATCATCTTCTCGGAGGCCACCCGCGGGTATTCTTGGATCAGAGCAGCGAATGAAGCGTTCGGCGGAGCCAGTGCGCTCGACGTGATGCTGGGAGGCGATCTGACCGACATTATGCGGGTGCGTCGCTACCTCGACGCGACACGCGGTGGCTGGTGAGCGAAGCGGCGGATATCCCCGTTTCTCGAGTTGAGTGGAAGGGCGCAGTTCGGATCATCCGGAGTGCCTTTCCGCCGATTGATCTGTTCGAGGACATCGCCGATCCAGCCGACTGGCCGCTGCTGATTTCGGCAGAGCAGAAGACCAATCCCCGCATCATGACGACGATTGGCAATCTTGACCTCGTTCCAGTCGCCCGGCGCGTCGCCGGCAATGGCGCCTCCTACCTCATGGCGCCATTCACCCACGTCAGCACCGACCGGCCAAGCCGCTTTACCGATGGCAGTTACGGTGTTCTCTACGTCGGGGATCGGTTCGAAACCGCGCTGTTCGAGACCATCCACCATCATGCCCGCTTCATGGCACGGACTAGAGAAGTCCCTGGCTGGACGTCGCAGTTTCGGGAAATCATGATGTCGGTCGATGCAGACCTGCATGACCTCCGAGCTCTCGCGGGGGAGCCGGTTCCGGCGCTCGATCCCGACAGCTACGCCGCATCCCAAGCACTCGCGCGGCAACTCAAGGGCGCGGGATCGGACGGGATTGCCTACCCGAGCGCCCGGCATCCGGGTGGGGAATGCGTTGCGCTTTTCTACCCGGACTGCGCTTCAAACCCGCTTCAGGGGCGGCACCTCGACTACCACTGGGACGGCCAGCGCGTTGACCTTGTCCGCGATGCCGGATCCGGGTCTGTTTTCCGAGTTGTAGATTTGCCGAGCATTGGCTGAGTGCCGATTACGTGCCGAAGATTGGCAGCTCTCGACCCAGACCCGGTCGTTCGAGCTCACCGCATTGAATGTCCGCTTCCTCCAGAAAGGGCCATTCCGTTTTCCGGATCGCGCAATGACCGTGCTCGTTGCCAGGTTTGGGCGGGGAGCCGAAAGGCGGCTTCAGCACCATTCGTCGTGTCGCAATCAATTGGCTGGCCCATGCCGCAAGAAGGTGCCAGCATCAGTCAATCACCTTGATCGCGATGTCTCCCAGATCGTTCGATCCGTGGCGCACGATATCGCCGGGTTGCAGATAGTGCCGACCGGCAAGCTCGTTGGCGATGAAGGTCTGGCGGGCCGTATCGAGCGCGGAGCGCCGCGCAAGCGGGCCACCCTGAAGCACATAGGCAAGACCCGCCTCGATGTAGTCGGCGCGGGTCGGCGGAGTGAAAATCGTGCCTTCGCTCGTGCCGGACATCAGCGTCGCCTCTTCGGGAATCGCGCCATCTGGCATCAACCGGGTGTAGCGCCCCGCATAGAGGAAGCGCGGTGCCGACATGCCTGCCAGATCCTTGCCCGCCAACGCCCGGAAATCGAGTGTCATTTCGCTGCCGCGCGCGTCCTGGCGCGGCGCGCCATTAACCGACGTGGTCATGCGGATGTTCGCCACGAAGACCTTCCAGTCGCGCGGCACGACGATGAACGGCCCCGTGGGGAAGAAATCGGGGCCGCTCTTGGCATCGCTGAAGCCGCGGCCGGAATCGAGGTTGTCGGGGTCGGCCAGGTTGATGAGCGCATTGCGGTTAGTGAAATCGCCGCACAGGAAGAAGGCCTTCACCGCCGCGTCGAAATCCGCAAGGCTGCGCACCGGGCGGTCGAAGCGCAGGCAGATCTCGACCTCATAATCGAGCAGGATTCCCGGCCGGGCGCGCACCGTTGTCCGCGCCGGACTAGCGGTGCCGAACTTGGGGAACTGGAACACCGCCGCGCTGTTCGCCTCGCGCGCGTGCTCGGGGAAATTGGTGCCCGTGCCGATATGCCGGTTGCCGATCGGCGCGGCGGGGAGCAGCTCGCCGATCTGTAATGTGATCCGCGGCAGTCCCGCCAGACCATCGGCAGAAAGCCGGCCGCGATCGATACCGGCCAGCGCCGCGAGAGGATCCTCCCCGTCGCGCGCGCCGAGCGCGGCGAGATCGATACCGGCCACACGATCACCTTCGCGGGCAAGCACCAGCAGCGTCCGGATGCGGCCGTCGCTGCCGCGAAATTGCGCCAGCGTCACTGCCTCTTCGATTGGCGCGATGCGCTGCACAAGCGGCGTGTCCTCGAAGCTTGCCGGATTGAACCGCGGATCGGGTGCGCTCGCCCACGCCGCGAAGACACCTGCAACCCCTAAGGCAAGCACTGCTCCCGTTACTTGCCATGGCCGTGTTGCCAGGCGGCGTCTTGGCACCATGCGATTTTTCCTCTCTTGGCGATATCCAGAAATTATTGACACGCGTTATAATAATATGCAACCTCGACCCATGTCGCGACGCGAAGAAGCCAAGGCGTTCAATCGGGCCCGCATCTGCGCCGCGGCGGAAGGCATCATTCGCCGGGAGGGGATCGCGCAGCTCAGCATGCGCCGCTTGGCCGATGAGGCCGGGGTGAGCCTGCGCACACCCTACAATCTGTTCGGCTCGAAGACCGATGTGTTGATTGCCCTGCTGGACGAGGCGCAATTGCAGCTTGCCCCGCTCGGCGCTGCCGCCGGGCAGGGATCGGCCATTGGCCATCTGCTCGAAGCGCTCGCGCGGACCGAGGCATTCTTCGCCAGCGATGAGGAGTATTTTCGCGGCATCTACCACGCGATCATGACCTCCGATCATCCCGAGGCGCGCGAGGCCGGGGTGGCGCGCGCAATCGCGACCGCGCAGCAGCTGACAGCACGGGCGGTGGAACGGGGCGAGCTTGCCCCGCACACCAATAGCGCCGCGCTCGGCCGTCATCTGGCGATCCAGCTGCTGGCGGTGCTGGGCATGTGGGGTTCAGGCTTCTTCCCGAGCCGCGAGAGCATCGCGCAGGTCCGCCGGGGGTGGCTGGCCGAACTGCTGCACCATTCCAGCGAGGAACTGCGTCCTTCGTTGATTGCGGCCTATCGTGAATTGGATGATGCGCCGGGGACGACCGATGATGCATAGACGGCTTGGATATTCGCCCGAGGATCTCGCCCAGAGCCCCTATGCGCGGTTCTACAACCCAGAGATCGGGCCGCTCCAGCCGCAGGTGGCCGAGGCGCTGCTGATCGGGCCGCAGGCGGACGAACTCTTCCCTCCGGTCACCGCCGCCGGGTCTCTGATCGAGCCCAGCTACTGGCCGGTCGAAACCGGCTATGCGCGTCCGCGTGACGGATCGATCCGGGTGTTCTGCCTGACGCTGATGCCCGGCGTGACGCCCGAGATGTGGGATTGGTGGTTCGGCTGGCACGGCTGCGAGGCGCTGCGTTACAAGCTGTGGCACCCCAAGGCGCATATCGCTGCGCGCTGGGCCGATGGGCGCAATGATGAAAGCTATGTCGGGCGCACTTCGCTCATCACCGAATATCTCGGCCCGCGCCTTGTCGAGGGCGCCATCGGCTTCGTGCGCCCGGCGGCAATGGGGCTCGACGAGGCCCGGCTGGCCGCGCAGGGCGAGGTGGCGATCTGTGCCCGGGTCGGCGTCCCCGGCACGGCGCTGAAAGGCGGCTGGCTGCTTCACCAGCTGCGCCCCGTTGCAGGCGGCTGCGAGATGCGCTCGCGCATGTGGATGGGCGGGGAGAACACCGCGATCGGCGATGATCCCGGGCTGTTGCGGCGCGCTTTGGCGCGGGCGATCCGTCCCCTGGCCGCCGGTCTGCTGCCCGCACCGGCCGACCTGCTGGTCCACAATGCGCAGGAGATGGCGCATCTCGCGGGATTTCTGCCCGACCTGTTCGAAACCTTCGGCGCTGCCTATCGCGAGCGGCAGGCATGAAACGCCCGAAGGGCAAGGGGCGCATCTGGCAGCGCGGCGAGGCGGGCTTCGATGCGGCCGTGCTCGCCACCAGTTTCAACGCCCGCGATCCCGGCGTTCGTCCCCACATGCTGGTCGAAGCGAACGATGCCGACGACGTGCGCCGCGCCCTCGCGACCGCGCGCGACAACGGCTGGCAGGTCAGCATCGTCTCGGGCGGGCACTCGTGGGCGCAGAATCACCTTCGCGATGGCGGCCTGCTCTTGAGCATGGCGCGGATGCGCGACATCGCCATCGATCCGGCGGCGCGCAGCGCACAGGTTGGCCCGGGCTGCTGGGGGCTCGATCTCGATCGCGCGCTAGGGCGCCACGGTCTGTTCTTTCCGATCGCGCATGCGCCTGATGTCGCGCTCGGCGGCTTCTTGTTGCAGGGCGGGTTCGGCTGGGGTAGCCGCGAACTGGGCCTTGCCACCCAGAGTGTGATTGGCCTCGACCTTATGCTGGCTGACGGCACCACGCTGCACGCAAGCGAGCAGCAGAACCCGGACCTGTTCTGGGCCGCGCGCGGCTCGGGTCCGGGCTTCTTTGCGGTGGTCCTGCGCTATCATCTGAGGCTCCATCCGCGTCCGCGCGTCACCGCGATGAAGATGCAGGTCTTCCGCCAGCGTCACCTTGATGAAGTGTTTCGCTGGGCCGATGCGGTTGGTGCCGAGGTGTCACGCAGCGTCGAGTTCCAGATGCTCATCACGCCCAAGGCCCTGGGCATCTTCGCGCCCGGCATCGAGGTGATCGCGCCGGTGCTGGCAGGCAGTTGGGCCGAGGCGCGCGCGGCGGTGAGATTTATCGACGACAGCCCGATCCGCAAGCTCGCCAGCTTCACAACGCCGCTGCTCCCGATGAGCACGGGGTTCATGTCGCAGACCGCCAACATCACCCACTTCCCGCCCGGCGTGCGCTGGTGCGCGGACAATATCTGGACCGACGCGCCGATCGAGGATCTGCTCCCGGGTATCCAGCAGATCGCCGCGACCATGCCCCCCGCGCCCAGCCACAGCCTGTGGCTCAACTGGCATCCGCCGGCGAAGCGGCCCGACATGGCCTTCTCGCTTGAGGCGAAGCGTTATCTGGCGGTCTACGGCGAATGGAAGCGGGCCGAGGACGACCAGCGATACGCCGGCTGGGCGGCCGAGCGGATGGCCGTAATGGAGGCGCACGCGGCGGGAATCCAGCTTGCCGACGAGAACCTTGGCCGAAGACCGGCGCGGTTCATGAAGGACGAGAATCTGGAGCGGCTGGAGCACCTGCGCCAAACCTATGACCCTGCGAGGCGCTTTCGCTCATGGATGGGATTGCCGCAGCAAGCCGCCTAACTCAACGGCGCACTCAGCCAAGCGAATTGGGGAAAAGGGGGCAGGCCGGTTCACACTGGGCTGCGGGCTCGCTTCCTGTATGTCGGGCTTCCGGCCACGAGCTTACGACAGCAGCCATTCCCAGGCCAAACAGGTTGAATTCGGCTCCTCGCCGCCGACGAGGAGCCGATTGTTCAAATTTCCGTGTTCTCGGCAAGGGCAAGTGCGTCCTCAACATCGATCCCGAGGTAGCGGACTGTATTCTCGATCTTGCTGTGGCCGAGGAGTATCTGGACAGCGCGCAGGTTCCCGGTTGCCCTGTAGATGATCGATGCTTTGGTTCGCCGTAGGGAGTGGGTCCCATATTCGCTTCGCATCAAGCCGATCCCGCTTACCCACTCATCGACAAGCCGGGCATATTGGCGGGTGCTGAGGTGTCCGTTGCGATCGACCCGGCTTGGGAAAACATAATCGTCCACGGTTCCACCCCGGCGCTCAAGCCACGCCAGCAGACTGGCACGGGCATCCGGAAGCAGCTCAAACTGAACAGGACGGCTTGTTTTCTGCTGCATCACGATTGCGCGCGTCCGGATCTGCCCGCCACTAACGATGTCACCGATCTTCATCCTCACAAGATCGCAGCCACGCAGCTTGCTGTCGATGGCAAGGTCGAAGAGGGCGCGGTCACGCAATCGGCGGCGCTCATTGAGGAGAAATCGAATTTCCCAGATATGCTTCGGTTTGAGCGCGCGCTTGGCGCCAACACTTCTTCCCGCGTTCCAGACCGGGCGTTTCGTTGCATTCACATCAGTTTCAGGCGTCTCCATGATCATTCTCCTGTGACCGCAATGGTCATCCGGAGAATATCAGCCGCCCTGCGGATTGAATTATGCTGGGATGCTTTCGACCCAGTTCAAGCCACTCCAAAGCTTACTCTTGAAGGTCTGCTCAAGCCGAAACCGGCCATCCGCGAGCAATCGCGCTGCCGAACATTTCTAGACTCGAGAAGCGGCAGATACGCAGCTGAAAGCTTTCCGGCCATGCCGTAAGTTATTCCTCTTTTCCGCATACGATAGGATCTTGGTGTCTAGCGCACCAACCTCTGGCAAGGCTGTGAACAGCACAGCGTCTCAAGCCGGTACAGACCATTTTGCGTTAAGCGAGGTAAGGCCTCGGAACAGAAAATTGTCGCGCCATTGAGCATTCGCAGTATCGACCATCATTTCCGGCAGTTCACGCGCAAGATGTTCAAACGCCACCCGCGTCTCGATCCGAGCGAGTTCTGCGCCGACGCAGAAGTGGATTCCGCCGCCAAAGGTCAGGTGCTCGGCACTGCCGCGCGCGATATCGAATGTCTCAGGATCGGCGAACTTGCGCGGATCACGGTTGGCGGCCGCGATCAGCGTCAGCACGCGTTGGCCCGCACTGATCGGCTGGCCGCATATGGTCGTGTCGACCAGCGCAGTGCGATAAGTTGCGATCAGTGAGCTTTGATGACGCAGCGCCTCCTCACAGGCGCCTGTTGCCATGCCGGACGGGTCAGCCACTATCCGGGCCCATTGGTCAGGATGGGCATGCAAGGCGTAGAGGCCGTTGCCGATGATGTTGGCGGTGGTCTCGAAGCCCGCGCCAAAAAGTCCGATGGTTACAGTGATCGCTTCGTGAACGGAAAGTCCGCCCGGTTCCTGGCCGGTGTGGGCGAGCGAGGTCAGCAGATCGTCGCGCGGATTCGCCAGGCGGTCAGCGAACTGCGCCTCGAAGAACGCTTCCAATTCGAGAATACGACGGTTGGCCCGTGCAAGCTCATCTGGTGAAAGGAGCCGGGCCTCGAACACAGCAAAGGCTTCGGGGATTGCTGCGATGATCTCGGCCATCCCAGGCGATTCATAATCAATGCCCATCAGGTCGCAGATCACCATGACCGGAAACTTGTAGGCAAAGCCGGTGATCAGATCGACCTTGCCGTCAGCCTTGAACCGGTCGATGAGGCTCGCGGCAATCTCGCCGATGCGAGGCTCCATCGCACGGACACGTTTGGCCGTGAGAGCGCCGACCACCAAATTCCGGATCCGCGTGTGCTGCGGAGGGTCCTGCATGATGAACACCTCGGACAACCAGAGATAGGCAGGATTGGCCAGCAAATCGAAATCCGGCCCATAAAACAGGCGCAGGTTTGCGGCAAAATCACCGGTGCCGAAGTCCTTTCGGTTCATCAGCACATCACGGACATGCTCGTGCCGCGAAACGACCCAATAGCCAAACTTCGACCAATGGAACGGGTCCCTCTCGCGCAGTGCGGTGAAAATGGGCCAGGGATCATCGATCAGCGCCGGGTCGGATGTATCGAGCGGTGCGATTGTGACATTGGCGGCCATCTGGTGTGCTCTCCCTGCTTGTCATTACGGTCGGTGGGCTTTCCCGCGCTATGCGTCGCAGGCTAGAGCGGGTTCAGCAGCGGGCGAAAGCCGCTGCCCTCGCGCAGCACCCTCACCATGTGGTTTCCGCCGAAATGGGCCGGAACCAGCAACGCTTCGCGGCTGGCGGCCAGTTCGAGCACCGCTCGCCGGGTGTCACGTGCCTGCTCGGGATTCTCGCAGAAAATGCTGTTCCATTCGGGACGATATATTTGAGCAGGATGATGGACAACGTCGCCGACGAACATGGCGCTATGTTCGGTGCCTGCCACTTCCAGCATCATGCTGCCCGGGGTGTGGCCAGGACATGATCGCAAGATCAGTCCGTCGGCCACCTCGAACCCATCCTCGGCCCATTCGGCGAGGCCGGCTTCGATGATCGGCTTGACGCTGTCGTCGAACATCCCGGCATTCACCGCTGCCCCCACCACGCCCGGTTGTGAGGCTTCGTCTTGCGGGTCCCAATATGCCCGGTCGGCCAGAGGCAGGACATAGCGCGCGTTGCGGAACGTCGGCTCCCAACGACCATCCACAAGCCGCGTGTTCCAGCCTACGTGATCGACATGGATGTGCGAGCAGACGACCACATCAATGTCTTCGGGTTGGTATCCTGCGCGGGCAAGATTCCCAAGGAAGTCGGACTGCAGGTTGCCGAAGATCGGCAAGTTGGGACGGTCCTTGTCATTGCCTGCGCCTGTGTCGAACAGGATGCGCTGCGTACCGGTGTCCAGAACCCAGCTCTGCAGGAAGGCGAAAAGCTTGCCGCTGGCGGGGTCGTAATACTCCGGCGCAAACTCCTCAGCGTGGGGCTCCCAACCTGCGGATGTAAAACCGGCGAAAAGTTCACACGGTGGGGAGAATTTCCCGCGCCATTCCTCGATGCGATGAACCCTCACGGTTCCCAGGTTGAAGTTGTCCATCAGGCCTCCAGCTGTGTGGGTCAGACGATTTGGCGGGTCATATTGTCCTGTAGAGTGTGTCGACGAGCGCCTGCCCTCTCTCGTTCAAAAGCACAGTAGGGCCCATCCGATTCATGGCATAGCCGAAGGTGATTTCGCCCGGTGGGTCAGCAAAGCCGAGGCTGCCCCCCATACCGACATGGCCAAAGGCGGATTGCGGGATCGCCAGCCCGTCATACGTGCTGCCGATGGTGGGCATGGCCTTCATGAAGCCGCCACTGAAACTTGAAGGACGGCAAAGAACTTCGTCCTGAGAACTTTCGCCCGAAGGCCGTTGCAGCCGGTCAATGGTTTCGCGGGTCAGCAGACCGTCCGGCATGATCATCGCACGATAGAGCATCGCAAGACCCCTGGCATTGGTAATGCCGTTGGCGCTGGCGATTTCCGCGCGGTGATAGACGGGTGTGTCGAAAGCAGCGCCACCCAGATTGTAGAGGAACAGTCCTGCAAGGCTCGCACGATCCGAAGTGGCGGTCATATAGAAAGGATTCGTGAAATCGATCGACTTGCGATCAACCGGGATCAGCCGGGCCATATTGCCGCCATCTTCGGGCGGCAGGCCAATATGGAACGGGATATCGAACGGCTCTGCCACGCTTTCGCGAAAGAACTGTCCGAGCGGCTTGCCGCTGACAAGGCGAACCACCTGTCCGACAGTCCATGCATATGACAAGCCATGATAGCCTTGGCGCGTTCCGGGCTGCCAGAAGGCTTCCTCCTCTTCGACGCGCTTCACCATGTAGTCCCAGTCAAGAAAGCCATCCGCCTTGATCGGTGCCCGGAAGTGGGGAACCGGCGAGCGGTGATCGAGCAGCATGGCGATTGTGGTGCCACCCTTCCCATTCTGGGCGAAACCCGGCCAGATTGTCTCGACCAGATCATCGTAGGCAATGGCTTTGTCCTGCACCAGCAGATGCAGGCACAGCGCGGCGGCCCCCTTAGTGCAGGAAAACACGACGCAGGTCGTATCCCGCTGCCAATGGGTGCTTGTCGCGACATCGGCAACGCCGCCCCAGACGTCAATCACCGTCTCACCGCGATGCGTGACGCATAACCCCGCCCCCACCTCGCCGCGCTTTTCGAAGTTCATTGCGAAGGCGTCCAGCACCGCCAGCAGGTGCGGCGCGCAGTAACCCTGGATCGACGAGCCGTCCGGAAGCTGCAAAGGGTTGATCGGCGCAAGCGACGTCACGATGGGTGCCTAGGCAAAGATGAACTCTTGTGGGTCGAAATTGCTCGTCATCTTCCAATAATCGACGAGACGATACGGGAGCAGCGCGAATACCCGGCCTCGCTCGTTGCGATACCAGCTTGTCATGCCTTTGTGAGTCCAGACCATCCGCGAGTGGAGTTCCTCGACTTCGTCATTATAGGCATCGTGCACATCCTGACGGACCTCGATCGTCTTTTCGCCCCGCTCAATCTGTTCGCGCAGGCAGTTGAGCACCAGACGCATCTGGCACTCGGTCACGAAAATCACGTTTCCGCCATGCGCCAAGCCGGTGTTGGGCCCGACAAGGGTGAAGAAATTGGGGAACTGCGGAACCATCGTGCCCAGATAGGCGGTTGCGTCGTCCTTGCCCCACATCGCATGGATATCCACGCCGCCTCGGCCTGTAATCTTCATAGGAAACAGGACTTCTGTGGTGCGGAATCCCGTCGCCATGACAATCGCATCGGCTTCGATGATGGTGCCATCCTCCAGCTCGACCGCGTGTGGATGGATGCGCGCGACCCCGCCCGTCTCGAGGCTGACATTGTCGCGGTTCAGCATCTCAAACCACTTGTTGTCGATCAGGATACGCTTTCCGTATGGCGGGTAGTCGGGAATGACCTTGGCCAGAAGGGGCGAACCTTCGCCCAATTTGCACTTGGCATATTCCTCCATAAACCGCCGGTGGCGCGCATTGATCATGTTTACGGAGTGCTCCGGGTCCTCCCAGTTTGGATCGACCTGCAAGGCCGCATGCAGCCCATCGGCGAAGGCCCAGAAGAGTTGAAACCGGTACCACCGCACATAAAATGGCACGTGCTTCAGCACCCATTTGAGGCCGTCGCCAACTTCGGCAAAGTAGTTCGGGTTGGGCACGACCCAATGGGCGGATCGTTGGACGATGGTGAGATGCTCGGTGGCATCAGCCATAGTGGGCGCGGCTTGTTGCGCAGAGGCTCCGGTGCCGATCAGCACGACCTTCTTGCCTGCCCAGTCGAAATTCGCATCCCACTGCGCGGTGTGCATGACCGGACCCTGGAAATCGGCGAGCCCTTCGAATTCAGGGATCTTGGGCCGGTTCAACAGACCGACGGCCGAAATGATCGCATTGGCCTGGAGCGTTTCGACAGTGCCGTCCGCCCTGCGCACGTCGACCGACCAGACTTGCCTGCCGTCATCGAAGCGGCACGCCAGCACTTCCTCACCGAACCGGATATGTTTGCGGATATCAAACCGATCGGCGACATTTTCGAAATAGCTCCACAATTCGTCGCGCCGGGCGAAGAAGTGCGACCAATCATGATTGAGCGCAAAGGAGTACGAATAGAAATGGTTAGGCGTATCAACGCCGCAACCGGGATAGATGTTTTCGTACCAACTGCCGCCGATGCCCTGGTTCTTCTCGATGATCGTGAACGGCAGCCCCGCCTCGCGCAGCCTGATCGCGGCGCACAGGCCGGACATTCCCGCGCCGATGATCAGCGTATGGAAGCCTTCCAGCACGGTTGGTTCAATCGGCTTGCGCCAGCGTAACCGACCAGGATCGGCCCGCTCGGCATCCAGATCCTCGCGCATCATCGCGACATAATCTTCGGCCACTGGCTCACCGGCCGCAGTGCTGAGCATTTGCTGCAGAAGCGGACCTTCCGGCATCGGGGGCACGTCAGCGTTAGCCCTGTAGTGGCGGACAAGAACATCGCTCAATCTGTCGCGAATCTCGGCCTGAAGTTCGCCCGGAATGTTGGCCTGGTAATTCATCGGCCCATTGATGAAGGGCCGGGCGCGCTCCAGCAGTGCAGGATCCTGGGAAAACTGCGTCAGCACCAGCAACAGAGTGACCGGGTCGGCATCTTCAAGAGCACTGCGTATCTGCTCGCGCGAGAATGGGCCGGAGTCCGGTGCATCCGGTTCAGCGGTCTTCGATAGGTCGACTGTCATTTCATCCCCTCTTCGCGCCTTGCCCAGCTTTTGTCCGGCTGGCTGCGGCGGCGGCAATTGCCAACGTTGTCAGCAAGAGCTTGAACCAGACGCTTGCAAGATACCGATTAATCTCTATAGCTACTCCCAAGTAGCAAAATAGGCCTTCAGGTCAAGCTACGTTTGGGGAGAGCGGTAATGGACTACATGGCATCGACGGTCGAATTTTATCCAGCACCCGGCGCCAAGGGGCGCTGGCGCATGGCAGCGCGGGCGGTGCTGCTGGCCAGTGGGGCAACGGGATTGATGGCGGCCGCACAACCGGTCGCAGCCAAGGACATGGCGGATCAGGCAGATCAGCCCGACACCGCTGCCCAACAAAGCGGCGACATTATCGTCACGGCGCGACGGTCGCAGGAATCGCTAAGCGAGATCGCAGCGTCGATTTCCGCCGTCACGCAGGACGCCATCGGGCCGGGTAAGATCGAAGACATCGAAAGTCTTGCACGTGCCATCCCGAACGTATCTGTCGGCGATCAGTTCGGCGTGAACCGCACCTTTATTCGCGGCATCGGCATGACCAGTATCGACCTTGGCGCTGACGGTGCTGTGGCGTTCTTGCAGGACGGGGTCATCATCGCCCGTCCTGCGGCCCAACTGGCCGGCTTCTACGATGTCGAGCGCGTCGAAGTGCTGCGCGGCCCGCAGGGCACGCTGTACGGGCGCGGGGCGACGGCCGGGGCCATGAACCTCGTTACCAAGAAGCCGACGGACCAGCTCGAAGGCTATCTGCGCGCCAGCTACGGCAATTACGATGCCGTGGCGCTTGAAGGGGCGGTGAGTGGGCCGGTATCAGGCGACAATGTGATGCTGCGCATCGCGGGTCGATATGACAACCGCAGCGGCTATGGCGTGAACCTCGTCACAGGGGAGGATGTCGATGATCGCAACGCCTATGCACTGCGCGGCTCCTTGCTGGCCAACCTCAGCAGCAATCTCACGCTGACCGTTCAGGCCGAGTATTACCGCGAAGACGATAACAACTATGCCTTCCACTATTTCGGCCCGACCGTCGCTCCCGAAAACGCGCTGGGCTCGCTGCTTGGCGGCGATACGATCATCACCTTCGCCCAGGCCCGCGGCGAAGAGCCGAACTTCCGCAATGGCTTCTCCGATCAGGACGCGATCAACGACCGTGAAGGCTACAACTTCACCGGCGAGCTTAGCCTTGATCTGGACGACTGGAACATCAAATCGATAACGTCATACCGCTATTTCGATCGCTTCCAGCGCACCGATCTCGATGCATCCGACGTCAATCTGTTCGGGCAAAACAATTACACCGAAACGTCGAAGACCTTCAGTCAGGAATTCGTTGCCAATTATGACGGCGCGGGCGTCGATCTGCTGTTGGGGGCGATGTATTTCCACGAAGATCTGTTTGGCCAGGTGCTTGTCCCGCTGACCAATCTCGGGATCCTGTTTGGCCTTCCGGCAGATGCCTTCGACGATCAGGCATACCGGCAGCGGGGTGATGTCACTGTCGATGCCTATGGCCTGTTTGCGCAAGGCACCTTCGACTTGACCGATCGCCTCAAGGCCACCGTCGGTGGGCGACTGAGCTACGAGAAGCGTCGCGGCACCGGATCGTTCGAGTTCCTAAGCATCGTTCCGACCGACCGGACTGCCGACTGGACGGCTTTCACCCCGACATTCTCTCTCGAATACCAAGCCAGCGACGAAGCGCTGCTCTATGCCTCCGTCACACGCGGATTCAAATCGGGTGTCATCAATGTCGGCTCACGAAACGATGTGATCGATCCTGAATTTGTGTGGGGCTACGAGGCCGGGATCAAGGCCACCCGAGGACGCAGTTTCGAAGGCAGTCTGGCGGCGTTCTACCTCGACTATACCGATCTTCAGGTCGGCTTTGTCGATGCGAGCAGCGTGGTGACGACCATCAACGCCGCAGCAGCGCGCAATTACGGGCTTGAGGGCGAGCTTCGTTTCCGCCCGGTGCCGGGACTGACGCTGGAGGTGTTCGGAACCTATCTCAATGCCAAGTACACCGAATTCGTAAACGGCGATTACCGGCAGAATTTTGCCGAGGTCGACCTGTCGGGCAACCGGCTCCAGAACGCGCCCGAGTTCTCGGCACGCGGGGCGATTTCCTATGACTGGGTGATGGCCGATGAAAGCCGCGTCACCTTCCGTTCCGATGTGAACTGGCAGGACCGGGTGTTCTTCACCGAATTCAATAATGCCGATGCCACCCAGCCCGCCCATGCGATCTGGAACGCAGGCATCGGCTACGCATCCCCGAACGACAAATATACTGTCGACTTGTGGGTGCGAAACATCACCGACGAATTCGTGATTGCAAACAACATCATCACCGCGCCTCTGTTCAACAGTGTGCGGGTGGGTTCGTTGGCGCCGCCGCGCACCTACGGTGTGACCCTGGGCGTGAATTTCTGAAGACGATGGAGGGTTAGAACATGCGTCAAAGCCAAGTCATCCTCACACGAACGCAAATGGTCAGCCTGGGCGTTCCCGCATCGCAGGCCGTGTCCGAGCAGGCCGAAGCGCTCGGGGCACAGCGCGTCTTCATCCTTGCCGGGGCTACGCTTGCACGCGAGACCGGCGAGATTCACCGGATCGAACAAGCGCTTGGGTCACGCCATGCCGCGACACATACCGGCATCAAGCCGCACGGCCCGCGCGAAGATGTGCTGGCCGCGGCCAATCACGCACGCAGCGTCAATGCCGATCTGGTGGTGACGGTCGGTGGGGGATCGGTCACTGATGCCGGCAAGGTCATGCTGCTTTGCCTGAAGCACGGGATTGCATCAGTCGAGGATTTCGAGCCTTATCACACGACTGTCGATAACAGTGGCAACATGGTCCTTCCGGTGTTCGAGGGACCGGACATCCCGATTGTGTGCGTTCCGGTGACGCTGTCCGGCGGCGAATTCAATCCGCTGTCCGGAGCTACCGATACCGCCATCAAGCAGAAGCAGGCCTACACGCATCCGGACATGGCACCGGTTGCAGTGGTTCTGGACCCTGCCATTACGGTCCACACGCCCGAATGGCTCTGGCTGTCGACCGGTGTGCGGGCTGTGGACCATGCGAGCGAGACGCTCGGCTCGCTGTTCTCCAACGCGTTCTTCGATGGCATGGCGGAGAGCGCTCTTAAACTCCTCAATTCCGGGCTTCCGAGGGTCAAGCTGGACCCGCGAGATCTCGAGGCGCGGCTGGATTGTCAGGTCGGCGCCTGGCAATCGATGATCCCGATTATCGGCGGCGTGCCGATGGGTGCGAGCCACGCTATCGGCCATGTGCTCGGAGGAACATGCGGGGTCTCGCACGGCCATACGTCCTGTGTTATGGCGCCCTATGTCCAGGCATGGAACGCCGGAGTGAATGGCGAACGGCAACGGCGGATCAGTGCGGCTCTGGGCCATCCCGACAGGGCGGCTTCAGAATTGCTCGACGCTCTTATCCGCAGCCTCGGCATGCCCCGCACGCTTGGCGAGGTGGGGGTGGATGAAAGCCAGTTTCCGCTGATTGCCGAATATGCGCTGGAAGACATGTGGGGACGGACCAATCCCCGCCCCATTCAAAACGTCGATGATGTGATAGAGGTGCTGACGCTTGCGCTCGGATGACGGGCGCCTCCGCAAGGAGCTCCCCGAACTAGATGGTGTCATGACATGGTGACCTCGACGAAACGCAAGTCCACCTCGATCCGCAAGGAAATCGCCGCCTTCAAGCGGCAGCGCATTCTGGAGGTGGCGAGCGAATTGTTCGCCCGGCACGGCTACGAGACGACCACGCTCGATGAAGTGGCGGCCCGGATCGAAGTAACCAAGCCCTTCATTTATTCCTACTACCGCAACAAGGGCGAGTTGCTGCGCGAGATCTGCGAGCGCGGGATCAGGCTGTCGAGTGCTGCGCTCGAAGCGGCACTGGCCGAGAGCGGATCGCCCACCGAGCAGCTTCACAAGATCGTGCGGGCGGTAGGCCGGATCATTATCGACAACCGCGATTACATTGCGGTCTATCAGGCCGAGGAGAAGAATTTGGTGGCCGAGGATGCGCGCCACATTCGCGGCCTGCGGCACCAGTTCGACCTGCGGCTGACCGAGCTTCTGGAAAAGGGTCGCGCCAGCGGCGAGTTCGAACTCCAGCACGCCCAGCGTTCCGCCTTGTGGATCGGCGGCCTGCTGACCTGGATTGCCAGCTGGTATCACGAAGGCGGCAAGTGGAGCGCCGACGAGATCATTGAGGATGCGGTTTACACGATCGACAAGATCGTGATGCCCGTCGCACGTCTGAAGGGTATGCGAGAATGACCACGAGCCTGAACACGCAACAAGGGCACTGCGATCCTCGGGTGCCTTCGCGCGAGACCTGCGTGACGCGTTATCTGATTGATCGTTGGGCGGAAGAAAAGCCTGATCAGCCCTATTGCTTGTTTGAAGATGGATCGCAGTGGACCTACGCTGAACTGAAGGCACGGGTCATCGAACTGGCGTCAGGCCTTCAGTCCCTGGGCATCGCGCAAGGCGAGCATGTCGCGCTCTGGCTGCCGAGCGATCGCAACGCGCTGCTTGCTTTTCACGCGATCAATTATCTCGGCGCGGTGTTCGTGCCCTTTAACACAGCGTACAAGGGAGACATGCTGGCCCATGTGCTCAATATCAGCGATGCGCGGGTGTTGGTATGCCATTCCAGCTTGGTCGAACGCCTCAATGATGTAGCGTTGGCCGCCCTAGAGCGGATCGTGGTGGTTGGCGACTTCGCCGGGAACGCGCCATTGCCGGTCACACCGTGGGACGAACTGTTGAACTCGGGGCATGACTTGCAGCCTCCTGCCAGACCGATCGAACCGTGGGATAATCAGTCGATTATCTACACATCGGGAACAACGGGCCCATCGAAGGGGGTGATGTCTTCCTATCTTCACCTCTACACCAATGCAGGGCCGGATGGCTGGCCGTTCGTGCGCTCCGACGACCGGTTCCTCGTCAACCTGCCGATATTTCACATCGGCGGCACTGGTCTCCCGTTCACTATGCTGGCCCGGGGCGGATCGATCGGGTTGATGGAGAATTTCTCGACCGAGACGTTCTGGACGACCGTCCGGCAGATGGAATGCACGGTGATTTTTCTGCTCGGCGTGATGGCGACCTTCCTGCTGAAGCGCGATCACTCCCCGCTGGACCGGGAGCACCGGGTCCGGCTCGCCTTTCTGGTTCCGCTCACCGACAATTCAGACGAGTTCCGTTCGCGGTTCGGGATTGATGTTTATTCGATCTTCAACATGACCGAAGTTTCCACTCCGACCTTTACCGAACCCAATCCGACCAAGCTTGGCACCTGCGGCAGGCCGCGCCCGGGGGTCGATGTGCGGCTCGTGGATGAAAATGATTGCGAAGTGGCGGTGGGCGAAGTTGGCGAGATGATCGTCAGGACTGATCGCCCATGGGGCATGAACAGCGGCTATCACAAGAACCCCGAAGCGACCGCAAGGGCATGGCGTAACGGCTGGTTTCACACCGGCGATGCTTTCCGGCGCGATGCGGAGGGCGATTTCTACTTCGTCGACAGGATGAAGGATGCCATTCGCCGACGCGGCGAAAACATCTCTTCATTTGAGGTGGAAAGCCAGATCATTGCCCACCCGGCGGTTCGCGAGGCGGCCGTGATCGGGGTTCCCAGCGCCTATTCGGAAGACGAGGTCATGGTCGTGGTGGCGCCGGTTGACGGGCGCGCAGTGGATTTTGCCGAGCTGCTCGAATTTGCAGCGGCGCGCATGCCCTATTTCATGGTTCCTCGCTATTTCCGCACGGTTCCCGAGCTCCCGAAAACACCGACTGCGAAAGTGCAAAAGGCGAAACTCCGGGAAGAAGGCGTGACCAGCGATACATGGGACCGCGAAGCGGCGGGACTGTATTTGAAGCGGGAAAATTTCCGATAATCCGTTTTCGAACGAGAGTTTCGTCAATCGAGATGATAATTTAGAGCATTCCACGATTTTTATTATTATATTGCTGCTGAGGTATTCTGTTGTTTAGCGAATGCGAATTGTCGGCTTTCGACAGAACGCGACATACAGCATGTTTTCGTGGAAAGGCTGTTTTGTCCCAAAAATCGTCATTTCTCATTGCCGACCGAGCTGTGAAACTCGGAGCAATGGTCCAAGAGAGGAGTGGGCTTTGCCCTGATTGAGCCATTTGCGCGTCGATGGTCGACGTACCGAGCTCACAATCAGGAGTCTGTCCCATGATCAAATCGATCCCGCTGAACAAGCTCGTTCAGTCGCCTCGCAATGTCCGCCGCCACGGTGATCCGGCAGCTGATGCTGAACTCAAGGCCAGCATCGCAGCCCGCGGCCTGCTGCAGAACCTTATTGTTCGGCCAGCCGCCAAGGGTAAATTCGAAGTCGAAGCCGGGGAGCGTCGCCGGCGCGCGATGCTCGCGCTCGCCGACGAAAAGCTGCTCGCCCGCGATTATGAAGTCACTTGCCTCGTTCTTGAGGACAGCGCTGAAGCGGTCGTCGAGACCAGCCTCGCGGAGAACTTCCACCGCCTCGCCATGAACCCTGCCGACGAAGCCCAGGCCTTTGCCGCGCTCGTGGCAGGCGGCGCGACTGTCGAAGATGTTGCGCGCCGCTTCGGTCTGACCGTTCGCTTCGTTGAGGGGCGACTGCGTCTCGCAACGCTTGCGCCCGTCGTGTTCGAGGCGCTCGCCGCCGGAGAGA
>CAZQOO010000019.1:15197-30186 GCA_964594845.1 uncultured Porphyrobacter sp. | reverse complement strand
GCCGCCTGATCGACCGTCCGATCCGCCCGCTGTTCCCCGAAGGCTTCTACAACGAGATCAACGTGATCGCGCAGGTCCTGTCGTTCGACGGCGAGACCGAGGCCGATATCGTTGCGATGATCGCGGCCTCGGCTGCGCTGACCATCTCGGGCGTGCCCTTCATGGGCCCGATCGGTGCCGCGCGCGTCGGTTATGTCGATGGCGAATATGTCCTTAACCCCAAGCAGGACAAGGCGCTCGCCGAAGGCCGTCTCGACCTCGTGGTCGCTGCCACCGACAAGGCGGTGATGATGGTCGAATCCGAAGCCAAGGAACTGACCGAGGACGAAATGCTCGGCGCGGTGATGTTCGCGCATGACGAGATCCGCAAGGTGATCGGCGCGATCATCGACCTCGCGGAAAAGGCCGCCAAGGATCCGTGGGAAGTCGACCTTTCCGACAACACCGCCGACATCAAGGCGAAGCTCAAGGACCTCGTCGGGGCGGATATTGCCGCGGCTTACAAGCTGACCGACAAGTCGGCGCGTTCGAACGCGCTGAACGAGGCGCGGGCCAAGGCCAAGGCTGCCTTCGCGGACGAAACCCCGCAGACCCAGATGGTTGCGATCAAGACCATGAAGAAGGTGGAAGCCGACATCGTGCGCACCGCCATCCTCAAGGAAGGTTCGCGCATCGACGGGCGCAAGCTCGATCAGGTTCGCCCGATCGAGGCGATCGTCGGCTTCCTGCCGCGCACCCACGGGTCCTCGCTGTTCACCCGCGGCGAGACGCAGGCGATCTGCACCACCACGCTCGGCACCAAGGATTCCGAGCAGATGATCGACGGTCTGGAAGGCCTGAGCTATTCCAGCTTCATGCTGCACTACAACTTCCCGCCCTATTCGGTCGGTGAAGTGGGCCGCTTCGGCGCGCCGGGTCGCCGCGAAGTCGGTCACGGCAAGCTCGCCTGGCGCGCGCTCAACCCCGTGCTGCCCTCGAAGGAAGACTTCCCCTACACCATCCGCGTCCTCTCGGACATCACCGAGTCCAACGGCTCGTCCTCGATGGCGACGGTGTGCGGCGGGTGTCTGTCGATGATGGACGCGGGCGTTCCGGTGAAGGCTCCGGTCTCGGGCATCGCCATGGGCCTGATCCTCGAAGGTGACGAATTTGCCGTCCTCTCGGACATTCTGGGCGATGAAGACCACCTCGGCGACATGGACTTCAAGGTCGCCGGGACCGCCGAAGGCATCACCACGATGCAGATGGACATCAAGGTCGCCGGCATCACGCAGGAAATCATGGCCAAGGCGCTGGAGCAGGCCAAGGCCGGTCGCCAGCACATCCTCGGCGAGATGGCCAAGGCGCTGACCGGTGCCCGCACCGAAGTCAGCAAGCACGCGCCGCGCATCGAGACGATCCAGATCGACAAGTCGAAGATCCGTGACGTCATCGGTACCGGCGGCAAGGTGATCCGCGAGATCGTCGCCGAAACCGGCGCCAAGGTCGACATCGACGACGAAGGCGTGATCAAGATCTCGTCCTCGAACCTCGACGAGATCGAAGCGGCGAAGAAGTGGATCCTCGGCATCGTCGAGGAGCCGGAAGTGGGCAAGATCTACACCGGCAAGGTCGTCAACATCGTTGATTTCGGCGCTTTCGTGAACTTCATGGGCGGCAAGGACGGTCTCGTCCACGTCTCGGAAATGAAGAACGAGCGCGTCGAAAAGCCGACCGATGTCGTCTCCGAAGGCATGGAAGTGAAGGTCAAGGTGCTCGAGATCGACCAGCGCGGCAAGGTCCGCCTGTCGATGCGCGTCGTCGACCAGGAAACCGGCGAAGAGCTGGAGGACACCCGTCCGCCGCGCGAACCGCGTGAACCGCGCGGTGATCGTGGGGATCGCGGCGACCGTCGCGGGCCCAAGGGTGGCCGTGGTGGCGACCGTGGCGGCCGCGACCGCGACCGTGGCGGCCGTGACCGTGACAGCGGTCCGGCGGGCCTGCCCGACTTCCTCAAGGACTAAGCGTCCGCGAGACACAACAATCAGCCCGCCGGCAGCAATTCCGGCGGGTTTTTTGTGTCTGCCTGGTCTAGGGAGCAGCGATGCTCAAACGCGAACTTCTAGACACCGCCCAGATCGAGGACGGCGTGCTCCTCGAACTCTACACCCATGCCGGCCACTTCATGATCGTGATGGGGCGCAACGAGCTCATGAGCACGCGGATGCGGTTCTCCGAGGAGCAGCTCGCCGATCTCACCTTGGGCCGGCTGGGCAAGGACAATGCCCGCATCCTGATCGGCGGCTACGGCATGGGCTTCACCTACCGCGCGGCCGCCGCCAAGCTGGGACCGAAGGCGCAGATCGTGGTGGCCGAGATATCCGAGGCGATTATCGACTGGGCCAAGGGGCCGATGGCAGAGCTGACGGGCGATGGCCTTGCCGACCCGCGCCTCGACCTCAAGATCTGCGACGTGGCCGCTTTGATCGACGATGCCAATGACGGCACCTGCGCAAAGTTCGATGCGATCCTGCTGGATGTCGACAACGGCCCCGACGGGATCGTGCGCGATGCCAACAACCGCATCTATTCGCGCACCGGCCTTGCCAAGGCGCGCGATGCGCTGAAGCCCGGCGGCATTCTGGCGGTGTGGTCAGCGGGGCCAGACCCTGCTTTCCGCAAGCGGCTCTGCGATACCGGCCTGACGGTGACCGAATGGAATGTCCGCTCGCGCCCCAATAACAAGGGCGCGCACCACATCATCTGGTTCGCGCACAAGAGCTGAAACCCAAGCTCTTCGAGCTTGGATCATACCTCCCACCCCCCCCCCCCCCCCGCCCACCCCAGCATGGTTTACAATTGGTGGCCGGGTGGGGAGGCGGGGCGGGAGGTCTGCGTTCACGAAAGTGGACGCTGGTTCAAAAGTCGTAGATCAGCGTCACTCGGCTCAGCGTGTCTGTCTGCACCGCGCCCGGGGGCGGGTTGCTGTCATACTCTACCGCATAGGAGAAGCGCGCCGACAGCTTGCTGCTGATCGCGGCGTTGAGCCCGGTCACCAGATCGAGCGTGGTGTTGCGCGAATCGATGATGGCGATCGCCGAACCGCCGGTTTCCGCCACTGCATTGGTATCCTGCGTGAGCGTCAGGCGCTTGGTGATGTTCCAGTCGAAGTCGAGCGCCACCAGCCCGGCAATGCGGCTTTCGCTGCGCCCGTCGATGAATTCGGTGACGCGATAGGCTGGCCCCGCCTTGAGCGAGAGCTGGATGTCGTCCTTCTTCAGCGCCTGATAGCCGAGCCCGCCTGAAATCGCATAGCGGCCCGAAAAGCCCTGGAACCGGTCGCGTTCATACTGCGCCAGCGCATAGAGGTAGATCTTGTCCGAAAGATTGTAGTTGGGCTCGTAACGGGCAAGGAACTGCTCGCGCGTGGTGGTGCCGTTGGCGCGTTGGTAATCGACCCTCCCGGTCAGCCGGTGCCGCCACGCAATGCCCTGCCGATCGACCGTGAGCCCTGCGGTAACACCTGTGTTCGAGGTGTTGCCGGTTGCGCGGAAGGCGCCGAATTCGCCTTTGCCCGACCAGTCCTCGAACAGACCGGCCGAACGGATCGCGGCTTCCTTGGCAGCGGCCTCGGCGGCCTTGGCCTCGGCCAGCCGGGTCTCGAAGGTGGTGAGGATCGAGTCGATCTCGGCCACGTCATCGGGATTGGTCTGCTTGGCCAGCTCGACAACGGTGCGCACCTTGCTCTCGTCGTTGGTGGCGATGGCGGCGTCGATCATGGCGCGCACCGGCTCGGGCAGGGTGGCATGGGCAGGCTGGGCGGTGCCGAGCAGGGCGGCAGCGCCGAGGGAGAGGGGAATCCGGCGGGTCATGTTGCTGCCCTAGCGGCCCGCCCTCGCGGCGGGCAAGAGGGCTTGCGATCAGACCCCGTGACAGCTGGCGACGCGGCCGGGCCCGGCCGTCTTGCCGGTCTGCGGGTCGCGGAAATCGAAGCGCACGACACCGCCGGCCTCGATGAAGCCGCGATAGCCCTCGCCGCACAGCACTGGGCGCAGCGACTTGGTGAGCGCGGTATCGGTGATCGAGGCATAGTCCGACAGGTTCAGTTCGACCTCGAGCACCAGTTCGCGCCCTTCGGCGCGCGCGGCGACGATCGTCATGCCGTTCTCTTCCTGCGGGAGGACGTATTTCATCCCGTTGGCGATGAAGCGTGTGCGGTCTTCGATCGAGCCGTCGAAGCTCGCATCGGGGAAGGGCGAGGGGCCGCAGCCCGTCAGCGCGAGCATGGCAAGCAGGGGAAGGGCGATCCTGATCATCACAAGCCGACGTAAGGCCGGATCACTTAAGTTCGGTTTAAGGCCTTGCGATGCTTGTGGCTTTCCTACTGCACACCTTGCGGTCCACAGTGCAGGAATGCACAGCGCGCGCCGTTTCCTGTCCCGACCGGGCCCCGCACCGGCGCGTTCGCGCCCGGGCGGTTTTTCGCTTCAGGACAGTGTCTCATGTGTCTCCAACTTCAGCAAAGCACCGCTGAAGCTGAACGGCTTGCCGGCCGCATCGGGAGAGCCGGAAAGCAGGGTGTCAGCGCAGGCGTTAACGCACCCGCGGGCCGCCGAAGGGCAGCGGCGGCGGCGGACGGCGCACGCCGCGCGGCAGCTGGGCCTGATAGGCGCGCCCGCAATGCTCGACGCAATAGGGGAAGCCAGGGTTCACCTGTTCGCCGCAGAAGTGGAAATCGGGCTCGCCGGGATGGCCCATCGGCCAGCGGCACACCTTGTCCGACAGATCGAGCAGGCTGGTCTTGCCCGCGATTTCGGGGCTGGGCTTGGCCGGGACGAGGCGGCGCGGCGGGGCAGGCGGGATCGGTGCCTGCTGGTCGCCGGGGCCCTGACGCAGGAAGCCGCCGGGGCCGACCGAGACGATCTTGGGCAGATCGGCCTGCGGATTGGGCACGGGCTGGGACGGGCCGGCACCGGCACCGCCATCCTCGGAAGGGCTGCGCGCCGGGGTTGCGGGTGCTGGCCGGGCTGCCGCCCGCTCGGGCGCGGGAGCCGCCACCCGCTCGGCCGTTTCGCCGCGCGTGTCGGTTTCGGGCTTGGGAGCAGGTGCGGCCGGCTTTTTGGGCGCGGCGGGCTTCTTCTTCTCGTTGGCCTTGACAGGCGAGGGGCGCGCCTTGAGCCCGAGCCGGTGCGCCTTGCCGATCACCGCATTGCGGCTGACCCCGCCCAGTTCGGTCGCGATCTCGCTGGCGGTGGCGCCGCCTTCCCACATTTTCCTGAGCGTCGCGATGCGCTCGTCCGTCCAGCTCATAAAACCTACCTGTTCCTGTATCCGGTGCCTGAGCGCCGGCCCGTTTGCCGGGAGCAATGCTTGTCACACAAGCCCTGACGGCCTAGGCGCATGACCCATGGCCGATACTGCTTCAGCGAACCCGAATGGCCCCGATGGCCGCAAAGATCACGCCGCCCCCGTGACGGAAATCATGGCTCATGACAAGACCGGCGGGAGCACCCGGTTTTCCCCGCGTGGCGTCCCGGTGATTGCCGGGATCAACCGCGTGGGTCTCTTGGCTCTCTATATGAAGGAGGTGCGCCGGTTTCTCAAGGTGCAGACTCAGACGATCTGGGCGCCGGCCTTCACCACGCTGCTGTTTCTGGTGATCTTTACCGTCGCGCTGGGCCGCGAAGGGCGCGAGGTGCTGGGCGTGCCGTTTGCCACCTTCGTCGCGCCGGGCCTGATCGCAATGGCCATGATGCAGAACGCCTTTGCCAATTCGTCCTTCTCGCTGCTCTCGGGCAAGATGCAGGGGACGATCATCGATCTGCTGATGCCGCCGCTGTCGCCGGGCGAGTTGATGACCGGCATTCTTGTCGCTGCGATCACCCGCGCGGTTGCAGTGGGCTGCACCGTGGCGCTGGCGATGGCGCTGTGGCCGGGCGTGTCGCTGGCGGTGGAGCACGTCTGGGCGGTGGCGTGGTTCGGGTTGATGGGTTCGCTGATGCTGGCGACGCTGGGTCTGGCAACCTCGATCTGGGCCGAGAAATTCGATCACAACGCGGCGATCACCAACTTCATCATCGCCCCGCTGTCGCTGCTGTCGGGCACCTTCTACGTGATCGAAAACCTCAGCGGCGTGTTCCAGACCGTGAGTCGCGCCAACCCGTTCTTCTACGTGATCTCGGGCTTCCGCTACGGCTTTCTCGGGGCAAGCGACATCGGCGGTGCCGGGGCGGTGATGACCGCGGGCGCAGGGTTACTGGTGCTCAATATCGTGATGGCGGCGGCGGTCTATGCCCTGCTGCGCAGCGGGTGGAAGCTCAAGAGCTGAGGCTCAGTGGGTAAGCGACCTGCGCATCCGGTAGCGGCCGTCCTTGAAGCTTTCGAACAGCTGGCGCACCGTGGGATGATCGACCGGCCCGCCTTCGGGATCGGCCAGCAGGTTGCCCTGGCTGACATAGGCCACGTAGGACGAATCATCGTTCTCGGCGAGCAGGTGATAGAACGGCTGATCGCGCCGGGGACGGATATCCTCGGGGATCGACTGGTACCATTCTTCGGAATTGGCGAAGACCGGATCAATGTCGAACACCACGCCGCGGAAGCCGAACAGGCGGTGGCGCACCACATCGCCGATGCCGAAGCGGGCGCGGGTCTGGCGCGGGGCGATGATCGTGCGGCCTGCCTGACTCGAGAAGAACTCTGCGCGTTCCATGGCGGCAATATGGACCTTTGCGGCGGCAAAACAAGCGCGAGCATTGTGCGGGTGCGAGATATGCCCGCATTTTGTGGTGCATCGGGACTTGGCAAGGGTCAAACCCTGCGCTAACGGGCGCGCTTCCTGTCGCCTGCCGCACCGACCACGCGGCCCAGCCAGACGCGCGACAGGCCTCGCGGAGAGGTGGCAGAGTGGTCGAATGCGCCGCACTCGAAATGCGGTTTACCGGCAACGGTAACGTGGGTTCGAATCCCACCCTCTCCGCCATACCTTCAACGAAATCAACCCCTTGAAGGGGAATCGCTGGCCTACCCGCCATTTAACCCGCCTTTTGGCGGGCGCTTGGCGTGCAATCAAACGAGCCCCCTATCCCCTCTCGAAATCTGTGCCAGTGACACCCTATGCGGCCAGTGCGGTTTTCCGGTTCTTTCCCTGTTTTTCCCAGTTCTTCCCTGTTTCGGTTGCGTCCTTCTCGGCGGGAGCTGATCTGCCTCACGATGCAACCAGAAAGTCCCTACGTTACGGTGATCTAATGATCTGCGCCGCCTGGCGCGTGCCAGAGGAACAGGGAAACAGCGCAAATCAGAACAGGAAATGCGTTTTTCGATAACAGGGATCTGCACAGCTCAGTTTCGAGGAATAGATGGATCCTTGAACCTGAGTGCTTTGCGCTGCTCTGCCCAGAGCAGCGGCAGGCCGATCTTCCGGAAGGCATCGAAGTTGACGTGAGACGGCTGGCGACCCGCCAGAATGATCTGCTGGATGTCGGGGGTCAGGAGCGCGAGCTGCAGGATAGCACGATCATCGTACGACGAGGGTGCAGCAGCCATTGTGGGCAGCCCACGTTCCATCTTCAGCATGGCATGAGCCTTGCGTAGCGAGGCAGTGTTCCACTGCGCTCTAAGATGCCAAGGCACGGAAATCTCGGCGAACGAGGTGATGAACACGCATCGCCTGAATTAAATCGCGAGACCCGTCCGTTTCCCAATCGACCGGTTCGAAAAGCGCCGGGAGATACTGGAACGGAGAAACGCCATGAAGTCTTTCAAGATTGCCGCCGCCGTCACGCTTGGCCTGCTCGCCTCGGCGGGCCAGGCCGCTATTTCGGGTGTGATCGAGGAGCAGCTCGCGCGCGAGGAAGAGCGGCTGATCATCAACGCTCCGATCGCCGGGATCGAGAACCGCCTGTGGTTCGATTACCGCATCGACATCACCGAAGCGCAGAAGGAACTGCACCACGATCTCAACCGCGCCAGCGACATCGAGGACCTCCGCGACGCGTGGGAGGAATATGCCCGCGAACTGCGCAAGGAGCGCATCCATTACATCGAGGAAATGGCCGAACGCGGCTATCGCTCCGGTACCGTAACGGTCGATGCATCCGCTTCGCTCCGGTAGTCGAGGCTTACGGAGCAAAGGGGCCGGCAGCGATGCCGGCCCCTTTTTCGTGCCATCAGGGCTTCCAGCCGCGAGCCCTTGCCGCCTTCTCCGCATCGGCGTCGAGCGCGCCGCCTTGAGCCATGTCCTGCGCAGCCGCGAGCAGATCGGCCTCGCTGCCCGCCTGGCGGAACTCTCCCCCGGCCGCTTCGCCCAGCGCGAATTGCTGCTCGATCTTCCAGCCGGTGTCGTCACGGCAAGCTATCCCGCCCTCGGCGCCGCCACGCCACGCCCGGCACAATCCGCCGCCTTCGCGTTCGAAGCTGATCAGGATGCGTGTCTCGGCCCCGGCAGGCTGGGTTGCGACCAACTGGGTGTCGAGTGCGGCCGCGAGCGCGGTGCCGGCATAGCCTTCGGGAGTGTCGCCCGCCCATGGCTGGAGGATGGCCAGCACCAGCGATGCGGCCAGTGCGGGCCCGGCAATCGGGCCCCAGCGGCGCAGCGTCGGCACAAGGCCGCGTTCCCGGCGAGCGGCTGCAAAGCTGATCACCTCGCCGGTATCCTCCTTGCGGTTTTCGCTGGCGGCGGAAAGCAGCGCGGCGAGATCGGGCGGAACCGCCTGTTCGGCGATGGGCGCGTAATGGGCGGCAAGCCGCGCCTTGAGCGCGCGGTGCGCCGCGACCTTTTCGGCGAGCGCCGGATCAGCAGCGATCGCCGCGGCTACCCTCTCATGCTCGGCTCCGCTGAGTTCGCCGTCGGCAAAGGCTGCGAGGGTTTCGTCGGTGATGCTCATTGCGCTGCCTCCAGCATTGCCAACAGCGCATCGCGTCCGCGCACCAGCCGCGAATTGAGCGTGCCGACCGGGCAGCCGACAATCGCTGCCGCTTCCTTGTAGGAATAGCCCTCGACCATCACCAGCAGCACCGCCTCGCGCTGATCGGCGGGCAGGCGCGCCATCGCGCGGTCGACCATCGACAGCTCGACCCGCGCCTCCTGACCTCCGTCGGCACCGATTGCAAGGCCCGCCTCCTCGTCCACAAAGGTCTCGCTGCGGCGTGTGCTCGCCCGTCGTTCGTCGATGAAGATATTGCGCATGATCCGGTACATCCAGCTATCGAGCCGGGTTCCCTCCTGCCACTGGTCGCGGCGGGCGAGTGCACGCTCGATGGTCATTTGGCACAGATCGTCGCCATCGGCAGGCGAACCGGCAAGACCGATCGCAAACCGCCGCAACCGCGGCAGCAGCTCGAGAGCCTGCTGTTCGAAGCTTCTGGACAGCGTCTTGTGCCTTTCTGCCGGATGAAACGGACGGTGGCAGCCGTTTCATCCATGCTTAAGGTGAAATAGCCGAAGGATACACCCATGCGTCAGCTTCTGCCCACCACTCTGGTCGCGCTGGCTCTGGCCGGGATGCTGGCGGTGCCTGTCTCGGCCCAGCTGCGCCTGCCGCCCCTGCCGGATGTCGGCGGAGTGATCGGCAGGGCCACCGGGACGATCGACGGGACGCTGGCTTCGGCTGAACAGCTGACGGCCCGCGAGGCGCGCCGGTTGCTTCGGCTGCGCGAACAGGCGCTGGCCCGGCTTGTGCGCCGCCACGGCGATGTGATCGAGCGCGATGCGGCCGGCGATCTGGCGCGCCGGGGCGAATTGCTGGCGATCGAAGCCAGCCCGGCACAGCTCGCACGGCTCGAGCAGGCCGGTTACACGCTTCTGGGCCGCGAGCGGATCGAGGGGCTCGACATCGAAGTCCTCCGGTTGGGCCTGCCGCCGGGCCTCTCGCTGCCGCAGGCTCAGGCGCGTGCTGCGCAGCTTGTCCCCGAGCTGGAACTCAGCCCGGACCATCTGCACTTCGCGGCGAGCCTATCCCGCGATCGGCCGAAAGCAGCCCCCCTGGCCGCGTCGCTTGCAAGCGCCCGGGCGGCTCCGATCGACACCCCCGTCGGCATCATCGACGGTGCGGCCGGCACCGCCATTCCGGTCACGGCAACGAAAGGCTTCGCCAAAGGCGCGCCGCTTGCTTCGGATCACGGCAGTGCGGTGGCGAGCCTTCTGCACGCAGCGGGCGCGCGCAAGCTCTGGGTGGCCGACGTCTACGGCGAGGATCCGGCCGGCGGCAATGCGCTGGCGATTTCGAAGGCACTGGGCTGGCTGGCGACCAGCGGCTGCAGGGTCGTGACGATCAGCCTGGTGGGGCCGCGCAACCCGATCGTCGAACGGGCCGTCAAATCCGCGCGTGCACGCGGCCTGATCGTGGTGGCGGCGGTAGGCAATGACGGGCCTGCGGCGCCGCCGGCCTATCCTGCATCCTATGACGGCGTGCTGGCGATCACCGGGACGGACCGCAAGGGCCGCGCGCTGATCGAGGCGGGCCGGGCTCTGCATCTCGATTATGCCGCGCCGGGCGCCGAGGTCTATGCCCTCGATGCCAGAGGCCGAGGCCGGTTGTGGCGCGGCACCAGCTTTGCCACCCCGCTGGCGGCGGCGCGGGCTGCGGCTGCCCTGTCTTCAGGTCCGCGCTGGCGGACAACGCTGGACTCCGAAGCGCGGGATCTCGGAGCGAAAGGGGTCGACGACACCTTCGGCCGGGGGCTGCTGTGCGGCACCTGCGGCAAGAAAAAATGAAGATTCCTCGCCGCGGGATGAATTAGACCGGCGCGGCCATCCGTTTTCCCTTCGAGCGAGCGAACACACAGGCTCGCTGCAACAGACGAAAGGAAACGGACATGAAGAAGCTCATTCTGGCCGCCAGCATTTTCGCCCTCCTGCCCGCCACCGCGCAGGCCCAGCTGCTTGGTGGCGGCGGCCTTGGCGGTGGTCTCGGCGGCGGCCTCGGCGGCACGATTGGCGGTACGCTGGACACCACGACCCGCAGCACGATCGGCAGCACCATCGATCGCACCAACCGCACCGTGCGCGGCACGGTCGACAGCACCGTCAACGGCTCCGCATCGACGCAGGGCAGCCAGTCGATCGATGCGCGGCGCGGAACCGTTTCGGCCGATCGCAGCGCCAATGGTTCGCTGACCGGTTCGACCGCCAGCCTCGCCGATCTTGTGGTTCCGCCGATCGGTGGCATGGCACAGGCCAGCGGCACCGGCTCGGCCAGCGGACAAGGCTCGGCCAATGCCCAGCTGATCGGCACCGATGCCCTGACCGGCGCCATCGCACCCGCGACGCAAGGCGCGCAGGGCCTCGCCCTGAACGCTGCAGGAACCGCCAGCGGAACGGCGCGCGGCATGATCGCGGCTGCGCCGATGCCCGGGCTGCCCGCGCTCCCCGCCAGCGGCAGTGCCGGCGGCGCAGGCAATGGCGCTGCCGAGGGCAATGGCTCGGCTTCGCTCGCCAATCCGCTGCTCGCCGCGGCCGGCTCGGCCGCAGCGGCTGGCCAGGGGGTTGCCTCGGTTGCGCCCGGAATGCCGGTCTTCTCCCCGGAAGGCGCCGCGCTGGGCGAGGTCCGCGAAGTGGTCGCCAATAATCGCGGTGAGGTCGAGCAAATCGTCGTGAAGCAGGGCCGGGTCACTCGAACGCTGCCCGCCGGAATGTTCAGTGCTTCGGGCAATGCGCTCGTGGCGGGTAGCGCGAGCGGCGACGCGGCTACCGAAAGCGCCGAACGCGCTCCGGCCCAAGGCGCTGCTGCCGAATGACAAGTTGCCCCGGTACCGCTGCAGAACCCCGATCTGCGGCGGACTGAACACCTGAGGCGGTTGCTGCGAGCAACCGCCTCTTTTTTGATTTCGATGTCTAAGGGAAAGCTTCGCCAATCGGAGACGGATTGCGACTCGACCGGCCACTCCGTCACCGCCTCGTGCCAAGATCAGAATGTTTCTCGCAAGGTCCTTGCGGGCCGGTAAACTGTTCCAGACCGGGCTGGGGTGGCCACGTGCAAGGAGGCGAGATCCTTCCTGAAGGCTTTGTGCGGCCTGCCGTGGTTTCGCGGGCCCTCAGGTGACCCGGAGGCGCGCGATCCGTGCATGTCCACTCGGCGCAGACCTTTGCCGATGACAGGACCGGCGGCTTCAGCCCGGATCGCTGCGTCTGGCAGACTTCCGGTGTCGGTCAATTGGGCCAGTAGATCCACTCATCGCGCGGATTGAAGGGCGCGGCCAGCGTCCGGTCGATCGACACCGGCGTGTCGAAAGTGCTCGGATAGAGCGGCGGCTTGCGTCCGCGCTCGTGCGCTTCGAGCAACGCCTCCAGCATCGCGCGCCGTGCCGGCTCGGTGGCAGCGAGGTTGTGCCGCTCGGTCGGGTCGGCGGCGAGGTTGTGGAGCCACACCTTGTCCTGCCTTGTGTTGACCTGCAGCTTCCAGTCGCCTGCACGCACCGCCCGATAATATCCGCTGCCCCAGAACAGCGGGGCATCGGCGCGAGGCTGCTGGCCGCGGCCTGTCAGCGCGGGCAGCAGGTTGCGGCCATCGATCATCACCCCTCGCGGCAGCGGGGCGCCCGCCGCCGCGGCAAGGGTCGGCATGAGGTCGACCTGGCCGACCGGTAGCGTGATCCGTGATCCCGCCGCCACCTGAGCCGGCCAGCGTGCCAGCAAGGGCACATGGATGCCGCCTTCGAAGAAGGTCCCCTTGCCGCCGCGATAGGGCGCGTTCAGTCCATCGATCCCGACATAGCCCGGTGCGCCGTTGTCGCTCGAAATCACGACAAGCGTGTTTTCGGCTAGTCCTTCCTCCGCCAGCTTCGCCATGATGCGTCCCACGCTGCGGTCGAGCGCAAGGATCATCGCCGCATAGACGCGGGCGCGGTGCGGGACGATCTCGCCGACCGCTTCGTAGTCCTCACGGGTCGCCTGCAGCGGCGAATGGACACCCCAATGGGCGAGGTAGAGGAAGAAGGGGCGGTGCCGGTTGGCCTCGATCACCTTCAGGCTCTCGTCGGTCCAGTAGTCCGCCAGATAACCGCCCGGCGCGAATTTCGGGCCGTTGTTGTAGCTGGTCATGAAATGGGCCGAGGCCCACAGGAACCGGTCGATCGGGTCGAACGCGACAGGGGCATTGACCACATCGGGATCGTCCTCGGGCAGGTGCAGCATCCCGTCCATGTTGAGGCTCTCGTCGAAGCCCTGCGCGTTGGGATGGAACCGCGGTGCGTTGCCAAGGTGCCATTTGCCGATGTGCACCGTGTGATAGCCGCGCGCCTTCAGCACCTCGGCGATCGTCACTTCCTCCGGCGGGAGGCCCTGGTCCTCGAAGGGCGGAGCGCTCGCCTCGGCCTCGGCATTGTAGAGCACAGGGGGACGATCCGGCTGGATGTCGGCCGAAACCATCGAGACGACCCGGGCAAAGCCCGAGGGCGTGGGCGTGAACTCAAAACCCGTGCGGGTCGCGTATCGACCGGTCATCAGCTGTGCGCGCGACGGCGAGCAGGTGGCGTTGCCTGCATAGGCCTGCGTGAAGATCGCGCCTTCTGCGGCCAGCCGGTCGATGTTGGGAGTCTTCACCCGCCCGCCCAGCATCCCGCCGCCGAAGGTAGACAGATCGTTCATGCCGAGATCGTCGAAGAGGATGAAGACGATATTGGGCGAACGTTCGGAAGGGGGGGCGGCCGGCGTGGCGGGTCCCTGCTGCCAGGGAACCGGACGGTTCGCTGCGACCTCCTGCGTGCTGCGCCAGCGCACCAGGACGAGCGCCAGATCGGTCCGGAAGTGATAGCCCCCTGCGCCCAGCACCGCGAGCGCAGCCAGCGTGCCGAGCGCGCCCGTCGCCCAGCGCCTCACGCTCCTGCCGCCCCGCTGCCGGCTCCCGTGCAGATATTGAGTTGCCCCGCCAGTCCCGCGTCGCGGTGTTTCGCGATCGCCTGGTATTCTGGCGACTGCACCATCGCCAGCATCGCTGCACGCGAGGGGTATTCGGCAATCGCCACCATGTCCCACAACTCCTCGACCTCGCCGAGCAGCAGGCCGGTCACGCTGCCGCTGAAGCGCACCGTCCCGCCCACCGCGGCAAGACAGGCCACCACCCCGGCGGCATAGCGAAGATAGGCCTCGCGCCCGGTCAGTTCGGGTTCCGACCCGTCGGCATAGGCTGCCTTGTCACGGAATTTCAGCAGGTTGACCATGCACATGGGCTGACCGTCATCAGCGCCGAAGAAAGCCATTGCCTGTGCCGGATCAGGGTGGAGCCTGTTGGTTACGATCATTGCGGTGCTCCTTGGTGTGCGACCTCGATGATGGCAGCGACGAAGCCTTGCGGGTCGTCCTCCTGGATGAAATGCCCGCCGGAAAGGGTGCGGTGCGGCTGGCCAGCGGTGCCCGGCACGCGGCCGATGAAGCGGGTCTCGCCGGTGCGGGTGATCGGGTCGCCGTCGGAAAAGGCGCACAGGAAAGGCTTCTGCCACTGTTCGAGCACTTTCCAGGCTTCCATCTGGTCGGACACGGCAGGGTTGCCAGCGAAAGGCACGAAGCTCGGAAAGATCCGTGCGCCCGCCTTGTAGCGCGCATCCGGGAACGGCGCATCATAGGCGGCGATCTCGGCCTTCGAAAGCGTCCGCCTGGTGCCTTTCGCGACGATCATTCCGATGGGAAAGACCGGGCTCCACCTGGAAAAGGCCCGCCAGATCGCGAAAGCGCGCGGCGCGGGCCCGCCTTCGGGCAGGCCGCCGTTCGACAGCACGACGCCGGAAAACCTTTCAGGCATCTCTGCCACCAGTCGCAACCCGATCAACGAGCCCCAGTCCTGGCAGGCCAGAGTGATGCCGGTAAGGTCCAGCGCCTCGACCCATTGCCGCATCCAGCCAACATGCGCCGCGTAGCTGTAGTCGCTCTTTGCCACCGGCTTGTCGGACTTGCCGAAACCCACCAGGTCGGGGGCGATAACCCGGTATCCCGCGGCGACCACGGGACCGATCATGTGGCGATAGAGATAGGACCAGGTCGGCTCGCCATGCATCATCAGCACCACGGGCGCATCGG
>CAZQOO010000019.1:12687-15097 GCA_964594845.1 uncultured Porphyrobacter sp. | reverse complement strand
GGCAGGGCGCGTCCTCAGGCATCCGGCCAGCGCGCCAGGGCGACTTCGAGCAGCCGCCGCACGACCGCCTGCGCCCCTTCGGCCGACACGCCCTGATCGTGCCGCAGCTGTCGCCAGGTGCTGAAGCTGAGGATCACCGCAAACCCGCGTGCCGCCACTTCATCGGCCCGCACCGCCTCGGGCAGATGAGCGTCAAGCGCCCCGGCCTCAAGTCGCAGCAGGCGCCGATGGTCTTCCATCAGATAGGCGGATTCGAAGCGCCGGAGATTGGCTGAAATGCGGAACGGCATGATGGTCTCGAAGATTCTGGCGCGGCGTTCGGCAAGAGTGAGGAGACGCTGCTGCCAGGTCGCGCCCTCGAGCGGGCGGAGCATCAACGGAAGCACCTCGACTTCGATCGCCTCGGACATCTCCCGGTAGAGCGCATCCATGTCGTTGAAATGGCGGAACACCGAGCGAAGACCCACGCCCGCAGCCTCGGCGACCTGTGCCGCGCTCGGTGAGACCTCCCCGCGGGCGACAAGATCAAGCATGGCCGCAACGATCCGCGCGCGGCTCGACCGGCTGCGCTTGCGCCGCCCATCGCGTGGCGGAGCTTCGGCCATTTGCGGATGCGGCTGGTCGGTGGGGATCATTCTCGTGCCTTCCTCGGCAAGCAACCGGGCGCGAGACAGGCTAGATTCTGGCATTTGTGCTGTCAAATTCCTGCCGACAGGAATAGCGACCCGCCCTGTCCGGGCGCTGAGACCGGCTTCCGGAAATCAACGGGCAAGGCGGTCCCGGAACCGGACACTCGTGTCGGGTCAGAAGCCCTTCGAAGGGATCGCTATCGTCACCACGCCGTCGCCGGCCTCGACCGGCGGCCCGGTGATGCCGTAGAGCGCATAACCATCGACCGGCGAAACCAGCCGCTCGACCTCGCGGCCGGTGTAATCCCGGATGATGCCCACCAGCTCGCCCTTGGCAAGCATGCGCGGGCGCGGATCGACGGGGTGGTAGACGCCGGTGTGCGACGCCGAAAGCGAAGCGGTGCCGTCGTAGAGGCGGGCCGGTGCGGGCGCTTCACCCGTGGGCTGCGTCCCGCTCATCCCGAGGATCGCCAGCGCGTTCTCCACTCCGGCGACAATCGCGGCGATATGGGCTTCCTCGCGGCTGCCGTTCTGGCCGATCTCGACCAGAATGGTGGGCTTGCCCATCGCCACGCCCTGCCGGTTCAATGAGCGGCCGCGGTCGATCTGCTCCTGCGTTTCCATCGCATAGCGGACGATGCTGGGGAAACCGAAGCCGCGCGCCACCTCGAGCGCCAGCGGAAAATCGGTGGCGAGCGGCCCGCCATAGACCCCGAGGAAGGGATCGAGGAACTCGGCCCCGTCGCCGCTATGCACATCCATCAGGAAGTCGCTGGGGGCGACCACCTCGCGGGCGATGAGATCGGCAATGCGTTCGGTCTGGGTGCCGTGCGCCGTGCCGGGAAAGACGCGGTTGAGGTTCTTGCGATCGACCGGATTGACGTTGGGCGAGCGCCCCTCGAAGCCCGGAATGTTGGCGACCCGCACGATCACCAGCGTTCCCGCCAGCTGCGCGGGATCGATCCGCTCGGCCAGCCGCTCGGCTGCAAGAATCGAGGCGAACTCGAAGCCGTGCACCCCTGCCACCATCGCCAGCACCTTGCCGGGCCGTGCGCCATGGATGACGGTCACGGGGATGAAGGTCTCGGGATCGCTTGCGGCGGGAACGATGATGCGCAGATCGGCGCGGGTGCCGGGCGCGACCTGTTCGCCCGCGATCGCGAAGGGCTCGCGGTCGGCGGCGGCCAGCGCCTGCCCGGCGAGCAGCAGGATCGCAGCGAGAAAGAGGCGCAGCAGTCTCATCGCGCAGGCCGATAACGCGGCAAGCTCTCGAAGGCGAGCGGATCGTAGGGCGGATCGCGGAACAGCAGCGGATAGTGGAAGGCGCGCAGCTGCGCATGATAGGCGCGCACCGAATCCTCGTAGGCGATCATCGCGCGGGCATCGGTTCGCGCCAGCCTCTCGAACCCGCGCTCGACCAGCGAGGTCGGCGAGAGGAGCGCGGCGATGCCAGCGGCCTCGTCGCGCGCCAGCCGCCCTTCGCGATAGGCGCGCACGATCGGCTCGGCCTGCATGTCGCCGGTCTGCTGGAAAGCGTAATACCACTTCCATTCGAACGGCTTCGTCACCGCGCCGTAAGCGCGCCATTCGGGATGGCGGGCGAGAAAGGGCTCCATCGTCGCCGCCTTGGGCTTGTCCCAGGCATCGTTCACAGCCTCGCGCTGGATCATCAGGATTTCGGCCCCGTCCGGCACGGGATGGCTGGCCTCGATTCCCGCCTTGGCGACCGCCGGAACCAGCAGCGCCAGCGCCAGCCAGATGCCGACCAGTGCCGTGAGCAG
>CAZQOO010000019.1:0-12587 GCA_964594845.1 uncultured Porphyrobacter sp. | reverse complement strand
CGATGCGCTCGCCCGCGCGCAGATCATGCAGCAGCAGGATCAGCAGCAGCGGCGCGACCGCGGCGGCGAGGAAGGCGAAATCGAACCGCCCGATCAGGCCGAAATCGGCATTCTTCGTGTCGGCCTCATGGATCTGCCCTTCGAGCGCCAGCATCCGCACCCGGTGCAGCCACGGCGCGGTGTCGCGCTGGCCGAGCGCGGCAAAGGCGAGCGGCGAGGGCGGGGCATAGGTGAGGTGAAAGGCGCCATAGGCAGCGCCGCCCCAGTCGGATTGCCCCGCCAGCGCGTCCGCGCGATCCTTGGCATCTTCTTCAAGCAGAAGGGCAATGGTAGCGCGCTGTTCGCGCACCTCGGCAATGCCGAAGCCGGTTGCGGCGACGGACAGGACAAAGGCCAGCCCGATCCACAGCAGCGCGCCGCGATCACGAGCCAGAAACCGGGCTTCTCGCAAAAGGCTGCTCACAGCCGGAGCCTCCGTGCTCCCAGCAGGATCACGCCGCACAGCACCGCCAGCCAGCCGAGCAGCATCGCGAGCGGCAAAACCGCCCGGGCCGCGCGTGCGGAGGCCGCATCGGGCGCAAAGCGAAAACTGTCGAGCAGACGCCATGCGTCGGCGTTCACGCGGGTGCGCTGTTCTGCCTCGGGGTCGGAACTGCGCGCGGCATCGTCGGCATAGGTGAGTTTATTGGCGTGCAGATCGTTGAGGCCCTGCACGAACTCGAAGCGCAAGCCCTCGCTCTCGCGCAGGAAACGGTGATGCGTGGCGAGGTCCGTCCCGGCCAGCGTGCGAGAGGCAGCGCCAACGGCCAGCGTTGGCGAGGCAAGGCCGAACAGCGTCACGATCCGCGATTGCTGCGCCTCGCGGCCCATCCGGTCTTCGGCAAAGGCGTTCATCACGTCGGTGAGCTTTTTTTCGGAATAGCCCGCGACCACCCCGCGCCAGTTCATCGGCAGCTGTTCGACGCGTTCGACCCCGTATTGTTCAAGCACCTGCTTTTCGAGCGCGGCAAAGGCCGGGTCGGCGGCATTGTGCCCGTCGCCGAGCTTGCGCTGCTCGGCCAGCATCGCGAGATCGCTCTCGATCTTGCCCGGCGCGTCAACGGCGGCGCTGCCCGCATTGATCCCGATCCGCGGCACCACCAGCGCGGTCAGCAGCCAGACGAACACCAGCGCGCCGAGGGCGAGGCTGCGCGCCCGCACCCACAACGAGACCGCCAGCACCAGCGCGCTCCACACGGCGAGGTAGAGGGCGTAGCCGGCGACCATCAGCGCCGCAGTCAGCGCCGGCTCTCCCGCTGCGACGGCAAAGGCGGCGAGCAGCGCGACCGGCAGCAGGAGCACGCCGCCCACTCCGGCAAGCGCCAGCGCCTTGCCGCCCGCCAATCTCGACGGCGATTGCCCCTGTGCCAGCAGCACCGCCAGCGTCCCGCTTTCGCGCTCGCGCAGCAGCACGCCGTGGCCGATGATGATCAGCAGCAGCGGCAAGAGCAGCTGGTAGAGGTTCGCAGGTGTCAGCGCCGCAAACCCGCCCAGATCGGCACCCGCGCGCGTGTCGGCGAACATCGCGGTGTTCTGGCGATGGCCTTCGAGAAAGATCGACTGGCCGGTTACCGCATCGACCCCCGGATCGAAGGTCGCGAGCGGCGGCGGGGTGCGGAAGGCGTAGTGGCCATAGTGCACCATGCGGTGCGGGTGGCGGTCGGGCTGGGCGAAGAAGGTTGCTTCGGCATCGGCCTGCCGTGCGGCACGCGTCGCGGCCTCATTGCCGACCCGTTGCACGGTCAGCGCACTGGTGGCGGCGATCAGAACCGCGACAATCAGCGCGGCGACAAGGACCACGCGGGAGCGGGCCCAAAGGCGCCATTCCTCGCGCGCGATGCGGATGACGGCGTTCATGCGGTCTCGCGCTCGGCGAAGGCGGCGTGAACTGTCTCGGTGTCGATCCGCCCGCCGACCGCCGCTTCGAAGCTGCCGACCAGCTGTCCGCGCCGCAGCAGTCCCACGCGGTCAGCGACCTGGCAGGCGCCATAGACATCGTGGGTCACCATCAGCACCGTGCGCCCCGCGGCTGCCAGCGTCTTCACCATGTCGTGGAACTCGTCGATGGCGACCGGATCGAGGCCCGAGGTCGGCTCGTCGAGCAGCAGGATCGGTGCATCGCGCAGCAGCGCAAGCGCGATCGCGGTCTTCTGCCGCATCCCCTTGGAATAGGACTGCATCCGTCGGGTCCGCGCGGCATGCGGCAGATCGACCTGATCGAGCGCGGCATCGAGCGCGGCGCGGGTCACCTTGCGTCCGGCCAGATCGAGGAAATAGCCGAGGTTCTCGTAGGCATCGAGATGGCCGTAGAGCGAGGCGGCCTCGGGCAGATAGGCGATCTGCGCGCGCGCGGCCTCGAGATCGCTTGCCACTTCGCGTCCGCCCACCAGCACGCTGCCGCTGGTGGGTGCAAGGAAGCCGAGGAAGGTCAGCAGCGTGGTCGACTTGCCCGCGCCGTTGCCGCCCAGCAGGGCAAAGACCTCGCCTAGCATGACCGCAAATGACACATCCTTGAGCACCACGGCGCCATCACGCACCAGCGAAAGCGAGCGGGCTTCGAGCGAGGGGGTCATGCGGTTGTCCTTGCGCTGGTCAGAAGCCAAAGCTGGCGGTCACGCGGGCATTGCGAGGGGTGCCGGGCTGGACCCAGAGCTGAGAGAAGGAATTGCTGTACCAGGTGGTATCGAACAGGTTGTCGATATCCAGCCGCAGCCTTACGCCCTCGGTAAGCTCCGCCTCGGCGAAGACGCGGGCAAGGGTGTAGTCCGGCAGTTCGAAATCCGTGCCGACCTCGCCCAGCCGCTCGCTGACGTGGAGCACGCCGCCGCCAAACCGCGCCTCGCGCCCGGCGATCTGCGTCGAATAGGCAAGTTGCACGTTGAGCGTGTGCTCGGGGATGTTGAGCAGCGGGTCGCCGGCTTCGATCAGCTTGCCGAAATCGGGATCGGCGACATCGTCTTCGACCTCGGCATCGACATAGGCATAGGACACCCACAGATCGAGCCCGGGGGCGATCTCGCCCTGAAGGTCGAATTCGAAGCCTTGGCTCTGCGCCTCGCCGCCCGCGATGGTGAAGCCGGCATTGACCGGATCGGCAACCAGGATGTTGCCCTGCTGGATGCTGAAGACGCTGGCGGTGGCGGTCAGGCGGCCATTGGCGGCGGCATACTTGATACCCGCCTCAAGGCTTTCGGACTGGTTGGGATCGAAGGCGTTCCCTGCGAAATCCGCGCCCGAGAGCGGGCGGAAGTTCTCGCCATAAGTGGCATAGACCGACAGTTCGGGGGTTGCGCGCCAGACCGCGCCGACCTGCGGGCTGAAGCGGCTTTCGCCGCTGCGAGTCACGCGCCCGGCGGCGGCGCGGTCAGTCAGGCGCTGGTCGTAATCGTCATACCGCCCGCCGACGCGCAGCTCGAAGCTCTCCGAAAAGCCGATCTGGTACTGGACATAGGCGCCGGTGGCCTTCTGCACCTCGACCCGGTTGGTGAGCGGGGTCAGGGTCGCAAGCGGGAAGCGGCCGTAGACCGGGTTGAATATGTCGATCGCCTGCAGCTGTTGCTCGGTCGGGTTGCTCGCCAGCGACGGAGCGCGCGCGCGCAGGAACACCTGATCGTTCTCGAAGCGGTCGGTATCCGCCCCGATCAGCACGCGGTGGGTGATCTCGCCGGTGGTGAAATTGCCGGCCAGCTCGGCACGGGCGACGAAATAGGTCGCGTCGTAATCGCGCAGGCGACGCTGGCGGGTGAGCGTGCGCCCGTCGCGCAGCAGCCGCTGGCGACTGCCGGTGAGCTCGGCCTCGGTCGAGGTTCCAAATAGCGAGGTGTCGCGGTAATTCACCCCGACCAGCGCGCTCCAGTTCTCGGAGAAATCGTGCTGGATTTCGATCTGGTGACCCAGCACTTCGGCAACGTTCGGCCCTTCGCCCGGCTCGCCGAGGAAGCGGCTGCGCGGAATCACGCCTAGCGCGCCGTTCACCGCCACCACGCCGCGATCGAAGGGGATTTCCTGGCGGGCATATTCGAGTTCGTAGACGATGCGGGTGGCATCCCCGAGCTTGATCGCGACCGAGGGCATGAAGCCGAAGCGTTCGCTTTCGATGGTATCGCGGAAAGACCCTGCGTCCTCGTAGAAGCCGACGAAGCGCACGCCCACGGCATCGCCCAGCGTGGTCTGCAGGTCGGCATCGGCGCGATAGGTGTCGAAGGAGCCCGCCAGCAGCCGGATCTCGCCCGCGCTCTCGAACTTCGGGCGTTTGGTGACGAGGTTGATCGTGCCCCCCGGCTCGCCGCGGCCGAACAGCGCGGCCCTCGGGCCCTTGAGGATCTCGACCGCCTCGATTCCCGAGAGGTCACGCGGGCCGGCAAACCCGCGCCCGGCGTTGAAGCCGTTGACGAGGTAGTTGCTCGGCAGGTTCTCGTCGCCCGCAAAGCCGCGCACCGCGAAGGCATTCCACAACCCGCCGAAATTGTTCTGCCGCGCGACCGAGGCCGACAGGTCGAGCGCGCTGTTCAGATCAAGCGCGTTGATATCGCGCAGCTGCTGCGGGCCGATCACCTGTTCGGCCTGCGGCACTTCGAGTGCGTCGAATTCGCCCCGATAGGCTGGCCGGGTCGCGGTAATGAGAATGGCACCGTCAGGCTGATCGGCGCCGCCGTCAGCAGCCGCATTTTCAGCTGCGACCGGTGCGTGGAAGACAAGCAGCGAGACACCCGACAAGCATGCGCCAAGCAGAGCAGGGTAGCGGTCCATTGATGATCCTGACGAGAGGGGGAGGGCCGTTCCGCGGCGCGATACCAGAGCCCGCCGCCGGAACGTATATGAAATGTTATCTCATTGCATATTAGCTCGCCCGATACCTGTCAATCGTCCGGATGGTGGTTCCATCTCCCCATCGTCAGTCCCTGACACGGCAACGGGCGGAGCAGGGTGTTGCCTGCTCCGCCCGCCGTTGTGCTGCCCTTGGGCGCGCGCTTACATCGAGGCGCGCACACCGAGGAAGAAGAAGGTGCCGACCGGGCTGACCGGGAAGGCCTGCTCGGTGATGAAGGGCTTCTTGTTGAAGACGTTGTTCACCCCGCCATAGACCTCGAACATGTCGCTCGCTTCGTAGCTGAAGGCGATGTCGTGGATGAAGGTATCGTCCGAAAGGCCGTTCTGTGGCGAGAAGGTGTCAGTGCCGGTGGGGCCGACTTCCTCGATCTCGACCGCGCGCAGGGCCTGCTTGTCGAGCCAGGTGGTCGACCAGGTCAGGCTCAGGCCCTTCCAGTCCCAGGTGAGCGCGCCGCGGGCGGCCCACTCGGGACGCTGCAACTCGCCCAGTTCGGGATCGACGAAGGTCAGATCCGAGGGGTCGAAGAAGTTGTTGAGCTTATCCACCCAGGTCCCGCTGGCATCGATCCGGAAGCCGTGCTCCCCAAGGTCGAAGCCGTAGCGCAGCGCGGCCTCGATCCCGGCGGTTTCCTGCCGGGCGAAGTTGACCGAGGTCTGGCGCAGGAAGGTGAAGCCGCCGGTGTTGGGGTTGCGGTCGATCAGGTCGCAGAAGCCGTTCTGGATGGTGGCGCTGTCAACGCAGTTGTCGACGATGTCCTGCGCGGCGACGGCGTTGATCGCATCGTCGATCTCGATGTTGTAGTAATCGACACTGATCACCAGCCCCGGGATGAAGCGCGGGGTCAACTGGGTCCCCACGGTCCAGGTGGTGGCGGTTTCCTCCTGCAGGTTCGGGTTGCCGCTGATCGTGCCCGAGAAGCGCGCGGTGAGCGGATCGACATAGGAGTAGGTGCCGGTGCCTAGCGTCGGATCGAAGCCGATGCTCTGGAAGAAGGCGGTGCAGTTGGCCTGCCGCAGCGCTGGATCATCGCCGGTCACGAGGTTGTTGACGTCGCACGGATCGAACGGCCGGAAGAACGCGCCCTGCGCCGGGTTGAACAGCTCGTTGATGTTCGGCGCGCGCACTGCCTGAGCGTAGGTCCCGCGGAACAGGATGTCGCGCGTGGGCGCATAGAGCCCGCCGACGTTCCAGGTGAAGGTGCTGCCGACAGTCGAGTAGTTCGAATAGCGCGCCGCGCCGTTCACTTCGAGCGTTTCGGCGAAGGGAACGCCCGACAGGATCGGCAGGCGGATTTCGCCGAACACGTCATAGACAGTGAACTCCCCGCCCGAGTTGTTGAGGATCGAGGCCGGATCGAACACCAGCGAGTTCTGTGCAAAGCCGAGGTCGCGCAGCAGATCGCCGGCCGAGGCATCGGGGGTGTTGACCGGAATGATCCCGATTTCCAGCGGGTCGATGGTCGACTTGCTGATTTCCTCGCGGAATTCGAAGCCCACTGCAAAGCCGATCGGCCCGCCCGGCAGTTCGAGGAAAGCCCCGGTGTCGCCGGTCAGGATCATGTCGAACACCAGCTGCTCCAGCTCGTCGACATTGACCGTGGTGGTGGTGATGAAGTCGATCGCTTCCTGGCTGATCGCACCCACCCCGCCAAGGATGTTGGCCGGACGGCACTGGCCATCACCGGGGTTGAAGGTGAAGAAGCCCGGATCGCCTGCGGGAATGCCGAAAGGCGTGGTCGCCGGGGCAGTCGGATCGATGTCCGAACGGCAGATCGGCTGCCCACCCGGTCCTGCCACCACGTCGATCGCGGCGTAGAATCGGTCCATGATCACACGGTTGCGATCGAAGCTGGTCTGCTTGAACTTGCCGTAGTTGCCGCTGACTTCGTACGACAGGTGATCGGTGATGGCGCCGCGCATCCCGGCGACGAAGCGCATCGTCTCGAACTCGTTGCGGTTGCGGTTGGGGCCGAGGTCGGCCGGGTCGCGGGTGAGGTAGAAGCCGCGCTGGGTGCCGTCACCGAAGAACAGCTCACCCACGAAGGGACGCATCTGCGTGGTGATGAAGGGGTTGTCCTCGCGGATCGTCAGCAGATCGTAGAAGGTGTTGGGCTGGGCCTGGAATTCGGCCGTGTTCGAGACATACTTGCCCTCGAAGAACAGCGTGGCTTCCGAGGAGATCTCGAAAGAGGCATTGACGTTCACCGACCAGCGTTCGGTTTCAGGGATCAGCGAGTTCTCGTTGAAGCTGTTGGGAATGCCGGGGCCACCAAAGGCGTTGAACAGGCCGGTGACGGCACCGTCCTGATACACCGAAAGGTTCCCGTCAGCCCCGATCACCGCGCAGCCGCCGGCAAGCCCGAAGGCGCCATTGTTGAAGGTGGAGTTGAAGCCGACCGAGCTTTCGAGGCAGTCGGGGATGCCGTTGCTGTTGATGTCCGGCCCGTCGGAAAGGCCGATATCGCCCGGCGCGATCACGCCGCCCGCCGAGGACAGCGAGAAGGTCGGCTGGCGCGCGATGAAGCGCCGCGGGGCGTTGGTGGCGCGGTCGATCAGCGCCTGCTCGGCCGCCGTCAGGTTCGGGGCGACACCGAAGAAATCGGTGTAATCGGCAATGAAACTGGCGGCCGAGGGGATCGGGAAGCCAGTCGGGAACCCGCCCGCGCCGACCGCGAAGAAATCGCGGAAGTTGGGAGTGCTGGCGCCGATGTCGCCCGCCTGGAAGAACAGCGCAGGATTGCCCTGATCGTCGGCGATGCCGTTGTCGCGCGAGAAGGCCCGGTCGCCGAATTGCAGTTCGTCGTTGCGGGCATACTCACCCGAAATGGTGATGTTGCCGCGTCCGTCGGCGAAGTTCTTGCCCCAGGTCAGATCGCCGTTGATGCGCCATGCATCGCCGCGCGAGGAGATCCCGGTCTGGACGTTGCCCTGCAGGCCTTCGAAATCGTCCTTCAGCACGAAGTTGACCACACCGGTGACCGCGTCCGCACCGTAGATCGACGAGGCACCGCCGGTCAGCGTCTCGACGCGCTCGATCAGCGCGGTCGGAATCGAATTGATGTCGACCGCCTGCTCGCCGGCCACGCCCGAGACGTGACGGCGGCCGTTGACCAGCACCAGCGTGCGGTTCGAGCCGAGACCGCGCAGGTTGAGGATCGACTGGCCTACCGCTTCGGAGAACACCCCGTCGATCGAGCCTTCGACTGTGGTCGAGGTCGACAGCGCCGGAATGTCGCGCAGGGTGTCGACCACGTCGGACGTGCCCGAGCGTTGCAATTCTTCTGCCGTCACCGCCAGGATCGGTGCGGCCGAGCCGATGTTGGGATCGCGGGCGATACGCGATCCGGTCACCACGATCTGGTCTTCCTCGGCCGGCGCGGCGTCGGCGTCTTCAGCGACATTATCCTGTGCCAGCGCAGCCGCCGGGGCGAGCCCGGATACGAGCAGCGCGGCAGCAAGCGCGGTCAGCGATGAAGATTGGCGGGTATTGGCAAAATAACGCATTGTTGCTCCTCGCGTCGGTCGTCAAAAGAGACATGTCCCGGCGGCCGCCTAGTGGCCGCCTAAGTTGAATCGGCGCAGATTTCCTCCGGGCGAAGTGTTGATTGCCCGTTACCAATTCTGTCCGGTTCTTCCTGCGCGAGATGCGGATCGAAGCGCTGCGCTGTCCGACCTGTCACACCCCAGTGATTGGTTTTGCTACGATTTGTCGCAGTCTTTCATCTTCAAAGTGCCGCAGGCTCGGCATTTCGACAAGCCGCGAGCGGTGTGATTTTCCTGGCAAAGCGGCTTTTGGGCAAAGGGTGTCGCCGTTTGGCAACAGTTGAACGCCTTGCACCCGGAGCATGGGCAGGCAGTGCCCCAAGTGATGTTTTTGCGGGTTCGCTTCGTTCTCCCGGCTCTGCTAGCACCCACCCCATGAGTGAATGGATCAACGAGGCGCGCGCGGCGATCGCTGCGGCGCGTGATTATTGCGATCGGGTGCGGGTGAGGCTGGCCGAACGGGTGGCACCGGCGGGCGCGGCCGATCCGGCCCTGATCGAGCGCGAGCAGCACGCGGTGCACGGCTTTGCCTGGGCGGCAGCCACTCTGGCCGCGACCGAGGCCACCGCCGACTGGGCCGCGCGCGCGGCCAGCGCCGGACGGTTCGGCGAGGCCGAGGAGCTGACGCTGCGCATCGCGCTGGGCGAGGCGCTGGGCCAGCTGGCCTATGGCCTGCCGATGAGCGCGAGCGAAGTGGTGCGCCCGTCTGCCTTCGGCTGCGAGGCCGAGGCGCGCGCGCTGGCCGCCGATTCTGCGGCCGCGCGCTTTCTCGCCCATGGCAGCACCGCCGAAACCCGCGCCGCGCTCGCCGCGCTGCTTGCCCAGGGTGTGCGCCCTGACGAGACGCTGGGTGACGAAACGTTCGATCTGGTACGCGAGCAGTTCCGCGCCTTCACCGCCGAGAAGATCACGCCCCACGCCCATGACTGGCACCTCGCCGACGCGCTGATCCCCGACGCGGTTATCGCTGAAATGGCGGCGCTCGGCGTGTTCGGGGTGTGCATTCCCGAAGAGCACGGCGGGCTGGGCCTCGGCAAGCTGGCGATGGCGGTGGTCTCGGAGGAGCTTTCGCGCGGGTGGATCTGCGCGGGAAGCCTCGGCACACGTTCGGAGATCGCGGGCGAGCTCATCACCCACAACGGCACCGCCGAGCAGAAGGCGCACTTCCTGCCCCGCATCGCGAACGGCTCGTGCCTGCCGACGGCGGTGTTCACCGAGCCTGACACCGGATCGGACCTTGCCGCCGTGCGCACCCGTGCAGAACGGCAGGCCGACGGCAGCTGGCGCGTGACGGGCGCAAAGACGTGGATCACCCACGCCGCGCGCGCCGATCTGATGACCATGCTGGTGCGCACCGATGCCGCTACCCCCGGCTATGGCGGCCTCTCGATGCTGCTCGCCACCAAGACCCGCGGCACCGACGCCGCCCCGTTCCCCGATGCCGGGATCGACGGGAGCGAGATCGAAGTGCTCGGCTATCGCGGGATGAAGGAATATGTGCTCGGGCTCGACGGCTTTGCGGTGGCGGCTGACGGGCTGCTGGGCGGGCGCGAGGGGCAGGGCTTCAAGCAGCTGATGCGCACCTTCGAGGGCGCCCGTATCCAGACTGCCGCGCGCGCCGTGGGCGTGGCGTGGAATGCCTTCGACCTCGCGCTCGACTATGCGCAGGGGCGCAAGCAGTTCGGCCAGCCGTTGAGCGCGTTCCCCAGGGTTGCGGATAAACTGTCTCTTATGGTGGCCGACATCGTCATGGCGCGCGAGCTCACCTATTTCGCCGCCCGTGCCAAGGACCGCGAGGCGCGCTGCGACATCGAGGCCGGGATGGCCAAGCTGCTCGCCGCGCGCACCGCATGGGCGGCGGCGGACAACGCCGTGCAGATCCACGGCGGCAACGGCTATGCGCTCGAATACCCGATCAGCCGGGTGCTGTGCGATGCGCGGATTCTCAACATCTTCGAAGGCGCAGCCGAGATTCAGGCACAGGTGATCGGGCGCGGGCTGCTGGGCGCGCAGGCGCAGGCGAAAGCGGCCTAGAGCACGCGTCTAAAGGACCCTGCGCGCCAGTGCCATCGGCGGGGCGATGCGCTCGCCGTCGAGCCCGAGCGCGGTCTTGAGATCGACGTGCCGCGGCCGGTCGCCGCGCAGCTTGATCATGCGCTCCACGCGGCGCACCAGCACCACCGGATCGAAGGGCTTGCGGATGAAGTCCTGTGCGCCGGCATAGATCGCCTGCGCCTCGTCGGCATCGCCGTTCGCCGCGGTGAACATGATCACCGGCAGATCATAGTGACGGGCCGACTGGCGCAGCCGGCGCAGCAGCGAGAGGCCGGATTCGCCCGGCATGGTCTGGTCGAGCAGCAGGATGTCGGGCCGCTTGCGGCGCAGGCAGGTCCATGCAGCCTCGGCGGTGGTGACCCAGCCGCAGGCATGTCCGGCATCGATCAATACCTCGCTCGCCAGTTCGGCGATCAGTTCGTCATCATCGGCAATCAGGATGCGGGCCATGGGATCGGGCTTTCGGCGGTGAATGGTCTGCCGGCGTGTTAACCATGCCATGCTCAAGAGCGGTTTGGCGCGGCCCTCCGCATTTGCCCCTAGCCGCGGGTGCGCGGCCTGCCGCCTTGCCCCTGTCACCCGGCGCTGCCATGTCGGGCGCGATGATTCGTGATCTTTCCTCGCCCGATGCCGTGTCCCCCTTTCTGCCGACCGAGGGCATCCACAACCTGCGCGATTATGGCGGCTATGCCGTGCCTGGCGGGGGCCGGGTGATGCGCGGGGTGCTGTTCCGTTCGGGCCAGCACATGGAAGCGAGCGAGGCGGATCTTGAGCTCATCCACGCGCTCGATATCCGCACCATCATCGACCTGCGCGGGGTGAGCGAGCGCGCGGGCTTCCCCTGCCGCCGTCACCCGCAGTTCGCCGCAGAGGTGATCGCCCATGATGGCGAGACCAGCAATTCCCCGCCGCACGAGGGCGGGGGCGGCAAGGTGGTGATGACGCCGCAGAAGGCGCGCGAGCGGATGCTGGCGGTCTATACCCGCATGCCGGTCAACCCGGCGATGATTGCGATGTTCTCGCGCTTTTTCGCCGCGCTCGACGCGCGTGACGGGGGCAGCCTCGTGCACTGCTTTGCCGGCAAGGACCGCACCGGGATCGCCGCGAGCCTGCTGCTCCATGTTCTCGGTGTGCACCGCGACGACGTGGTGGCCGAGTTCCTGCGCACCAATGACGCGCCCACCCGCGATATCCTCGAACGCCAGTCCCTTCCCCGGATGCGCGAGCACTATGGCGACATTGAACCCGAGGCGCTGCACAACCTGATGGGCGTGCTGCCCGACTATATCGAGACCTACTTCGCCGAGGTCACCCGCGATCATGGCTCGATCGACACCTATCTCGCGAGCACCTTAGGTGTGGACGAGGCGCGCAAAGCACGCCTGCGCGACAAGCTGGTGGCGTGACAATCGCGCGCCTGCATCCCATATCGCCTCCCTGAACTCACACGAAGGCAAACACCCATGGCCACCCATCACACCAAGATGCTCATCATCGGCTCCGGTCCGGCGGGCTATTCCGCCGCCATCTATGCCGCGCGCGCGATGCTCGAACCGATCGTGGTGCAGGGCCTTCAGCCCGGCGGGCAGCTCACCATCACCACCGATGTCGAGAACTATCCCGGTTTCCGCGACGTCGTGCAGGGGCCGTGGCTGATGGAGGAAATGAAGGCGCAGGCCGAACATGTCGGCACGCGGATGATCTGGGACACGATCGTCTCGGTCGATCTGGAAGGTGGCCCGCCGTTCCGCGCCGTGGGCGACAGCGGCGATGAGTATATCGGCGAAACGCTGGTAATTGCGACGGGTGCGCAGGCCAAGTGGCTCGGCGCTCCGGGCGAAATGGAGCTGGGCGGCAAGGGCGTTTCGGCCTGCGCGACCTGCGACGGGTTCTTCTACCGCGGCAAGAAGGTCGCGGTGATAGGCGGCGGCAACACCGCCGTGGAAGAGGCGCTCTATCTCACCAACCATTCCGATGACGTCACGCTGATCCACCGCCGCGATTCCCTGCGGGCCGAGAAGATCCTGCAGGAACGCCTGTTCGCCAATCCCAAGATTACCGTGCTGTGGAACAAGGCGGTCGACAGCTTCGTGGGCGGCGAGAACGGCATGCTACACCAC
>CAZQOO010000018.1:0-31491 GCA_964594845.1 uncultured Porphyrobacter sp. | reverse complement strand
GGTCGATGCTGGTGATCGACACCGGGCCAAGCACCCACCAGTCGCCGTTGGCATATTGGCCGACGATGCGCTCGTCCGCAAAGGTGAAGGACACGCCATGCTGGGCCACGCTGCTCGCGAAAACAAGATCGGGACGCGGGCCGGTATTCTGGACGCGCAGGCGGCCGAACACTTCGTCATCACGCGTCGCGTTGGGATCAGCCAGCGCTTTGAAGCTGAGCGACAGGCTGGCCGGTGTCCCGTTGCGATAGGTGACCCTGGCATTCCCGGTCTCGTAGGCCACCGCCACTTCGTACTGCGAAATGAGCCCATCCATGTAAGGCGAAGGTCCCCGCGCAAGCAGCGAGACAAGCGGCACCGTCCTGCTCGAAGTGCCAAGACCCAGGGTCTTGTAACCCGGAACCAGATCGGCGGCAGTCTCCCGGATCGACGAGCTCGCCATGATGATCGCATATTGTTCCAGGGTCAGGTCGACCAGCTCGAAGCTGATCTGCAGCATCTGTTTCGGCGAGAAGACGTAGGTCGGCGCGAAAGCACCCGCCGGCTGGGCCTCTTCATATTCGGCCGAATGCGTCACCACCACGCCGCTCTGGGCATAATTGCGATCCCCGTTGGTGCCGAGCAGCGTCCAGCCCGCTCCGGGGGGCTCGTGCAGCGCAGGGAATGCCGTCCCGAGAGGAGCAATCCACACGGCCAGAGGCGCGGCGATGATTTCCGGGTGCTGGTTCATTCAGTCGGTCTCCATGCTCACATCAAGGCAGGACTGTGCCATCGCCGCCATCGCCGGCAGGAGGCGAAGGTGGCGGGGTGAAGCTGCCGCCGGTGCTGGTCCGCTGTGCGCCGATCAGCACCAGCGCAGGGTTAGCCATCTGTGTCAGCGCCGGGCTGACATGGGCCTCGTAGGCCGGCGTGGCGGGGTTCCAGAAAACGGCGTAGCTCGTATCGGAGGAAAGCGATCCGATTGTCGCAGCGCCGAAAGAAGGCGAGCTGCCATCACTCAGAACAGCATCGAAGGCGGCGATCGAGATGCTGTTGTCGTTGCTCGATAGTGGGAAAGCGACCGTCCGCGACAGGATCGTGCGCACGCCGCCAAAGGCCGTCGTCGTAACGGGGCCGAGCACGAGGCGGTCGCCCGCCTCGCCATCGACGACATAGGAAACTGCGGCATAGTACTGGGCGTTCTGGCCGACCGCGATCTCGCGCCGGGTCACATCGGGACGGCTGGTCCCGGCCTCGGTCCAGACGGTCGAGCCATCGGGCGCGGTGGCCGACTGCACGAATTCGAACAGGATGAACTGCGCCGCCGGATCATCCACCGCGCCGGTGATGACCAGCAGCCCGGCGCTGCCCGCCGCGAGGCTCCATGCTCCGGCATCGGGCGCGCCGATCGCGGGCGGTTCGGGCTGGTCCACCGCCACCGCCCCATCATCCAGCGGCGCGCTGTCGCTGAAGACACTGGCCGAGATCTGGCGCAGGGTCAGCTGGTGGTGCCAGGCCTGATCCGATCCCCACGCCTCTACGCGAAAGGTGAGCGTCGCCCCGCCGAAGCGGCGGTTGCTCTGCCAGGTCACCCAGTCGCCCTCCTCGATGAAGGCGAACCGCGGCGGCAGGGTAACGCTGCCCCGGCCCCACAGGCGGCCGAGCCGGCGGATGATCTGGCCGATGCGCTGGGCCTGCGGGCCGTTGGTGACGAAGTCGAGCTGCGGCTGCTGTTCACGCGGGCCGCCATCGGCCGTGACATCGGCCACATCGCGCTGCACCGGGGCGCTGCGCACCGTCCAGCGCTGCGTGGGATCGACGAAGCGGGGCGCGACGGTGTTGACCCAGCCTTCGTCCTGCTGGCCAAGGATGCCCTCGTTCCAGCGCACGGTGCTGCCGATCAGCAGATCATCATCGGTGAAGTGCGCCACCGGAGCCTTGGCCTGCCCGGGATCGACCTCGACCGCGCCTTGCGGCTGGCTGATCGTCCCGGCCACGGCGGCGGCGAAATCGCTCTCGACATCGATGAAGGGCTCGTTCGCGGCCACCACGCCGCCGATCCGGTAGCGCGGCTGCCCGCCGACCAGCTCGTCGCACAGGTTGGCGCGGGCGAAGACATTGGCAGGCGGGGCCTCGATCGCGCTCAGGCCGCGGCCGATCAGCAGCATCCCCGGCTGGGCGACCAGATCGCCGGCATAGATCCCGCGCACCCAGTTGTAGCGGATGTCGATCGGGTTTTCGGTCCATTCCCAGGTGGCCGGGTTGTCGCGCCGGTGCGCCCCGCTGCCGCCGACGGTGCTGTCCTTCCTCGCCTGGTAGCAGCGCAGGCCGCGCACCACCCAGCGGAAGCGCGGACGGCCGCTCGGCCAGACGGGGTTCTTCGCATCCGGCTTGTCGGCCTTGTAGGCGACGACGACATAGGCGACGCCGCGCCCGCGATCATTCGCGGTCCAGTTCGGGGCGTTGCTGGTGAGGATCGAAGGGACAGTCTGGTCCCACTGGCCATCGCGCCAGAACACCTGCAGCTGGCCGTTAAAGCCCGCAACGGTCCCGTCCCCTGCGAAGGCGACATAGGTGTCATCGACGAAAAAGCCTTCCAGCGCATCGCAGCGGTGATCCGCCAGAGCGATCACCAGCACCTCCCAGTCTGTGCCGTACTTGCCGCCATAGTTGAACGCATCGACCAGGCTGCCGCCGACAGCCGCCCGCCCAAGAATCGCCTGCCGCGGCTGCTCGCCGAGCTGGAGCTGCGCGGCAGAGGCGGCGCGGCGCGGAGCGCGCGGAGCGAACACAAGCGAAGCCCCGGCGCTGAAGATCGCAAAGCCGATCGCTGCGCCTAGCGGGCCGCCGAGCGCTGCACCAATGACTGTGCCGACAAGCCCGGCAACCGAGCGGATCACCCGGCTCATGCGCGCGCACCTTCGGCTGACCAGGCCATCGTCATGGCGCTGCGCGGCAGGCGCTCCAGTCCGCGCCCGCCGGGCCCCACCAGCGTGTCGCCTTCCACCACCATCAGCCGGACGCCCAGCAGCGGGTCAGGCAGGCCGGCGATATCGCCGCGCTGGGCCATCGCCGGAGCGATGCGGTTGAAGCGCGCATCCAAGGCGTGCTCGAGCCCACCCGCGAACTCCGCCACAGCCAGCGCCTCGCTCCGGGTGCGCCAACGCGGCACATCGGCCAGCGGATCGCGCCCGGTCTGCGCCTCGACGCAGGCGGCCGCGAAGCTCACGCAATCCCGCGGGAACCGCCAGCGGAACCCGCGCGCCTGGCGCGCCTCCAGCAGGGCGATCAGGGCCGGGATGTCGCGCGCCGCGCTCATTGCTCCACCACCGCGCGGTTGATCACGTCGCTGCCGAAGCCGGTGCCGGTGCCGGGCAGCGCCGATCCGGCCCGCGCCGGTCGGCGGCCGCCCCAGTAAAGTGTCTTCTCACCGGCGTATGAGACGTTCTTGAAGAAGCCGTCAGCGGCGTCGATCAGGCGCTGGTCGGCATCGCTGCGCATCCGCGCGCCGCGCCGGCCGAGGCCCTTGGCCGCGGTCTCGACCCGCGCGGTAATCTTCGCGGTCCCACCGATCTCATCTTCCCGCTCCAGCGTGTCGAGCCGACCCCGGCCCCACACCTCGGCGCTCAGCAGGGTGTTGCCGTCCTGGGCAAAGATCAGCCGCCACACAGTCACCGGCGCGCCGGCCACCTCGGCCGCGTCCAGCAGCGCGGCGGTTTCCGGATCGATGCCCGACAGCGTCAGGGTGATGTCCTGCGCCGCATCGCCCAGCGCCCCGCCCGCCACCTGCACCAGCCCGCGATCACCGATCGGATCGTAGCTGCTGCCCGCCAGCGTGATCGGGTGATGCCCGCCCCACACCCGCACCGGCGGATCGCTCGCCACCTCGACCGCGCCGGAGACGATCGCCGTCCCGGCCTCGAGCGCGGCGAGCGCGGCAGGCGCGATCGTCTTCATGCGCGCAGATCCTGAATCGCGGTGATCGTCGCCCCGGCCAGAATGCCGCCAGCGCCGATCGGGCCGATCTGGCTGTCCTCCGGCACCAGCTGCATCACGCAGGCGGGGTTATCGAGATGCGCAATCGCGCCGCTCGGCACCAGCGCGGTGTTCAGCGGCGGCTCGGCCATTACCTCAGCAACACCGCTCGCGTTCGCCGTCGCCGGAAGCACCGCCCGCGCGATCGTGCGGCGCTCGTAACTCGCCAGCGGCGCGCCTGCCGCATCCCACTTGAAGCCGATCAGATCCCCCACCGAAAGCTGGAAGCCCTCAGGCAAGCCATTGAGGGTCAGCAGCGCGTCACCATTGGCATCGATCGTCTGGCTCCAGCTTGTCGAGCTGCCATCGAAGGCAGTGGTCGTGCCTGCTCGGACCAGCCCGGCAAAGCCGAAGCGGTAAAGCTTGGGGAAGCGGCGCGTCGGGTCGATCGCATAGAACCGCCGGATGCGGCCGCGCAGCCGGTCGAAGAAGGCCTGCCACAGATCTGCGCTGTCGGGATCGGAACGGTCGATCTCGAAGCGCGCGGCCCACAGCGGCCAGCCCGCCTGCACGCCGCCCTGCCGGCCGCTCGCCTCGGGCGCGGCATAGTCGACCCGCTCGATGTCGAACCGGACGCGGGCAATGCCGCTGGGGGTTTCAGGCTGGGTCAGGATCATCGGATCACTCTCCGGTCGCGCGCTTCCTGCACGGTGGCGACGATGCGGCCGGGCAGCTCCGCGCTCAGCTGGTCGAGCCGGGAATTGAGGCGCGCGATCGCGGCGGCATCCGCGCCGGTGGCGTCGATGGTGATCGGGATGGCAATGCTCGGGCCGCCCGCGCCGCCGATCATCTTGCGGCTGTCGCTGTTCGACAGGATGCCCAGCCCGCCCGGCCCGGCGAAGGCCAGCTCCGGCCCCTCCTCGCCGACAACGGCGAACTTTCCGGTCGGGATCAAGCCTCCTTTGGCGCGGCCGCCCACGAAGCTGCTGGAGCCAAAGTTGGGGCTACCTCCGCCCGGCAGGTTAGAGTTGACCCAGTCTCCGAAGCCCGGGGTGTTGTATCCGCCATAAATCACACTGCTGAGACTAAAGAGCCCTCCAGCGCCACTGCCACCGCCGCCGAACAGCCCACCGAACAGCCCGCCCAGGAGGCCGCCGCCGCCACCGCCGCCGAACAGGGCATTGGCCAGCGGACGGATCACCATTTGCTGGACCGCGATGCGCAGCAGATCGGCGATGATCTGGTCCGCCACCCGGCTGAAGACGTCGCCGAGACTTTCGGCCCCCATGATCGCACGGGTCAGACCATCATTGAGGGCCTCGAGCCCGTCGATCTTGATGCCGTCGATCGCCTCGTTGATCATGCCCGGCGTGGCGTTGAGCCCGCGCAGATAGCGCTGCACCTCGGTCTCGTTCTGGCGCGCCACGGCAGCGCGGCCGCCAGCGGCATTGGCTTCGAGGTTGGCAAGGCGCTGAGCCGCCAGATCGCCCTCGCGCTTCTCGATCTCTCCGCGCGCCGCCATGTCGACGATGGTCTGCAGCGCAAGCCGCTCCATCTCCAGCTGCGCGTCATAGAGCCGCAGCGCGATGTCGCGCCGCTCGGCCTCGGTGTCGGCCAGCTGGCCCGCAATCTGCAGCGCCTCTTCCTCGCCGCGGAACCGCTCGTCGGCCAGAGCCTGCGCATCGCGCGCCAGCTCGGCGGTCTGATTGAACCGGATTGCCTCAAGCTCGGCGTCGGCGAGGCGGTTGGTGGCAGCGCGCAGCTCCTCGCGCTGGGCTTCGGACAGGCCTTCGCGCGCCTCGATCGCGGCCAAAGCATCGCGCCGGTCCCATTCGACCCCTCGCTCCGCCAGCTCGGCGCGCTCGTCGGCGCTGGTGGCAATCTGCAGCCGGGCCTGCAGGATGCGCTGGGTGATGGCGATCAGATCGCTCTCGAAGCGCGCATCGATGCCCGCCTGCGCCGCGCCCGCCCGGCCCCCGCCAGCGCGCCCGCCACCACCGCCACTGCCGCCGCCAAGAAGAGCACGAGCCGCCGCTGTATCACCATTGAGAGCACTCTGGGCCTGATCAAGCCTGGCAATATTCCCGGTCTCAATGTCAAAGTTCAGGACGGCCAGCGATGCACGTTCATAATCGCGCGGGCTGATCATTTTGCTGTCGAGCCGCGCCCGCAATTGGCGCTCCGCCTGTTCGCCAGTAAGCTCCCCTCTCATCACGCCGTCAACGACATCAAAACCGTTGCGCGCGCGGGTCACACGGGTTGGCCCCATCGGGCCCCATTCGAACGTTAGATCACCAAGGCTGCCTTGCCGGATCGACTGCATCTCGCTGCGCGCAGTGGCCTGTCTGCCGACCGCCTGCACGCGCGCGAGGGCCACCTGCGCCCGCGCCAGCGCGAGCGTAGAAGTGGTCTGCGCGTTGATCTCGCCGGTGGTGGAATTGATCACCCGCCCCAGAATGCTTTGCACATCGTTGAGGTTGTCGGTGGCCATTTCCACGCCCTTCAGCGCATCCTCGGCCTCGAACAGCTTGCCGATGAACGGGGTCAGCACCACGGCGGCCGAGGTGATGGCAATCCCCCACGGTCCGCCGAGGAAAGCGGCAAGGCGACCGGTGCCGCCGGACATCATCTGGATCGACTGGATCACCTGCCCGCTCTGCGAGGCGAAGATCTGCATCGGCCGCGCGCCCAGCGCGTACATCGTGGCGATGTCGTTGAGCTGAAAGCTCAGCTGCTGCATCCCGGCGCGCTGCGCCCCGGCCGAGGCGACGACGCGCTGGCCTGCCCGTTCGAACCCCGCGCTCATCACCGCCGCACTGCGACCAGTGGCGGTCAGCTCTCCCGCCAGCTGGGCGGAGCTGCCTTTCGTGCGATCGAGCTGCGCGCCCAGCTGCTGGGCCTTGCCCTTGGCCTGCTCCACCCCGCTGGTAAAGCCCGCATCGTTGGTGCGCAGATCGAGGAGAGCCTCGCCAAGCCGCTCAGCCATTGCTCGCCTCCCCGCTGCCGAGCCACGCGTCCAGATCTGCGATCACGGGCTGGTGGCCTGCATTGGCGATGCCGATGCCCATTGCAGCCAGATCGGAAGGATCGGCCTTGACCGGAGCGGGCGCGCCCTCGCCGGACGCCGCTACCCTGATCGCATCCATCGCACGCTGATGATCCAGCTCGCTGGCGAAACCGCGGTTGTTGCCCAGCACGGCCCGGTTGACGGCACCAAGCGTCTCGGCCGCATCGATCCGGGGCATCATCCGCACGAACGCCCTCACCAGCCCGGCAGGAACCGCCTCCAGCCAGTCCTGCGGCCGTCCGCCGTAGAACCGCTGGAGCCGGGGGATGAGCTCGCCCCAATCCACGCCGGCAGCTCGCCCCGTGCTGCTTCCATCGCTCCGGCCACCTTCAGCGTCGATCGCAGCCGGAGCGCGGTAAAAAGGTCGATGATGGCCCATCGCTGGGAACCGGGCAGCTTGGCGAACAGCTCGTCCGAAGCGCCGACGCAGATCTTGCGGGCGACGGTGGCGACAAGCGCGTCGAGCTCCTTCTCCACGTCCTCGCCAGCCTTCTGCGCCAGCTCCTCGATGCGCCGCCCCCAGACGCCGAAGCGGTGACTTTCGATCACGCTCAGCTCGTCGGGGTGCAGGATATCGACCCGCTCGCCATCGATGGTGATGAACGGCCGCTCGATCAGTGTATCGAGATCGAGCAGCGCGTTCTTTCCGGCTCCAGCCATCATCCGCCCCCGATCAGAGCGCGGGGAGGTGCGAGGCGAGGATGTAGCCGAAGCGTTCCTGCGCGGTGCTGGCGGCAAGATCCTCCAGCGCCTCGAAGGTCAGCGCCAGACCGGCACCGGTCCCGCCCTTGCGGAACACCGGCGCAGGCGCGCCCGACTGGAAGCAACGCGGAATGCAGTATTGCATCGCCAGCGCCTCGTTGTAGGGCGAAAGGCCGCGGGCCAGCAGCGCGTATTCCTTGGTCCGGCCGACGTCTTCGCTGAGGCCGATCTTCTTGGTCCCCGGCGTGCCGGCCCCCGGTGCAACCGTGGTGATCGCGTTGCCGTTGAGCGCGAGCTGGTACTGCTCGAGCGTGATGTCGAGCAGGGTGACGCCGAACATCAGGTCTTCTTCGTTGAGAAACGCCTTGATTGGCCCGGAAGCCCCGGCGGTGCGGACCTTGTCGTAGGTCTTGCCATGGGTGACAGTGACGCCGCCGTTCTCGTAGCTGCGATCGCCGTTGGTGCCGACCTTGGTCCAGCCTGCGCCAGGTGCGGCGGCGATGGTGGGGAAGGCCGTGCCGACCTCGGCGACCCAGAGGGTCAGCGGCGCACCGATGATTTCATAGGGGGTCATTTCAACGTCTCCTTATGTGCAAGGTGGCTGGGCGCGCCGGAGCGTCGGCCAGCAAAAGTGGGAACCGGTTTTGCGTCGGGCCGCGCGACCATCACGAGGGCACCTCGAAAAGCCCGTGCATGACCTGGAAGGATTGGAACTGGCGGGGCCACTCGGTCACCGGCTCGCGGCCCGCGATCGAGCCGCTGGCGGCGTTGACCCAGTGGATGAGGCACCCGGCGTGGACGGAGCGCTCGAGCCGGCGCAGGGCAAGGGCAGCGGCGCGCATCACGGCCGTGGCCGCGCGGGGCGTGGCCCCGAAGGCAAAGACATCGACGCGCTGGGTATCGTGCTCGAGCTTGCTCTCGCCGGTCAGCGAAGCGCCGCCCGAAGCGCGCAGCACGATCGCGGTGCGCGGCATCGATGCGGCTTCGGCCTCGGGCAGTTCGCCCCCGAAGATGCGACCCTCGGTGGCCGCCGCGGTGACCGTGTCGGCCTTCAGGAAAGCCACCAGCCCGCCTTCGAGATCAGCCGGCGTCATGGTCGGCCTACCACTTCGTTGCTTGAGGCCTCAGGCATCGCTCAGACCCCTCTGAGAACCGCCTTCGAAAGCCTTGCGGATGTTGCCCGCCAGCTGCGGATAGATCGCGTCGGCCGCCGGGCGCAGGTAGGGGCGCGCCGGGATGGTCACGCTCTTGACGAAGCGGACCGAGCCGTCCGGTTGCGGGATCGCTAGCGCCTTGGCCCGCACCGGCACGATCACGCCGCCCAGCTCGTGGATCCGGGCATAGTTGACGCCCTTCGATCCCCAGGTGCCGACCACCCCGGAACCATCGACGCGAGCCAGCTCGGCGATGTTGATCGAGTTGTGCAGCCGCCCCTGATCGTTCTGCCAGGTGTGATTGGCCTGCGCGTGCAGGACGGCATCCCGCATCGTCGCGTTGACGCCATAAATCTGCGCCTGGCGCATCCGTGCGGTGAGCGCATCACCTTCCCAGCGGAGGGACTGCGAGCTCATGGCTGCACCTGCTCGATGATCAGCAGCTCAGGCACTGGCCCAACCTCTACCATCATGGGCGGCGGCATCTGACCGAGGATACGCACGTGCACGGATGCGCCGGCGTTGAGCGCTGCAAGTTCCGCAGGTGTCGGCTTCCACGCCGTGACCATCGCAGGGGTCGGTCCGTTGACCGTGCAATTGATGACCTCGTCGCGGATCGGCAGCCCAAGATAACCTTGGCTCTTGCCGACGATTCGTGTGGTGCCTTCGATCGCTGCGACTTCCATCACCCGATCCTCTGCAGCGCGGCTTCGCGGTGGTTGTGCTTGAACTGGACGGGGCCTTCGACCTTCAGGCGGCCGGTGATGATCACCGCGCCGTTTCGGTCGGAGACGGCGGTGATCTCGTCACCTTCGGCCAGATCCGCGCCCAGCGCGATCATGACCCGCAGATCCTCGATCATCGCGGTCTTTGCGCCGTCGACCAGTTCGCGGCTGCTCTTCGAATAGACGAAGCACGGCAGGGCGTTGTGCAGCACGGTGAAGACAGACTCCACCGGCCCGCCCCAGCTGTCGGTGCCGGACGCGGTGTTGCGCTCCACCCGGGCGCGGTGCGTGAGGCGGCCGGCGATCGTCATTCGCCGCGAGCCCAACGGATCAACGCAACGATCCCGTCGACCGCCAACATCAGCGCGAACAGGATCAGCGCGGGCAGCCAGAGCAAAGCCCAGGCCAAAGACACGCCGGTCCGCTCGACAAGGGTGTCCTCGTCGCTGATGACGAACACCGCCACACCCATCATGATCGACAGGGTGAGGTGAAGACCCTCGAGCCACATCACGCCATCACCATCCCGCCGCGGTCCTGCAGCGTCCTGAGGATGGCCTCGCGATCGGCGGCCATGTCGCCGCTCAGCGTCACCTGGTAATCGCCCGCCCGCTCGCTGCGCAGCGCGCCGCGGTAGGACAGATCGAGCGCGATCAGCTTGATCGTCACCTCGTCCCGCGCCGCCGCCAGCCCGATCGGGGTGTATTCGACCCGGACGAGCGGAGCCCAGTGCGTGCGGGCGTTCGGCCCGCCGGTGAGGCGCTGGAGCGTCCGCCCGCCGTGCAGCACGCGGAAGTCGGCGCCCGCCAGCTCGGTTTCGTGGGCAGCGAGGCCGGTGTTGCCGGGATCGATCTCGGTGATGGTGATCGGCTGCGCAGTGTCGGCCGGGCGCAGCAGGCGCAGGGTGGTGGCGAGGCGGTCAGCCGGAGCCAGCGGATCGCCCAGCTCGACCGTGATCGGGCCAGCAGCGCCGAAGCGCGCATCAAGCTCGGCGGTGATCGCATCGATCATCGCCAGCAGCTCGCTGTCGGGCAGATCGGTCGGCACCCGCAGCTTGATGCGATCGAGCAGAGCCATCAGGCGGCCTCCTCGGTCCGGATCAGGCCTGCGATGATCGGCGGGGCGCAGCCACCCGCCTCCACAGCCTCACCCGCCGCCGGAGCCGCAACCGGCATCTCGGCGACCAGCAGATCGAAGCCGGCGTCCAGAAGGAACTCCTGCTCGAAATGCGCCGGCAGCTGCGCGACTTCGGTCAGCTCCGCCCCGAACACCGGATCGGCGTCGCGGGGGTAGGAGAGCACGATCGCCGGAGCGGCCTCGGTGATGACGCGGACGCGGGTGGCCATCGGATCAGACCTTGGCCTCGGTCTCGCCGGCAGCGGGCTTGGTCTCGGTCGCCTTCTTGGGCTTGGACGCGGTCTTCTCCGGCAGCGCGCCGCCGACCAGGCCGAACTGCTCGGCAGCGCTCGCGGGGATTTCATCGCCCGGGGTGGCGTAGAGGGTGGCAGCGCGGTTATCGCCCTCGCCGACCAGAGCGGACTTGTCGGCGGTGAGATAGAGGCGCTGGGTGCAGATCTGGTTCTGGGCCATGGGTTGGTTCTCCTTGAGGAAGCGGATCACTGGGCCTTCGCCCAGGTGACGGCGAGGAACAGGCCGGTGGTGTTGACCGAAGCGATCGCGATCGTGTCGGACGTGCCGGCCGGGATCGAGGCGTTCGCCGTCCGGTCAGTGGGCACCGGAGGGTTGGCGTTGGTCATCGAGGTGACAGCGATGATCGTGTCGCCGGCGCGAATGCCGGGGCACTGCAGATTGCCGATCGCGCCGCCCGGGATGACAGCGGTGGCGAGGGTGCGGCCAAAGCCGGACTGGGTGACGGACATGATGTGCTCCTGTGCTTGGGCTTGCCGGGCGGCTCGGGCGCTGGGAGCCGCCGGGAAAGCCGGGGCCGGTGTGGAGGGACATTCCAACCGGCCCCGGAGGGATGCGAGCGGACGGGATCAGACCGCTCGCGGGAGAGCCATTAGATGCCGGTGACGGTGGCGAAGGCCGCGGGACGCATCACCACCAGCGCGGCGCGCATATCGGCGCGGATGGTGCGGCGACCGGCGGTGAACTGGGTGCCGACGTAACCGACCTGAACATCGACCCCGCGGCGCTCCATCAGCATGATCCAGGCGGGATCGAAGCTGCCGACCAGCGCGGTGTTCTCGGTCAGGGCGTCGTTCTGCACCACCGGCAGGCCCCACAGTCGATCGGGGCCGGCATCAGTCGGCGAACCGAAGATGTAGATGCCGTCCGCCGTGCGGGTCAGGCGGATGTCCTGCCAGTCGTTCGGGTGAGCATTGATGTGCGTCGGGATCGCGCGGCCGGTGACCCGGATCTTGGTCATCGCCTTGTAGATCGCGTCCATCGCCGGATCGGCACCCTTCGCCTGGGTCTGGATGCCCGAGGTGTTGATGATGCCGCGCAGGTTGGGCGCGCTGCCGTCGCCGATCAGGCACTGGCGATCGAGCCGCTGGCGGACGCCGAAGCTGAGGCGGCCGTTGATGTAGCTTTCGATCAGCGCGACGTCTTCGAGCTGCTCGTCGGTGACCGGCAGGCTGTCGGTGATCTTGCGCACCGCCGAGCTGAGCTCGGTAAAGACGAAGGTGCTTTCGGCGAAGTCGCCGCCCTCGGCGGTCTCCGCCGCCGCATGGGTGCGGGTGGTTTCTTCCATGTAGGGCACGCTATCCGAGCCGGTGACGCCGGTCGGCAGGATGTCGAGCAGCTGGATCGGACGGGTCACCGCCTCGACGAAGCCCGGCAGGCGGAAGCTTTCCGGAGCGAAGCCGGCCGCCGTGGTCATCAGCGCCTTGCGCCCCATGGTGTCGAACTGGGCGGCCTTGGCGAGGAAGTCAGAGGGCAGCATGTCCGACTTGATGTCGACCCCGCCGCCGCGGGCATTGTCGAACCACGACTTGAATTCCTTGGCACCGATCACCGCTTCGCCGAGCGACTTGAACTGCCCGAGGTTGGAGGGCTGGCCGCCGTTGCCACCCTGGCCGGGGAGGGGGAAGTTGCGCAGACCCTTCGCACGGCTTTCGAGCGCGGCGGCGGCCTTGTCGGCCTCGAGGAAGGTCTCGAGGTGCGTGGCGATCGCGTCGGCTTCGGCATTGAGCGCCTTCACGTGCTCGGCGACGGCGATGGCGTCGTTCGCGCCGGACACCACGCTGATGGCCTTGCTGTAGTCGTACTGGCCGCCGTCGGTCTTGGCAGCCTCGAACACCTTGGCGAGATCGGCCTGGCGGGCCTGGAGCTTCTCCTCCGCCTCCTTGCGGGTGAGGTTCTTGATATCGGACATTTGCGTTCTCCACTGGGGCCGGGCCGATCAGCCCGGCGAAAACCGGTGGAGACGTATTGAGAGCAGAAACGCCCCGCGCGCGCCCCGGAACACGTTCCGGCGCGGTTGGATTGCGGTGATTTCGGGATGCGCTCTGCCTAATCCGAAAGCCGCGATTCGGCAAATGCGATGATCTGTGCCAGGGCGGCGCGATGGATGAGATGCAGCAATTGCGCGCGGCCTATGACCGCGTGAAGGAGTTTCCCGAGTTCCTCCCGAACGAGCGGGTCTACTGGCTGGAACTGCGGGCGGCGGTCGAGAAAGTGCTGGAGCGGCACGGCTGACGATTGTCGCGGCGTCTCAATTGCCCCTCAGCGGCGATTTCAGAGGCCATAAGAAGCCCCCCGACTGCTTTTTGGCGGCCGGAGGGCCTCCAATCAATTCTGAGGCGTTTACGGGGCTCCTAGAGCCCCAGCCGGATCCGGGCCTCACGGGTCTCGTGGTGGGCGATCTGGTTGCGGATGGCATCGAGCGCCTTGGCCGCGGCATCGGGGTCACCCGGCGACAGCGCCTTGCCCAGCGCCGCGTGGATATCCTCGAGCTGCTTGCGGCCGGTGGCGGACAGGCTGGCCGGATCGCCGCCCAGCGCTTCGGCCAGCTCGCCCAGCCCGGCGATCAGCGGTGCGAAGCCGGCTTCCTTGAGCGCCTTCATGCTGAGCGTCCCGGTGCCCCGGCCCGCGCCGCGGATCACGGTCGACACCTCGTGGACATCGAGCCGCTTGAGCACCCGCACCCGGGTCTCGCCGCGCTGGGTGAAGTCGGATTCGACCACGCCGAAGCCGTAGGAATACTCCTGCACCGGCTTGCCCTTGGCCAGATCGAACAGCAGCGCCTTGTGCCAGTCCCGCCCGGCGGCGGTGTCGAGGTTGAGGTGCAGCTCGGCATAGGCGATGTCGCCCTCCTCGTAGACCCGCGCCTTGCCGAAGGGCATCTGGTAGCGATCGTGATGGTGGATCAGAGGGCACCACTGCTCGGCCCCGTCCTTCCAGCTGAAGGCTCCGGGGGCATAGGTGTCGCCATCATGGTCGACTTCGGAGAGGCGGGCGAGGATAGCGAGGCCCTTGCCGGTCTCGCCCATCTCGGTGACGGTCAGGTTCTTGGTGAGCATGGTCGGTTCCTCAAAGGCTGAAGTTGGGCACGAAGGACAGCGTGCAGTTGGGGCGCATGGTGTCGGTCATCAGCCGCGCAGCCTCGGCCGAGACGATCTTGCCGTTGCGGGCGATGTGGCTGAGCTCCGATCGCGGCTCGCCGAAGATGCCGTCGGAAACGACATACTCGCTCACGCCGCCAGCGCGCCCCATCTCGAGCGTCGAGATGTTCTGTGCATACTGGGTCTCGGTGCGGGCGATCACCCGGGCGCGGGTTTCGGGGCTGTTCCAGATCCCGCCTTCCACTTGGTTGGCGATGCGGTTGGCGAGCGCGCGGATCCCGTCGCCTTCCTCCAGCCCCTCGGCCAGCGCGGTGAAGATCGCGTCGCGGGTCTGGCCCGACAGGTCGATCAGGCCGGCGCGGCGGCCACCGGCGGCGACGATCTCGCGCAGCACCGGATCGGGCAGGCCGGTGCCGAAGCCCGCCTCCTGGAGCACTTCGGCCGTCTTGCGGGCGATCGCGACATATTGCGCCTGGTAGCGCGACGAGAGGCCCTGCTCCCACGCCTCCAGGTTGAGCAGGTCGATGATCTGCTGGATCAGGTCATCGTTCTTGGTGAAGGCCTTCGACTTGGGTTCCCAGCCCCGCGCGCTCAGAACCTGCTCGGCCACCCGTTCGGCGGCATCGCCCCATTCGCCGAACAGCGGCAGCAGCGCGGCGTTGAAGGCCTCCGCCTGCCCGCGCGCTTCGCGGAACAGGCGCAGGGCGATCCGCTGGCTGCGCGCGATCGTCGCCTCGTCCGCATCGCGCGCACCGGCCGGCAGCCAGTCCTCGGGCAGGTTCTTGGCTTCGGGCTTGGGCAGCGCCTTGGCAGGCGGCGGCAACTGAGGGTCGGGCTCGGGCATGCCGCGCATTTCGCGCGGCTTTCCGGCGTCTGCCAGCGGCACCTCCAGCTTGGCGATCGGGCGCAGGTAATACTTGTGGGTCTCGTCTGCATCGCGGCCGGTTTCGACGAGATAATCGTAGAGCGTGATCGCGCCGCTTTCGAACTCCTTCAGCTTGCGGGCGATCTGCTTGTCCTCGTCCTCCGACAGGGCGAGCACCTCGTCGGTGTCCCAGAACAGCTCGAGGCGGCGCTTGCCCCTTCCGGGCTTCTCGAAGTCGGGCAGCAGGCTGCGCTGCAGCTCGTCGACCAGCGCGCGGCCCAGCGGCAGCACGCCGTTGTGCCAGGCGAGCTTGCGCATCTCCTCCATCGTCGCGCCGACCTTGGTGGCCTGCAGCCCCGCGCCGAAGCCGACGACGGCCGCCGGGATGCCGAGCGCCGCGCAGACCCGCTCCTCGGCCACATCACGCGCCTCTGACAGGTTCATCTGCTGCGGGTTGAAGCCGTAGGGCTGGACGTCGGTCGGCGCGCCCATCACCAGCGTGCCGCCCCGGCCATCGCCGCTGAAGGTCTGCTGGAACCACGTCTTGGTCGCCTCGACATCCTCGGCGCTCGGCATCGCGCCGGCCTTGGGGCTGATGACGACGCCAGGCACGCCCATGTTGCGCAGCAGGCTGGCGACGAAGTTGCTGCTCTCCATGTCCGCGAAGATCTCGCGGATCACCGACTGCATCGGCGCAAGGCCCCGGCGCAGATCGCGCGGGTTGAGGCCGTTGCGGAAGTGGATGACGTCAGCCGGATCCAGATCCATCCGGCCATAGCCGGTGCCGGGGCTGTATTCGTAGTGCGAGAGGAACTGGCTGCCGTCGAGGCCCGCCTTCGGCTGCATCATGAACTGCGGCACGTACCACAGCTCGCGCACCACGCCCGACAGATCGCGGACCTTGACGAGGTAGGCATCGCCCCAGATGCAGAAATCCGCGATCACCCCGTTCCACAGCGCGATGTCGCCATAATGCGGGTTAGGGTTGCGGATCAGCTCGAGCAGCGGGTGTTCATGAACCGGCTCGAACTTGCCGCCCTGCAGCCGCTCACGCATCGCCAGCGTCGCCTCGGGCAGCGCGCGCTGGAGCCACATGACCGGGGCCATGACGACGGAGGCGTCGAGCATGTCGCCAACCTCGCGGGCGTAATCGAACCGGGTGCGGCGCAGCAGCCCGCCGAAGAACAGCGACTGCGCGGCGTGCCGCATCGTGGTCAGCGAGCTGGTGACGCGGGCGAGCGCCTTGGTCAGGAAATTGCCGCCGGTGCCCGAGGTGTTTGCGGGGAGGTTCATGCCAGGATGTCCTTCAGCAGCGCGATCTGGGTGGTGGAGAGCACGATCTTCTGGTCGCCCTGCCGGATCAGCAGGCCAGTCTCCTCGACCTTGGCGATCGTGATCTTTGAGAAGGCGTTCGGCCCGAGGTTGTGAGAGCCAGTCTTCATGCCGGGATCCAGTTTGCGTCGAGGTCGAGGACGGGGCTGCTGCCCTGCGGGGTGATCCCGGCGAGCGGACGCCAGGGCGCGCTCTTGCTGTCGCTGCCGGCATGGATCGCCAGCGCCAGCGCCCAGAAGCGGTCGGCGTGGCCATCGGGGGTGCGTTCGGCGGTGAAGCGGATGTTGCCCGCGCCGGTCACCTGCTTGGTGACGCTGCGCAGATCGGCGCGGATCTTGCCGTCGTGCGGGATGCGTAGGCGGCGGTCTTCCATCGTGCCGCGCACCGGGTAGGCCAGCGCCTCCTTCGACTGCGCGGTGAAGTTGACGCCCTCAACCCGGTACTTGCCGAACTTGGCCTGGGCATCGTCGACCCAGCCGATGCCGAGACCGGTGTTGTCGATCGCCACCCGGCCGCCCGACTGGAGCACCCGGTCGATCCACGGCCAGATCACCTTCTCCTGCTCCGGCTTGGTCATGTTCTGCAGGGCTTCGATGTGGCGGGTGTAGAAGACGTCGCCCAGCTTCTCGACCACCCAGATGACGGTGAGGTCCTTCTTGCGGCCGATATCGATCCCGGCGAACAGCGTGCCGCCTTCGATCTGCCGCCAGTCGGTGCCCTCGGGATATTCGCTGCGGGCGATCAGATCATACTCGAGGAAGGCCGCGTCATCATCGGCCGGGCGGCACATGTATTCCTGCTGGAAACTCTCCTCGTCGGCCGCGCCCTTGCGGACGAAGTCGAAATAGGCGGCCTCGTCCATCGCCTGCCGCTCGTCGGTGTCGGGCAGCGATTGCTGGAGCTTGTAGAGGAAGCCCTGGTCGAGCGCGTCCTGCAGGGTGACGGTGTGCAGGCTGATCCCCTTGGGATTGCCCTGTTCCTTGATCTCGCGGACCAGCTGGTTGAAGAAATTGGCGCTGCCGCGATGGGTGCTGATCACCTCCATCGAGCCGCCCCAGGTGATGCCGGGATAGGCGATCGCCCAGAGCTTGCGCGGATCGGGGTGAAGCGCGAACTCGTCGAGCACGCGCCCGCCGCGCTTACCGGCCTGCGCGTTGGGGTTAGAGCTCATCGAGTTGATGCGCTTCCCGTTGGCGAAGCGCAGGGTGTAGGAGGTCTGCCGATCGCGCGGATCGAGCACGATCTCGCCGAGGTCTTCGGCGGCGATCGACAGGTTGCTCGCCCAGAACTTGCAATCCTCAAGGAACAGCTGCGCCTGGATATCATCGCGCGAGCTGATCCACTGGTCGAACCGCGCGGTCACCAGCGCGGTGCGCGAGACGGTGGCGTAGGCCGTCGCCCAGCTCAGACCGATCTGGCGGCCCTTCTCCATCAGCTTGAGCTGCGACGTGTCCTCGATCCACCGCGCCTGATAGGGCAGGAAGATCGCGCTGGGCGCGGAGGGGATGCACTTGGCATTGCCCATCAGCCCTGCCCCATCAGCGCGCGGTTGATTTCGGCCAGCGCCTCGGGCGAGACACCCTTCTTCTTGCCGATCTCGCCCGCCTGCTTGGCCGCCTCGGCAAGCCGGGTCTGGACTTCCTTCTCCAGGCGCTCGCGATATTCGGCGCTGGTCTTCTGGGCGCTGACCGCCGCCTGCAGCGCGCGGCTCAGCTCCATGATGCCCTTGGTCGAGACATCGCCCTCCTCGAGGATCTCGAACGCGGCCACCTTCAGCAGCTCGGCGACGGCGACAGTGACCTCGTCCGGGGCCTTGGCATCCATCGTGCGGGCCAGCTCGCCGCCCATCCGCTGGATCTCGTCGAGGCGGCGGAACTGGATCGCCTTGCGCACGGCATAGCGGCCGAAGGCGCTCTTGCTGATCGGGCCAAGGCCGACATCGGCGAGCTTCTCGTTGAACTCGGCATGGATCACAGCGGTCGGCAGCTTGCGATCGCGCAGCTGGTCATTGGCCCAGACGATCGCGCCCTCGGCCTCGTCGGGCAGCATATCGATCGACGACAGGTGCCCGCGGCCCTCGCGCTTGCGGCCGGGGCGGCTCATGCTTCACCTCGCCAGACAGCGTCGAGATAATCGAGATCGGCCGGGTTCGGAAACGCGCCGAGCATGTGACCGATGCGCGCCCACCACAGCTGAAAACGGAACCGCAGCCAGAAATAGCGCAGGTGGCGCACGCCCCAGAGACGAAAAACGCGCGCCATCTCAGCGCGCCTCGGCCGGGCGCAGCACGCCTTCGATCACGCTGCGTTCTTCCAGATGATCGCGGCCCGCCGGGGCCAGCGTGGCGAACAGCACGTCCTCCGCCTCGGTCAGGGTGACCGCGCCGAGATCCTCGAGCTTGCGCATCTGGGTGCGGATCCAGTCCCGATCGCGGCGGTAGCCATAGATGTCGAGCGTCCGCTTCAGCAGCAGATCGGACAGGCTGCCATCGGTCTGCTGCGACAGCACCTGCAGGATGCGCAGCCGCGCTTCGCGGGCGATGGCTTCGGCAAGATCGGCTTTGAGGCTCACTTCTCCATCCCCTTCGGAACGACGACGGACATGATCAGTGTCAGGTTCTTGTCGATGTGATCGACCTTGGCGGCGGTCCCGGCCGAGATCGCGGCGTGCTCGCCCTGCTTGTCGGCGAGCGCGCGCTGGCGCGATTCGTGATCGGCCTGCACCTTGGCGAGCTTCTCGATCGCCTTTTCCAGCCGCCGGATATCGGCCGGGCTGGCGGTGTCGCCCTCGATCTTCTCGACCCGCTGGACCAGATCGCCGACGCTGGTCTTGACCTCGGCCACCTCGCCCTTCAGCTCGTTGATCTTGCGGTCCAGCCCGCCAGTGCCGACCGGGTTCTTCGCCCCGCCGCGCCACGCCGCGACGGTGATGCCGATGACGATGAAAGCGATGATCGCCAGCTCAAGGAGGTTTCCGGGGCTCATTGGCCGTCTGGTCCTTTGATGGTGGAGGTGGCCGAGGCAAAGGCGCGGCGCAGGAAGTCCTTCACCTGCTCGCCAAACAGCTCGAGCAGGGAAAAGCCGGAGAAGCCGAGGCCGATGGCCACGACGAAAGCGAACAGCCACCCGGGGCGGCTCTCGATGATCCACAGCTGCACGGTGACCAGCAGGATGAAGCTGACCAGCAGGCGCAGCTTCCAGCCGAGATCAGCCTCGGCCCGCACCGTGAAGGGGCGCGCAGCGATGATGCCGATCGCGCCCAGGACGCAGGTCACCACCGGGATCGGCAGGCCGTAGGCATCGATCAGGAAGCGATCGCCCAGCGGTGTCGTCACATCGGGCACCACCACCGCGACGGCGAGCGTCGGCAGCCAGAGGCTGAGGAACTTGGTGAAGGACAGGGGCTCGGGGCTCATCACCGCCTCCGCTCGAAATCGGACTGGCAGGGCGTGCAGCGCTTCGCCGAGGGCAGCGCCATCCGGCGCGCTTCCTCGATCCGCTCGCCGCAGCTGATGCAGAACTCCTCGCCCAGCCCGTTGAGGTTGCCCTGGATGCGACGGACCGCCGCTTCCTTCGACAGCTGCTCGAAGGCCTCGGCCCGCTCCAGCCCGCGCTCGCCGATATCCATCACCGCGGCTCCTCGGGAACGAAGCGGACGGCGGACTGCGCGTTCACCCAGTCGACCAGCGCCTGCAGCTGGAGCGCCTGCTCGGATGCGATCAGCGCGTCGCCAAGGCTCAGGCCTCCGGCGGCAGGAAGTCGGTCTTCACCGGCGGGCGCATCAGCTCGGCCGGCGGCGTCGGGAAGGCCGGGCAGACCAGCTGCGTCGGCACGGCCGGGATCGGTTCGGGCCGTTCCTGCCCGCAGGCGGTCAAAGCGAGCGCGCAGGGCAGCAAGATCGCTGCGGTAGTCAGAGGTGATCGCATCGGTGATGGTCTCCTGTTCGCGGGCGACCCGCTGGGCGTTGGACTCGGCGTCTTTTTGCGCCTGCTTCGAGGCATCGAGGAAAGCGTCGACGGTGCCGAGGTGCGCAGCCTGCTCGGCGGCAAGGCTGGCCTCGGTCTCGGCCACATCTGCGCGCAGGCCGGGGACGGTGATCCACTGCGACCACAGCAGGGCCGGGAAGACCATCGCGATGGCAAGATTGCGCCAGTCGCTGACGAGCCATTTACCGACCGCTGAGAGGCCTCTCAGAACGTCCCCGATCACGCCAGACAGGAACATCCTGACGATCGCCCAAGTCATGCCGCACCCGCCTTGCGCAGCGCGGCGCGGACCTCGTCGCGGATGTCGATCTCGCGCGCGCTGCGCCAGACGGGGTTGCGCGGCTCCTTCGGATTGACCCGATCGTAGATCGTGACGACGCCGTCCTGCGACCAGCGCCCGTCGAAGAACAGCGCGCGCTCGGCCTTGCGGCGGGGGATGATCTCGCGCGGGCGCGACCAGTTCATGAACTGGGCCCAGGCGCGCTGCCGATTTCCGGCAACGAACGACTGCACCCAGTCGGCCTGCTGGATCGCGCCGGTGTTCCAGTGGAAGCTCAGCGCGGCGGCCAGCTGCTCCTCGCTCAGCTCGCGCCCACGGAACGCCGCCTGCACCTGCGGAAGGTAGCGGGTGCGCAGCAGCCACTCGAACACCTCGACGGCGCGCTCGATGCTGGAGCGCTGCCCGCCCCGGGTGGTGTCATAGCGATCGACGGTGTGCCCGCTGGCGTTGGTGACGCCGAAGCCCCAGGTGAGCACGCCCGCGCTGCACTTGTACGCCTCGAGCACGAGGCCCTCGTGCTCGGCGACTTCGAGCAGGATGCGTTCGGAGAGAAGAGCGGCGGTCATGGGACCGCTGGATGGGGGAAATCGGGGTCAGCTGCGCCCCGGAACACGTTCCGGCCCTTTGGCCGGCTGTTGGTGGCTGGCGAGGCTAGAAGAGGCTGCCCTGCCGCGAATCGCGCAGGGCCTTGAGCCGGGCGCGGCGCTTGCGGACGCCGCGGATCGTGTATCTGAGCGCGAGCGCGATGTCACGTTCGCTGCGTCCAGCCAGCAGCATCGCATCACAACGGGCCTGCGCGCTGGCCATGAAGCCGACATCGCCGAGCGGGATTTCGAGCCGCAGCGGGCCGACGCCGGCAGTGAAGTGATCGGCGATCTGGCGTGCCGCTTCCAGCCCGACCAGCTGGCTGAGCCAGTGATCGGGGCCGGGTTGCGGCGGGATGTAGACCTGCGTCCCGCCGACCGCATCCGCCACCCGGCGCGCCGCCTCCTCGCCCGCGATGCGGGCGATATCGGCAAGCACCTGGGGAAGAGGATCGGCGGGGATGGTCACTTGGGTTTGCCCGCCCTGCCCCAAGGGTTGTTGCAGTTGCCAACCTTATCCGGACGGGCTCGAAACGACTTTATCCGATGTGGGCGCGGTGTCTCCACCGTCAACGGCTCTCCCGTAACATCTGCGAGCAGTTCCTGACACAGCCGCGCCAAGCCGATGCTCTCAGGGCGGCGCGACAGGGCAAAGCAGATCGCAGCCTTGCGGTCCATCAGGCAGCCCCGCCCGCGATCGTGGCCTGCGCCAGCGGCAGCGGATGGCCGCAGTGGCTGCATTCGGCGGTGACGCGGCCGACATGCCAGCCCTTGTTGCCGCACTGGGGACAGCGGTTGACCTCGCCCTCGTGGTAGCACAGCGGCGCGGGGCGATCGAAAGAGGCGCGCGCGTTCATGCCGGCACCTGTTCGGGCTGGCCGGTCAGCGCGGCGATGATCTCGCGATCGAACTCGTCGGCTTCGGGCGGGGTGAGCTTGCGGAAGCACTTGCCAGCGTAACCCGCCGTGCGCGGGATCACCGGATCGGGGAAGTCGGTGAACAGCAGGCCTACGGTGCCGCGCCACGTCGTCAGCACCTCGCGCACCGTCAGCTTCGCACCAGCGCGCGGGCCGCGCACGGTGATGATGTCGTCGTGGGTGCGGGCGTGCCAAGGGCCGGAATGGATGCACATCGCCATGTCGCCGACTTGCCAGTTCTCGCTCATTCTCCACCTCCTGCTGCGCGCAGCTTCCGGCCCAGTGCGTGGGCGATGTTGTCGTATCCTTCGGCGGTGATCGGGCCGTTCGCGCCCGGCTCGATGCCGCACAGCCGGAAGGCCGCGATATCGAGCGTCCAGTCGGCCGGGATCTCGCCCGCCTCCTTCAGCCTGGCGACGATCGCCTCGCACAGCCGCTCCTTGAGCTTGGGCACCGACCAGGCGTTGCCGTTGGCATCCACCTGCGACCAGCCATGCCGCTCGGCCATCGCCTTGAGCGCCTCGATCAGGCGATAGCCCTGCGACTGGTTGGCCCAGACGAGCCGCTCGCAGCCGAGCTGACGCTTGGCGAAGGATTCGAGCGCCTTCTCGTCCGGGCTGCGCACCGCGCCGAGGTGGTAGAGGCTGATCCACAGCGCCCGCGCCTTGCGGGCGACGGGGTGCTGCGCGGGGCGGTTTGCCGGAGCCGCAGTGCCAGCCTTGGGCAGCGGCTTGAAGCCGAGCGCCTCGAACCGGCGCAGCGCGCGCTCCAGTTCGGCCTCGGTGCAGTCGGCCGAACTGCTTCGCCCGGTCTCCTCGAGCAGGATCTGGCGATAGTCGTCCTCGTCCAGCTGCAGCTGCTTCTTGGCGACATGGATTTTCGCCGTCATCGCCCGTCGGCGGGTGGCCGAACGGTCGAAAGTGGCGGGCGCGGATTTGACGGCGGCAAGGGCCATGATCAGGCTCCTCCGATAGCGGCCAGACCGACCGCGAGGATCGCGGCGAGGCCGAGGGTGATCACCATGCCCGCAGCTTCTGATCGGGCGGTGCCGGGGCCGCGGGCGGCATCGAGCTCGCCTGCGACATGGCGGTAAAGGGCGAGGAGGCGGGTCACGCCCGGATCCACCGCGTGGCGCGTTCGCTCTGGGCGTCGCGCAGGTCGGCGATCGACAGGCCGCGCTCCTCGGCTGCGGCCAGCATCGTCGCCGCCTCGATCAGCTGCTTGCATTCGCGCAGGCCCCCGCTGTCGGGCGTCAGGGCGATGTTTTCGAGGTAGCGGCGGATGTCCGGCTGCTCGATCTTCCAGGCATCGCAGAAGGCCACCACGTCCTCACGCTCGGGCGTGCGCTGTTCGTGCATGTGGGCAAGGCGGCTCATCAGGCGGGCCAGCTGGTCGCGCTTGCGCCCGGTCTTGATCGACTGCACCAGTTCCTCGTTGCCGAGCAGGCAGATGCCGACGCCGGTGGTATCGTGCCAGAACCGCAGTTCCTCGATCGCCTCAAGCGAAAGCCAGTTGGCCTCGTCGATCACCAGCAGGCCCTTGCGCCCCGTCACCCGCTGGACGACGACGGCCGAGGCGTCGGCGGTGGAGAGGCGGCGCTGTTCCACGCCGAGCGCCTTGAGCACCGCCTGGATCATCGACAGCAGGCTGTTGCTGGAAGGCTTCATCGTCGCCTTCCACACCGGCCCGGCGCGGTTGGCGTATTCGTCGATCGTCATGGTCTTGCCGGTGCCCGGGCCGGTGCCGATCACGGTGATCCGGCCCGAGTGCGCGACTTCGAGCAGGTAGAGCATCTTCTCGCTGGTGCGGGTGTCGAAGTAGCCCGGGTTCTCCGGCAGCTGCGACTGGCGCATGGTCTGCATCTCGACCATCTGGCGGAACTGCCAGACCTTGCGCGCGACATTGCTGCCGCCGTCCTTCGCGCCGTAAGTGCCGGCGGCGAAGGTGGTGATGGTGCCGACCGGGATGCCCGATTCCTTGGCCACCTGGCTCCACGGCATCGGCGGATCGCTCAGCTCGCGGTAGCCGTTGAGCCACAGCCGCATCTCCTCGACATCGACCGGCACGTCTTTCACGTTGATCATGATCCCTTGCTCTCCTTCTTGTCGGATCAGTTGTTGGCAGCCGCGATCTTCGCGCGGCCGATCTTCATCCGCTCGATCGCGCTCAGCGGCGCAGGCTCGGCGGAGGCAGATTGGGCAGCATCGCGGCGCGCCGTTTCGGCGGGCACGCGTTTCGGACGGATGACGTTGGCTTCAGGCTTGGCCGAAGGCGGCGATGCAGCCTGCAGAGCGGCGACTTCCTCGGGCGAGAGCAGGCGCTCTGCGGCCTCCAGCTCCTTCGCGCGGCGCTTGATGTTGGCGGCGCGCTTGGCGGTTTCCCGCGCCCCGGCGGTGGTGGCGAAGCCTTCGTCCGCCAACAGCATCGCTTCCAGCAGATAGCGACCCTGCGCGTCGTAGAGGTGCACCGAGGAGTGCAGGTTGTCGGGATCGAACCGCACCGTCACCCGCTCGCCGCGCAGGGCGAACATCTGCGGGTGCCAGTAGCGGTTGCCCTCCAGCTCGAGGTGGCCGGTCTGGCGGCTGATCAGCTTCTGATCGGCGGCGAGCAGCGCCATCCGCATCACTGCCGGATCGACCACCTTCTGGATCGGCGCGGTGGCGTAGCTTTCGGCGAAAACCTCGTCGAAGCTGCGGCCCTGCGCCGTCTCGGTGCGGCGATTGCCTTGCGCGTTGTGCTCGGCGATCTCCTCGGCCGCGATCTGGCAGAAGCGATCCCACTCCACCGCCTTGCTGCCGTAGTTCTCGGGCTTCGCCATCGGGTTGTTGCCAGTGTAGGCGCCCGCGAAGGCCGGATGCTTGGCGATGGAATCGCACAGATCCTTGAACGCGCGCTCGATCGGCTTGGACTGGCCGCGATAGGGGATGGTGAAGTGGGTCTTCACGCCCAGCCCGGGCAGCAGGCCCATCGGCTCCTCGTCGCGGATCTTGAAGCGGAAGCGGGTCTTGGTGCCGCCGGTGATCCACTTGCTGGCAAAGGCGCGGCCGTTATCCAGCACCACGTGGCCGGGGATGCCCCAGTCGCGGAACAGATCGGCGAAGGCGAGGCGGGTCAGCACCGCGCTTTCCTCGGTGCCGATGCGGTGGGAGAGCATCTTGCGGCTGAAGACGTCCTGGATCGCCACCATCATCGGGCGGACGATCCGGCCATCGGGGGTGCGCACGAAGACGTCGAACTTGTGCCCGTCGATGTTGACCCATTCCATCGCCTGCAGCTCGGCAACAGAGCGGCGGTGCGCGGGCACGGCGCGGCGCAGGGCTTCCTCGCCCTCGCGCTTCATGATCAGGACTTCGGGGGCGACCTCGCGCTCCAGACGGCGTCTGAAGGTGCGCTCATGCGGCATTGAGAGGCCCATTTGCCGGGCGATCCGCGCGACGCGACGGTAGACGCTGGTGAGCGTCGGCGCTTCGGGCCGGAGATAGTCCGAACGGAACGCCTGCCACAGTTCGGGGTGGATCTCGGCCTCGGCCCCGCCACCCTGCCGGCGCGGGGCGAGCGCCACCAGCCAATCGGGCCGCGCGATGCCCTCGACGCTGCGCAGCCAGTTCCACAGCGTCGACCGACCGACGCCGTACTGGTCCGACGCGGTGGCGACGGCCGAGCTGCGGGTCGATCCCGCCTCGCACAGCAGCTCGATCGCGCCCACGACATCGAGCCGGCGCTGCGCTTCGGCCTTCACCTTGGCGCTCTGCTTGTCGAACCACGTCCAGGCCGATTCCTGCGTTGCGGCAGCCTCGGCCGGGCGGGTGCGGATGATGCCGCGCCGCGCCAGCTCGATCCGCGCCTCGCCCGGCAGCAGGCTGGCATGGAACTCCACCCCGCCACCGCGGCCTTGGCGCTTGCGCACCAGCAGGCGGTTGTCAGCGCCCACGCGCGAGGCCCAGCGTTCGGCCTGCGCGCGGCGGTTGATCGAGCGCTTGTCGCCGGGCAGGCCGGGAAGGCCGAGATCTTCCAGCTCGCTGGCGGTGAACCAGGCGTCGTCTTCGAACGGGATCAGGGATTGGGCTCTGCTGGCCATTTATTGGTCACCTTCCCGGATCGGGGTTGCTTCGTTGCGCAGGCGGCGCTGCTCTTCCTTGAGCTGGTTCATCAGGGTCTCGATCTGGCCGAGCCGCGCGGTCTTCACCTCGTCGCCGACGAGCAGCGCCGCGCCGAGTTTCCGCATGATCGGATCGAGCAGATCCTGCCGGTCAGTCACCACCAGCAGGGCGAACAGGCGCGAGGCCGGCACCTTGTGATCGGGTCGCGCGCCGCTCGAATAGGCATCGAGCATCGCCTTGCTGACATGATCGTCGAGCAGCACGCTCATCTCCGCCGCGATCACCTCGCGCGGGCGCGGATCGCTGGCGAGCACCCGGCCGACCAGCTCGGCGATCTGCCGCTCGAGGCCCGCCAGCTCGGCCACGCCCTTGGCAGGCGCGGGAGCCGCGAAGTCGAACGGCAGCTGGCCGCGATGGGGCTTAGCCTTGGGCATTGGCCTCCCCGCATTTCACCTTGAGGGAGATATTGGCACGCGAGCTGGTGACGTAGCCGTTCGAATCGATGTTGATCTGGGCGCGCCACCCATCGGGATAGCGCAAGACGATACGGCGCAGCTTGCCGCGGCGGTCGTAGTAACCGGCCACCGAGGGATCGCCCGCTTCGGGTCGCTGGGCGAAGAAGACGAACTCCTCCAGCTCCGCCAGCAGCGCAGGCGTGGGGGTCACTTCGACCTTGGTGAGCGGGCCGAGGCTCATGCCGCCTCCCCGTCATCGAAAATGCCATCGCGGCGACGGTCGAGCGCGCCGCGGCAATGATCGCGCGGCAGGATGGTGACGATCCGGTTCTCCTCGATCACCACCCGCTGCCCGCCCGCCAGCTTCACGAACCGCGCGCCAAACTCGATCGCGAGACGCACCGCGGGGATATCGAGCGCGCGCCAGATCTCGGCCGGCGGCACGTCGGCCACCCGCTCGCGGTAACGCTGGATCGCGCGCCGGGTGAGGTAGACCTCAGCCATCAGGCGTCGCCCCACTCAGCGCCATCATCGAGGACAGCATCAATGATGCCTTCATCGACGACGGTTGAGATGATCACCCGCCACGCGCCGGCGTAGGGCTGCTTGCTGCTGATCCATGCCTGCTTGAGCACCTCGGCAGCCTCGGGATCGGCCGTCTCCAGCGCCCGGGCAACATCGCGCGGATCGGGCAGGCCGGTGACCATCGCCCGCATCGCATCGCGCCGCGCCAGCTCCAGCTCGCGCGCGGTGACCTTGCCCGCGCCTTCGCGCATGATCCGCGCCAGCTCGACCTCGGAGCGCATCGCGGCTTCGAGCTCGTTCCATTCGTTGTGCGGGGCCTCGAAGCTCATGCCGCCTCTCCGATCCGCACGAAGTGCAGCGGCTCGCCATCAGGCGCGCGCGGAATCGCGATTGGCTGAAGCACCTCGATCTTGCGGGTGAGGAACGGCATCCGGCGGATCGCGCCGCGCTTTTCGAGCGAGCGGAGCGTGTAACCGGCATCAAACCCGGGCTGCGCGCGTACGACACCAGCGCGGCTGATCTCGGTCACCGTCGGCCCGATGCCGAGGCTCTCCTTGAAGCCGATGATGAAGCGCAGGACGTCCTGCTCGCGTTCGGAGAGCGGCTTCATGCGATCGGCCCTCCGGTCCGCACGAAGTAGAGCGGCTCGCCATCCGGTGCGCGCGGGATCGGCAGCTGCACCAGCACCTCGATCGCTCGCGGTCGTGATGGCAGGCGGCGCAGCGCCCCGCGGCGCTCGATTTCGTCGAGGTGACGGGCGACCGAAGCTTTGCTCGACAGTCCGATGGCGCTGCCGATCTCCTTGAAGGTCGGCGAAACACCGTCTCGCGCCTTCTGGAAGCCGATGATGAAACGCAGGACATCCTGCTGACGCGGGGTAAGGCTGATCATCCGACCAGCTCCCAGAGCGTCAGCGCCCACCAGATCACGCCGGGCGCGCAGATGGCGGCGATCGCCAGCGCGAGCAGGGTCTGGGTAACGTAGTATTTCCAGTCAGACCAGGGCATCAGAGCGCCTCCTCAAGTGACAGGATTTCGGAATTGCGGGAGAGTGGCGGCAGCCAGATCGTGCGCGTCTGGCCGCGCGGGGTCGGGCGCTTCACGTCCCAGACGATCCAGCAGTAATCGATCATGCCGCCGCGGAAGGCGCGCTTGCCCATCGCCGCGATCAGATCGCCCGGCGGCATCGAGGGGCGCTGGCACAGGTGCAGCACCGCCTGCGGCGGGTGATCGGTGAACAGCTGGAATCGCGCCTGCGCGGCGAGCCACTTGCTCGGCACGAGGATGCAGACCCGCAGCGAGGTGAGCGTCAGTGCGTGGCGGACGAAGGCCTCGAGGATGCCTTTCCGGTAGGAGTAGGGCGGATTGAAGATCAGGCTGCAGGGCGCGGGCGCGGCCTTGGTCTCGAGGAAGTCCCCGTGCGTGAAGATCATCGGCGCGCCGCCGCCGAAGTTCTGGTAGGCGACGTTCTCGACGAGGTCCGATCCGTAGGTGACGAAGTTCCGGTCGTGCGCGGCGAGAAGGGTGTTGCCCATCCCGCAGCACGGATCCCAGATGTCGAGATCCCAGGCGCGCTCAGCTGCGAAATCTTCGAGGGCGAGCGCGAGCTGCTCGGCGCACCAGAACTCGTCGACATACCAGTCGAGCGGGTGGCGCTTCGAGTGCCGACCGGAGGAGATTTCACCGCGCATCAGCGGTCGCCCATGTCATGCTTGGGGGCAGCGCCGATTGCTCTCAAATACTGGAGCTCAGCGGCGCTGATCGATGATACATCAAATGAAATCCGGAACCCGGGCGGGTGATCGCCTTCAGCGATGATCGCCTTGAGTAGTTCGGCCTTTTGGTCCCACCGCAATGAACGATAAATCTCTGCGTACAGTTCGGGCCGAGCATCCAGAGAGGCGCGCAGTTCAGTGGTGAAATCAGCCATCGCCCAGCTCCTCATTGAGCCGGTCGCGGAGAACCCGCTTCATCTCGGGAGTAAGCATCGAAGCGAGCTTCGGAAGGTACTGCCGCTTCTGGTCGAGGCTGAGGCGCGACCACGCGCCCTCGATCGCGTTGTAGTGCTTCTGGTGCGCCACGGGCGTCGCATCCGGCTCCGCGCGGCCCGCGCCCGCGATTATCTTGGCATCCTCAACCCCGATCTCGGGATCGTCGAGCAGTGCCTCGATCACCTTGCGGCGAATCCCCTCGTCCTTGAGTTGGGTCAGCGCGGTTAGCTGGCTCTCATTCCGGCCAACCACGGGGTGCTTCTCAAGCGCTTCTGCAAGGTCCGGGAATGGCTCAACGACGAGGCGATAAATCGCTAGGCACCTACGGATCTTCCGCTTGCCGAGATCGAGCGCCTCCGCGACACTATCCTGCCATCCATATACGGCGGACATTTTGTCCGCCGTATCGTCGGTGTCTTGCTGCAACGCCTGATCCGCAGTCAGCTCGAAGTGCTTTACGCGGTCCCAGCGCGCCTTGATGGCCAGCTGCTGCTGTGACAGGTTTCCGTGCTCGCGGGCGATCCGCTCCTGTGCCGCGCGGCACAGCTCGAACACGAACTTGGCGTGCTCGATCGGCAGCAGGGGCCGCCGGTGAATGTTCTCTGAGGCTTCGAGCTCGCGCAGGATTTCGGGCTTCCCCGACACCACAACGCCGTAGACTGGCAGGCCTTCCAACCTAGCCCCTTCGGTCCGGTGCAGGCCGACGAGCAAGCGCCACTTGAAGCCCGGCTTCTTCGAAGGCGCGACCTTGATCAGATCGCGCTGGCCATCCTTGTAGAGCAGACGACCGACCGCGACGGCCTTGTCAGGGTGATAGAACCCGATCCGACCTGAGGTGTCGATCTCGGCAGGATCGAACGCGATCACCTCGGCGCCGTCGAGCAGCGACTTCGCAGGAGCGTTCATTTCGCACCCCCACATAGACGATGCGCGCCGTCGTAAGGCGGGTTACGCTTCACGGCATAACCAAGGGAGAACAGCCCATGCCGAAGACCGACGCTGACCGTATCGAGGAGCTGCAGGATCAGGTTTACGCCCTCCAGCAGCTCCTTCTCGCGCACATTCTTGCCTTCGATGTCGTCGACCGCGATGCCACTGACACCGCCCTCAACATCGCTCTCGGGCAGTCCGATGCCGCCTTCGCGAACGGCCGCCCGCGCGTCACGGCACGCCTCGGCCTCTTGGTCGAGGAGTTGCAGAAGTGCCGCGATTGAACGCTGCGCGTCGGTCAGACCGGCCCGCAGACGCATCCGCCGCACGATCAGCTGGGCTGCTGCGGGATTGGCAAAGCCGCCGTCCGGATGATCAGCGCCGCTCATGCCGCACCTCGCATATGGTCCAGCTGCTTCCACATGCGCTGCAGCGCACTCTTGGACGGGGCGCGCTCCTCGCCAACCTCGGCGGCAATCGCCGCGACAGCGTCCTTGATGGTCATCTGCCGGTGCAGCGCGATCACCATCGCCCGCACTTCAGCGTCGCGCCAGTAGGGCGAGTAGTGCTGGCTGCGCAGGTCGCCAGCCGCATTGATCAGTCGGAACACCGAAGGCAGGTAAGTCGCTGCCTTGGTGAATTCCGGGCTTTCGGCCAACGCCTGTGAAGCAACCAGCTTCTCCAGCTGCTCGATCCGCCTTTCGAGGGCGCTCCAGCGAGCCTCTTCCAACTGCACCGCGCTCATGCCGCCACCGCCTTCCCGCGACCAGCAAGCCGCGCCGCATCCTCGGCCTCGATCTTGTCGAGCTCGCGATACAGCGCTTCGATCGAATGGAAGTTAGCCCCTACGGGCGCGGGGTTCTTTGGCCCCTTCCGCCACCTGAAGAAGGTCACAGGGTGAATTCCTGCCCTGCGGCAGAGCTGCGCGATGGGGACGCGGGCCGCTTTCGCGCGCCGCTCGATGTCCCGGATGGTCGATTGCTGGTCCATGACGGCGGGATAGCAGCATTTTTGCTGCCTAACAACAGCATTTGTGCTGCTTTTGGCAATGCCGCCTGCTTGGTAGCGTCGTGACATGGAGGGGCTGGAGCAAGATCGAGCGCTGATGCTCGCATTGGTCGACTACACAGGATTGTCGGCAGCTGAAGTTGCGCGCCGGGCAGGGCTGGCCGCGACAACGATCCAAAGGCCGATCAAGGGGACCGCAGACACTCGCATCAGTCAGCGAACCATAGAAAAGCTGCATGAGGCCTTCCCGCAGTTCCCAGGTTGGAGCCGAGCTGGAGCTGCCGCGCTTGCCAGCTTCGCAGAGCCCGATCTCGTCCCCGTCCGCGAGATCGACCTCAGCTACGGCATGGGCGCAACCTATCTCGACGTGCCGATCACGGAGGAGGTCC
>CAZQOO010000017.1:16546-34086 GCA_964594845.1 uncultured Porphyrobacter sp. | reverse complement strand
CTCACCACCTGCCCCTCGGTGCAGAAGATATGCGCATCGTCCTGCGTGAACTGGCGCACGCGCATCAGCCCGTGGAGCGCGCCGTGGGGCTCGTTGCGGTGGCAGCAGCCCATTTCGCCCAGACGAATGGGAAGATCGCGGTAGGAGGTGATGCCCTGCTTGAACACCATCACGTGCGCCGGGCAGTTCATCGGCTTGATCGCCATCCACGCGGCGTCATCCGCCACCTTGGGCGAGGCGACGCCGGACTCCTCGTCGACATCGGGGACGATATCGGGGACGGCGAACATGTTCTGCGCATACTTGCCCCAGTGTCCCGACTGGGTCCACTGGCGCACGTCCATCAGCTGCGGGGTCTTGATCTCGCGGTAGCCCGCGCCGTCCATCTTGCGGCGCATGTAGCTCTCAAGCTCGCGCCAGATGCGATAGCCCTTGGGGTGCCAGAACACCGAGCCATGCGCCTCTTCCTGCAGGTGGAACAGGTCCATCTCGCGGCCCAGCTTGCGGTGATCGCGCTTGGCGGCTTCTTCAAGGCGCGTGAGGTGCGCCTGAAGCTGCTTCTTGTTCAGCCAGCCGGTGCCGTAGATGCGGGTGAGCTGCGCATTGTTCTGGTCGCCGCGCCAATAGGCCCCGGCGGTGCGCATCAGCTTGAAGGCGTCGGGATCGAGCTTGCCGGTCGAGGGCAGGTGCGGCCCGCGGCACATGTCGAGCCAGTCGTTGCCGGACCAATAGACCGTCAGTTCCTCGGTGCCGGGCAGCTCCCTGGCCCATTCCGCCTTGAACACCTCACCCTCGGCCTCCCACTTGGCGATCAGCGCCTCGCGGCTCCACACCTCGCGGCGCAGCGGCTTGTCGGCGCGGATGATCTCGCGCATCTTGTCCTCGATGGCAGGCAGATCGTCCATGCCGAAGGGCTCGCGGCTGTCGGGGGCCTTGACGTCGTAATAGAACCCGTCGTCGGTCGCGGGGCCGAAGGTGATCTGCGTGCCCGGCCACAGCGCCTGCACCGCCTCGGCAAGGACGTGGGCATAGTCGTGCCGGGCGAGTTCGAGCGCATCGGCCTCGTCGCGGCTCGTCACCAGCGCGAGTTCGGCATCGCCGTCGAAGGGACGGCCCAGATCGCGCAGCTCGCCGTTGACCCGCGCCGCGAGCGCCGCCTTGGCAAGGCCCGGGCCGATCGCCGCGGCAATGTCCGCCGGGGTGGAGCCCTGCGGCACTTCGCGCACCGAGCCATCGGGCAGGCTGATCTTGAGCAGTTCGGTCATGGTTTTAGCGTCCGTCTCGTTTGGCTGCGCCCCTGCCACAAGCAGAGGCACACCGGAAGAGCGGTGTTGTGCGAGTAACCGGTTCGGGAAGGACACCGCGCCGCCCCGATCCGGGCGGCGGGCCTTGCGCCTAGCGCACAGCCCCCCGCCCCCGGATCGTCCGGGTGGTGGTGGTCGTGGTGGTGGTCAGCGGCTTGGCCATGGCGCATTCCTTAAGCGCAAAGCCTTGCCATGTCATCAGCGAAGCGGCACGCCCCCTTACACTTCCAGCTTGCCCGAACCCTTCTCGCTCGTGATCGTCTTGGTCCCCGCGAGCTTCGCCGAACGCTGCTTCACACTGCCGGTGAAGCGGTATTCGGTCACCGCGCGGGCGGGGGTCAGTTCCACCGCCATGTAGCCGCGCTGCGCCGTGTCGGCCCACACCAGCTGTTCGTTCTCGGTAACCAGCGCACCCGCCAGCGTGTCCGGCTTGACGAAGCTGAGGTAGCTTTCGAACCCCGGCGAGCTGACCGAGCACACGCCCAGTTCCACGCCCACCTTCGCCCCATCCTGCGCCAGTTCGAAGCCCCAGCCGTTATGGGTGTCGCCCGCCAGCACCAGCAGGTTGGCATCGGCGGCAAGTGCGGCCTTGAACACCCGCTCGCGCGCGGCGGGATAGCCGTCCCATGCATCCATGTTGAGCGGCAGCCCGACCTGGCTCGCCATGGCCGCGGCCTTCAGCCGCTGGCGGACGAAGTCGGGCAGGCCGTCGCCAAGCTGGCTCACCAGCGATTGCGGGCTCTTGAGGTTGCCGATCAGCACCTGCTGCACCAGCACCTGCCAGGCCGTGCCGCGCGCGGTCGAGGCCTTGAGCCCCTCGGCCAGCCACGCCTCCTGCGCGGCCCCGAGCAGCTGGCGTTCGGGGTTGGCCCACGCTCCGTTGCGGAACGCATCGAGCGCCGCCATGGCCGCCTGCGGGTCCTTCTGTCCGGCCAGCACCTTTTCGAGGCTGAACTGCTGCTCGCGCCCTTCGAGCCGGGTGTCGAGCCGGAACAGGGTCGCCAGATCGCCGACCTGATAGGCGGCATAGGGCTCGTCCGAGACCGGCATCCATTCGCGGTAGACCCGCTTGGCGATCGCCTTGCGCGTCTGCCAGTCGCCCTCGGTCTCGCTCTGGTGGTTCTGCGCGCCATCGCGATAGCTGTCGTTCGCGCTTTCGTGATCGTCCCACACCGCGATCATCGGCAGCACCTGATGGAGCCGCTGGCAATCGGGGTCGGCGCGGTAGGTGGCATAGCGCAGGCGGTAATCGGTGAGCGTCACGATCTCGCTCGCCGGTTCCAGCACCCGCTCGGCCACGCCCTGCCCGGGATTGGGATAGTTGTCGGCCCCGTATTCGTAGATGTAGTCGCCCAGATGCACCGCGAGGTCGCAGTCATTGGCCTCCACCGCGTGGCCATAAGCGTTGAACCAGCCGAAGCCGTAGTTGGAGCAGGAGAACACCGCCATGCGGAATTTCTGCGCGCCCGCTTCCGGCAGAGTGCGGGTGCGGCCGATCGGCGACCGGGTGCCGTCGGGCGCGATGAAGCGGTAGAAATACCAGCGCCCGGGCATCAGGCCGTCGGCCCAGGCCTTGACGCAGAAATCGCTGTCCGGCCCGGCGGGCTTGCCGGTGCTGCCCTCGGCTGCGAGCGTCGCGAAATCCTCGGTCTCGCTCATTTCCCAGGCAAGATAGGCGGGCGCGTCCGAGACGTAGCGGGTCCACAGCAGCACCTTGTCGGTGGCCGGTTCGCCGCTCGCGACCGCATGGGTGAAGCCCGTGCCGAAGCTGCGCGCGGCGAGCGGGGTCGCTGCCAGCGCCGCCGAAGCGCCCGCGAGGGTGAACAGGCCGCGGCGGGTGAGCGCGGTGGCGGCGGGGGCCGGCTGGGCGGCGATGTCGTCGGTCTTGAACATGGCGGCGCGGTTATCCCTCTCCGGTTGCGCTTGCGTGACAGTTTGCCGGACGTTGTGCTTGCGTGTCGCCGCCAGCGCAAGGCATGGTGGCAGGCATGAGCGACGTGATGCACCACACTCTTTACGACGGCCGGCGGATCGCCTTCCGCTTCACGCCGGGAACCGGGCCGACCCTCGTGTTCCTGCCGGGCTACATGTCAGACATGAGCGGCAGCAAGGCGACGGCACTGTTCGCCGAAGCGCAGGAGAAGGGCCGCGCCTGCCTGCTGATGGACTATTCGGGCTGCGGCCAGAGCGCAGGCGACTTCGCCGACGGGATGCTGTCCCGCTGGCGCGACGAGGTGCTGGCGCTGGTCGCCTCCTATGTCAGCGGGCCTGTGCTGCTGGTGGGCTCCTCGATGGGCGGGTGGCTGATGCTGCTGGTGGCCGAGCATCTGAAGCACCGCCTCGCGGGGATGATCGGCATTGCCCCCGCCCCCGATTTCACCCGCTGGGGCTACTCCGAGGAACAGCGCGCAAGCCTCGCGGCGGGCGAGATCCTCTACGAGCCCAACCCCTATGGCCCCGAGCCAACCCCGACCCACCCCGGCTTCTTCGCCGATGCCGAATGCCATGTGCGGCTGGAAGGACCGATCGAGATCACCTGTCCGGTGCGGCTGATCCACGGCAAGCAGGATGCCGATGTGCCGTGGGAGATTTCGCTGCGCCTCAAGGCGGCGCTCCGGTCGGCTGACGTTCAGGTGACGCTGGTAGAGGACGGCGATCACCGCCTGTCGCGCGACAGCGACATCGCCATTCTCAAGGCCATCGTGGCCGGTTTCTACGGATAGATCCGCGTGTCATTGCTCCTCGCCTTGCTGCTTCAGGTCGGCCCCGATCCCATGAACGGGGGGATGCGCGGCGATGATCTGGTGCGCGACCGCCCGCCGCGCCCTGACCGGTCGGCGCTGACCGAGCAGGAGACGCTCGATCCCACCAGCGCCTGGCTCCAGACTTGTCTCGATCAGCTCGCCGCCGATCCCGCGCGGGCCCACACCATGGCGCAGATCCGGCGCGGCGAGACGAGCGGGGCCGAGCGGGTGCTGGCCAACCACTGCCTCGGCACGGCAGCCAGCGAGCTGGGCCTATGGGAGGACGCGCGCGGCGCCTTTCTGGCGGCGCATGACGAAACTCCGGAAGCCGAGCCGCGCGCCCGCGCCCGGTTCGCCGCACTGGCGGGCAATGCCGCGCTGGCGGGCGGGGATGCGGAAAGCGCGCTGACACTGCTGACGCAGGCCGAAGCCGATGCCCGCGCCGCGGGATCGACCCCGCTCGAAGCCATCGCCGCGATCGACCGCGCCCGCGCGCTCGTCAGCCTCGGGCGCGGGGAGGAAGGCCTCGCAGCGCTCGAGGCGGCGACCACGCTCGCGCCCGCCAATGCCGAGGGCTGGCTGCTCAAGGCCACGCTGCTGCGGCGGCTCGACCGGCTCGGGCTGGCGCGGGAAGCGATCGAGGCGGCGGCGAAGCTCACCCCGACCAATCCCGAGGTCGGGCTGGAGGCGGGCGTGATCGCGGTGCTCGCAGGCCGCGGCGAGGCCGCCCGGGCGAGCTGGCAATCGGTGATCGACCTGCAGCCCGAAAGCCTCGCCGCGGCGACCGCAAAGGGCTATCTTGCCCAGCTAGGCCCGCCATCGGCTGAAACGCCCGCGCCCGCCGCCGAGGAACAGGAACCGCCTGCATGACCCGATTTTCCGTGCTCGATCTCGTCCCCGTGCGCGAGGGCGGCACTCTGTCCGAAGCCTTCGCCGCCACCGCCGAACTCGCGCGCGCCGCCGAGCGCGTCGGGTGCGACCGGTTCTGGGTGGCCGAACATCACGCGATGGACGGGATCGCAGGCGGAGCGACATCGGTGGTGCTCGCGCACGTCGGCAACGCCACCAGCACCATCCGCATCGGATCGGGCGGAATCATGCTGCCCAACCACACCCCGTTCCAGATCGCCGAGCAGTTCGGCACATTGGACGCGCTGTTCCCGGGGCGGGTCGATCTTGGCCTCGGCCGCGCGCCGGGCGCCGGGCCGGAGCTACAACGCGCGTTGCGCAAGAACCTCCATCAGGCCGCCGAATACTTCCCGCAGGACGTGGTCGAACTGCGCGCGCTGCTGACGGGCGACTTCGATCTGCCGATCACCGCCACCCCCGGCCTCGGCGCGAAGGTGGAATTGTGGATGCTCGGATCGAGCCTGTTCGGCGCGAGCCTCGCCGCCAAGCTCGGCCTGCCCTATGCCTTTGCGGCGCATTTCGCGCCCGATCATCTCGATGCCGCGTTGGAGCTCTACCGCCGCGACTTTCAGCCGTCCGCGGCGCTGGAGAGGCCGCACGTGATGGTCGCCATGAACGTCTTTGCCGCCGACACCGAGGCCGAGGCGCGGCTGCTCGCATCGTCCCAGCAGCAGAGCTTCGTGCGGCTGCGCAGCGGCAATCCGGGCCGGCTGCCGCCGCCGGTCGAGAACTATACCGACACCCTGCCCGCCAGCGCGCAGGCGATGCTCGCCCATCTCGGGCAGGCCGCCGCGGTAGGCACCCCTGCGCAGGTGCGCGAGGGGATCGCCGCCTTCGTCCAGCGCACCGGAGCGGACGAGATCATGCTGTGCGGCGCGACCTACGACGCGCAAGCGCGCATCCGCAGCCTCGAACTGACGCTGGAGGCCTGCGAAAAGGCGCTCGTTACCTAGGCCTTACGTTATCGTCACGCTTGGCAGGGCGCAGCGAAAGGCGTATCGCGCTCAAACACGATTACAATAAACCGGCATAATAATGTTGCGCACGAAGCGCAGGCCGGTCGCAGGATGGGCAGGAGCCGAATATGGGGTCAAAGACCGCTGCTGGAGCGGCGCAACACGCGCTGATCAAGGCCTTGCGCCTTCATCTCGAAGCCTCGCTGCTGCCCGGAGACGGTCCGGCCGACAAGGCGACGCTGGACGATGCCGCGCAGTTCCTGCTGGCTGCCTCCGGCCCGCGCGGTGCGGGCGAATCGTTGGTCCACATCGCGTCGGACACCGGCGAGCGCCGCCTCAGGATCGCGGTGATCAATGACGACATGCCGTTTTTGGTCGATTCGGTCGCGGCGACCATCGCCGCGCAGGGGCTGGCGATCGACCGCCTGCTGCACCCCGTCGCCCCCGTCACCCGCGACGCGGCAGGCGCAATCACCGGGATCGGCAAGCCGGGCGCCAAGGACTCCGCGGGCCCGCGCGAATCGCTGATCTATGTCGAAACCCCGCGCGCCGACGCGCGCCAGCGCCGCGAGCTGCTCGAGGCGCTCAACACCACGCTGGCCGATGTGCACGCCGCAGTCGGCGACTGGATCGCGATGCAGGCGGTGATGGCCGAAGACGCCGCGCGCGCCGCCGCGCTTGATCCCGAAGCGGGCGCTTTGCTCGGCTGGCTCAATGGCGGGATGCTGACCCAGCTCGGCCACCTCACCCGCTACCGCGACAAGCGCGAGGACGCCTTGCTGGGCATCTGCCGCGGTTCGGCCCGCGAATTGCTGGCCGAAGCCTCGATCGCGCGCGCCTTCGACTGGTTCGATCGCCATGAGGCCGAGGGTCGGCCGCGCACGCTGCTGGTGATCAAGGCCAATGTCCAGTCGCGCGTCCACCGCGCCAGCCCGCTCGATCTGTTCGTCGTGCCGGTGCGCGAGGGCGGGGCCATCACCGCGCTGTCGATCCATGCGGGCCTGTGGACCAGCGCCGCCCTCAACGCGCGCCCGCACGAAGTGCCGGTGCTGCGACGGGCGCTGGCCGATCTCACCGACGAGCTTGGCTATGATCCGGCCGGCCACAACGGCAAGGCGCTGGTGCATGCCTTCACCTCGCTGCCCAATGATCTGCTGATCGCCTTCGGTCGCAGCCGCATCGCCGAACTGGCGACCACCAAGATGGCGCTGATCGACCGTCCGCGCCCGCGGCTGGTGATGCTGCCGGGGACGCTCGAACGCCATGTCTTCGCGTTCGTCTGGCTCCCGCGCGACCAGCTTTCCACCGATGTCCGGCTGCAGGTGCAGGCGATGCTGCTGCAGGTGCCGGGGGCGGCGCTGCTCGACTGGAGCCTTGAGGTCGAAGGCAGCAACCTTGCGCTGCTGCGCTTCCTGATCGACGTGCGCGCCTGCGAGCGCCTGCCCGATCCGGCCGGGATCGAAGCCCAGCTGGTGGACATGCTGCGCGGCTGGAACGAGGCGGTCGAGACCCATCTGGCCGCGGGCGAGGACGCTGGCCGCGCCGCGATGCTGGCCGCGCGCTATGCCCCCGCCTTCCCGACCGGCTACCGCCTCGGCTACGGCCCCGCCGAAGCCGCCCGCGACATCGCCAGGCTGCGCACGCTGGCGCTGGCGGACGGCGACGAGACCCAGCCTGCTGCCGACCGCGCGACGCGGCTCTACCGAATGGACAGCGATGGGGTCGATGCGCTGCGGCTCAAGATCTACGTCGCGCGTGGCCCGCTCGCCCTGTCCGATGCGGTGCCGGCGCTCGAACATTTCGGCTTCCGCGTCACCGCCGAGATCCCGACCTTCCTGACCGATCCGGCGCTCGGTTCGATCCACGACTTCCTGCTCGCCATGCCTGCCGGTTTCGATGCGGGCGCACTGTTGGCGCGGGCCACGCTGATCGAGAACGCGCTCGCCGACGTGCTCAATGGTGCCGCCGAGGATGATCCCTTCAACCGCCTGATCGCCGCTACCGGTCTCACCCCGCGCGAGGCCAACTGGTTGCGCGCGATCTACCGCTATCTGCGCCAGACCGGGGTGAGCTACACCATCTACACCGTGGTCGACGCACTGGTCGGGGCCGCCCCGGTGACGCGGGCGATGATCGATCTGTTTGCCGCGCGCCACGATCCGGCCTTCGCCGGCAGCCGCGAAGAAGCGATGGCAGCGGCCGGGGCCGCCTTTACCCGCGGCCTCGCCAAGGTCACCGCGATCAATGATGACCGCCTGCTGCGGCTCTACCGCGCGGTGATCGACGCAGTGCTGCGCACCAACGCCTTCGCCCCCGCTTCCTCAGAGGCGCTGGCGTTCAAGATCGATTCGAGCCTCGTCCCGAACCTGCCCAAGCCGGTGCCGTGGCGCGAGATCTTCGTCTACAGCGCCCGCGTCGAGGGCATCCACCTGCGCTCAGGCGCAGTGGCGCGCGGGGGCCTGAGGTGGTCCGACCGGCGCGACGACTTCCGCACCGAAATCCTCGGGCTGATGAAGGCCCAACGGGTCAAGAACGCGGTGATCGTGCCGACCGGCGCCAAGGGCGGGTTCTATCCCAAGCAGCTCCCCTCGCCCGCATTGGACCGCGAGGGCTGGGCCGCCGAGGGCCGCACCTCCTACGAGATCTTCATCCGCACGCTGCTGTCGGTCACCGACAACATCGTCGATGGGCGCGTCGTCCATCCCGAGGGCGTGACGGTGACCGACGGGGAGGACCCCTATTTCGTGGTCGCCGCCGACAAGGGCACAGCGACTTTCTCCGACGTGGCCAACGGCATCGCGCAAGGCCGCGATTTCTGGCTCGACGATGCCTTCGCCAGCGGCGGATCGAACGGCTATGACCACAAGGCGATGGGCATCACCGCGCGCGGGGCATGGGTGAGCGTCCAGCGCCACTTCCGCGAGATGGGGATCGACGTCCAGAAGGACAGCGTCACCGTCGCGGGCTGCGGCGACATGTCGGGCGACGTGTTCGGCAACGGGATGCTGCTGTCGAAGGTGATCAAGCTGGTCGCCGCCTTCGATCACCGCCATATTTTCATCGACCCCAGCCCCGATCCGCTGGCGAGCTGGAAGGAGCGCAAGCGCCTGTTCGAGCTGCCGCGCTCGAGCTGGGAGGATTACGATCCCGCGCTTATCTCCAAGGGCGGCGGGGTGTTCTCCCGCGCATCGAAGCGCATCAAGCTGTCGAAGCAGGCGCGCGATGTGCTCGGCATTGCCGACAAGGAGATCGAGCCCGAGGCGCTGATCTCGGCGATCCTGCGCGCGCGGGTCGATCTCTTGTGGTTCGGCGGGATCGGCACCTATGTGAAGGCGCCGGAAGAGAACAACATCCAGGTCGGGGATCCGGCCAATGACGCGATCCGCGTCGATGCGGGCGAAGTCGGCGCGCGGGTGATCGGCGAGGGCGCGAATCTCGGCGTGACCCAGGCGGGACGCATCGCCTTCTCGCTCGCCGGGGGCCGGATCAACACCGACTTCATCGACAATTCCGCCGGGGTCTACTGATCGGACAACGAGGTCAACATAAAGATCGCGCTGGCCGCAGCGCTGCGCGACGGCAAGCTGTCGGGCAAAAAGCGCAACGCGCTGCTCGCGGCGATGACCGACGAGGTCGGGCAGATCGTGCTGGAAGACAACCGCCTCCAGGCGCTCGCGCTGTCGGTGGCCGAAACCGGCGGGCCGGGGGCCAGTGCGTCCTATGTCCGCCTGATCGAGCGGCTGGAGGAAGTGAGCGATTTCGACCGCCGCACCGAAGGGCTCGCCGATGGCGAGACCCTGCTGCGCCGCGCCGCCGACGGGCAGGGGCTGACCCGCCCCGAACTCGCGGTGCTGCTGTCCTCGGCCAAGCTGGCGCTGCAGGACGCGATCGAAGCGAGCACGCTGGCCGATGATCCGGTGCTCGAAGGCATGCTGCTGGCGCGCTTCCCGACGGCGATGCGCAAGCCCTATGCCGCGCAGATCCGCACCCACCGGCTGCGGCGCGAAATGATCGCGACCAGCCTTGCCAACCGCATCGTCAACCGGCTCGGGATGGTCCATCCGTTCGAACTGGCCGAGGAGGAAGGCGTCGGTCTGGCCGAGGTCGCAGGCGCCTTCGTGGTGGCCGAGCGCCTGTTCGGGCTCGATGCGCTGTGGCGCGAGCTCGACGAGGCGGCGATCCCCGAAGCGGCGCGGCTTGCGCTGTTCGACCGGCTGGCCGCCGCTGTCGGCAATCTCATGTCCGATGTGCTGCGCACCGCAGCAGGCAAGGTCGCGGCGGGCGCGATGATCGAGGCCCTGTCGGCTGCGGTGACCGAGCTGGTGGCCGGGCGCGAGGAATTGCTCACCGCCGAACCGCGGGCGCGCTCGCTGGCGCTGCGCGACAGCTTCGTGGCGCTCGGCGCGTCCGAGGCGCTGGCGGCGCGGGTCGCCAACCTGTTCGACTTCGACGGGGCGGTGGGCCTCGCCCAGACCGCGCGCGATACCGGGATCGATGCCAAGCTGCTGACCCATGCCTTTACCGGCATCGGCACGCGGCTCGGGCTCGACTGGGCGCAGGGAACGGCGGCGCATATGAGCCCGTCGGACGTGTGGGAGCGGCTGCTGGTGTCGGGCCTTGCGCGCGATTTCCAGCAGATGCGCATGGAGTTCCTGCGGCGGCTGATGCGCACCAAGGTCGGCAAGGCCGATCCGCTGGCGGCGGTGCAGGACTGGGCGGCGCGCAACGAGACGGGCGTGAACCAGTTCCGCGCCATGATCGCCCGCGCGCAGGCCCGCCCGCCGGTTGGCGCGGCCATGCTCGCGCAGATCGCCAGTCAGGCGCGGAACTTGCTGGAGCGCTGACGCGTCAGACCTCCCGCCCCGCTCTGCCAATTCCATCAGCTTGACCCTCCGGCAATTTGCGGCAAGTCAAAGGCCGCAAACCGCCGGAGGGGCATAGGCAGGCCATGACATCACCCAATCACCACGCCGACATCGTGATCGTCGGCACCGGCCATGGCGGCGCGCAGGCAGCAATCGCGCTGCGCCAGCAGGGGCACGAGGGCTCGATCCTGATGATCGGGCGCGACAACGCCCCGCCCTACGAACGCCCGCCGCTGTCGAAGGAATATCTCGCCGGCGACAAGGGCTTCGAGCGGATCATGATCCGTCCCGAGAAGTTCTGGGCGGAAAAGGGCATCGATCTGAAGCTCGGCGCGGCGGTGACGGCGATAGACCCGCACGCGCACCGCCTCACCCTGAGCGACGGCAGCACGGTGACCTATCGCAAGCTGATCTGGTCAGGCGGGGGCGATCCGCGCCGCCTGCCGGTGCCGGGCGCAGTGCTGCCTGAAGTGTTCTACGTGCGCGACAAGTCCGATGCCGACGCGATGATGGCCGCGCTGGCGGGCGGACCGAAGCGCGCAGTGGTGATCGGCGGGGGCTATATCGGGCTTGAGGCGGCTGCCGTGCTGCGCAAGCTCGGCTGCGAGGTGGTGCTGGTGGAGATGCTGCCGCGCCTGCTGGCGCGCGTGGCGGGCGAGGAACTCTCCACCTTCTATGCCGAGGAACACCGCCGCCAGGGCGTCGACGTGCGGCTGAACACCGGCGTGCAGGCCGTGCTCGGCGAGGAGACCGGCCATGTCACCGGCGTGCGGCTCGACAATGGCAGCGAAGTCGCCTGCGACATGGTGGTGGTCGGCATCGGCATCGTTCCGGCCGTTGCCCCCCTCATCGCGGCGGGCGCGGCAGGTTCCAACGGGGTCGACGTCGATTTCTGCTGCCGCACCACGCTCGATGACATCTACGCCATCGGCGACTGCGCGGCTCACGCCAATCCTTATGCCGACAACGCCGTGATCCGGCTCGAATCGGTGCAGAACGCGCATGACATGGCCAACACCGTGGCGAAGGCAATCATGGGCGAGAAGGAGCCTTACAACGCGCTGCCGTGGTTCTGGTCGAACCAGTATGACCTCAAGCTGCAGACGGCAGGGCTGAGCCTCGGCTTCGACCAGACCGTTCTGCGCGGCGATCCGGCGACGCGAAAATTCACCGTGGTCTATCTGAAGAACGGCGTGCCGATCGCCTTCGACTGCGTGGGCACGATGAAGGACTACGTGCAGGCGCGAAAGCTGCTGGAGAGCGGCGCCAAGCGGATCGATCCGGTTCTGCTGGCCGATCCCGAGGTGGCACTCAAGGATTTGATGTAAGCCGCCCCAAAGCCCATTCGGCCGCCTCGGCCACTACCGGATCGGGGTCTTTCGTGAGCGCCTCGACCTGCTCCGCCAGAGCGCCATTGCCGCTGTTGCCCGCCGCGTAGAGGCAGTTCCGCACAAACCGGTCGCGCCCGATGCGCTTGATCGGCGAGCCGGAGAACAGCGCGCGGAAGCCTGCGTCGTCGAGCGCCAGCAGCTCGGCAAGGCGCGGGGCGACCAGTTCGGCGCGGGGGAGGAATTCGCGGATCGCCTGCGCGTTGCTGGCAAACTTGTTCCACGGGCACACGGCAAGGCAATCGTCGCAGCCGTAGATGCGGTTGCCCAGCGCCGGCCGGAACGCCTCGGGCACCGGTCCTTTGTGCTCGATGGTGAGGTAGGAAATGCAACGGCGCGCATCCAACTGGTAAGGAGCGGGGAAGGCGTCGGTGGGGCAGGCATCGAGGCACGCGCGGCAGCTCCCGCACTGGTCGCGGTGCGGCTCGGCGGGGGCGAGGTCGAGCCCAATCTCCAAAGTCGTGTAGATCGCCCCGAGAAACAGCCAGCTGCCGTGGGTGGGGCTGACGAGGTTGGTGTGCTTGCCCTGCCAGCCGATCCCCGCCGCCTCGCCCAGCGGCTTTTCCATCACCGGGGCGGTATCGACGAAGACCTTCACTTGCGTCCCCGGCACTTCCTCCACCAGCCAGCGGGCGAGCGCCTTCAGGCGCTTCTTCACGACATCGTGATAGTCGCGCCCCTGCGCATAGACCGAGATGCGCGCGTGGGCATCCGAACCCTCCAGCGCCAGCGGATCATGCGCGGGGGCGTAGCTCATGCCGAGCGCGATCACACTCTTCGCGGCGGGCCACAGCCCTTGCGGCGAACGGCGGTGATCGCGCCGCTCCTCCATCCACGCCATCGATCCGTGATGCCCCTCGCCCAGCCATTGTTCGAGGCGCAAGGCGCGCAGCGGGTCTTCGTCCGCTGCCGCAATCCCGCAGGCCGCAAACCCCAGCGCTTCGGCCTGCGCGGCAATGCGCGCCGCCAGATCACCGGTTGCCAGGGCATTAACCATGCTTGGAGAGGCTCCCGTTTAATCCTGCCCGCTAACCGCGTAGGCCATGGACATGGCGGTAAGCGAACAGAGCCTGACGGGCAATCGCGGTGATGGCTTCAGTGCCATTCCTGCCGATGCACGCCCGCTGGCGATCGAGGCCCGCGGGCTGGTCAAGAGCTTTGACGGCACGCGCGCGGTCGACGGGGTGGACATTTCCGTCCCGGAAGGCGCGATCTACGGCATTCTCGGCCCCAACGGGGCGGGCAAGACCACGACCTTGCGGATGCTGCTAGGCATCATCGACCCCGACGCAGGGGTGCGCCGCGTGTTCGGGCATGACCGCCCGCACGATATCGGCCGGCTGATCGGCTACCTGCCCGAAGAGCGCGGGCTCTACCCGGCGATGAAATGCGTCGAGGCGATCGCCTTCATGGGCGCGCTGCGCGGGCTGCCTCTGAAAGAGGGGCGCAAGCGCGCGGTCGAGCTGCTCGAACGCCACGGCCTCGGCTATGCGGCCGACCGCACCATCCGCCAGCTCTCGAAGGGCATGGCGCAGACCGTGCAGCTGCTCGGAACGCTGGTGCACCAGCCGCGGCTGGTGGTGCTCGACGAGCCCTTCTCGGGCCTTGATGCGATCAACCAGGGCAAGCTCGAAATGATGATCCGCGCGCTGGCGGACGAGGGCGTGACGGTGATCTTCTCCACCCACGTGATCCACCATGCCGAACGCCTGTGCGAAGGCGTGGCGATCATCGCTGGGGGCAAGGTGCCCTATGCGGGGAGCGTCGAGGCGGCGCGGGACCGGATTCCGGCGCAGGTGCGGCTGGAGACGCGGGCGCGCGAAGGGGCGTGGCTTTCGTTCCTGCCGCCCGAGACCCGCCGCAACGGCGACTTCTTCCACTTCCCGCTCCCCGAGAGCGGGATCGAACCGCTGCTCAAAGGCCTTATCGAGGGCGAGGCGGGGATCCTCTCGCTTTCGATCGAGCGGGCGGGCCTGCACGATGCCTTCGTCGCCATCGCCGGCGAGGCCGCCGCCCGCCAGCTGGAAGCCGACGCCGCACAGGGTGCCCGCGCATGAGCATCGACCAGACCATCCGCCCCCGCCTCTCCGCGCTCGAAGCCGCCTGGGTCATCGCGCGGCGCGATTTCGTCGCGGTGCTGTTCTCCCGCGCCTTCCTGTTCTTCCTCTTGGGGCCGCTGTTCCCGGTGATCGTCGGCGGGCTAGCCGGAGCGATCGGCGGCGAGGTGCAGCGCGAGGCAGTGAGTGTCGAGATCGGTCTCGCCATGTCGCCGGACGACAACGCCGCGATGCTGGACGCGGGCAAGCGGCTCGCCCCGCAACTCGGCGGCGCCTTGCCGTCCCTGCGCCAAGTGCCCGAAGCCAAGGGCGATCCCGCCTTCGATGCGCGCGCCTTCATGGAAGCGCGGCGCGGCAATTACGCCGGCATCCTCACCGGCACGCTGGCGAGCCCGCAGCTGGTCGGCACCGAGGGGCAATTGCGCCGCTGGCAGGGGCCCGTGGGCCTGCTTGCCGGCCATGCGATGAACGCCGAACCTGCCGCCTTCCCCGAAGTCGCCGGCGCGGTGGTGACCACCAGCGCCGCGGCCGAACGCTCCAGCCGCATCCAGACCGCGCAGGTCGCGCAGATGCTGCTGTTCCTGCTGACGATGCTGCTGGCGGGCATGGTGCTCTCCAACCTCGTCGAGGAGAAGGCCAACAAGATCATCGAGATCCTTGCCGCCGCTATCCCGATGGATGCGGTGTTCATGGGCAAGCTGTTCGCGATGCTGGCGGTGTCCTTCGTCGGCATCGGGGTGTGGGGGTTGGCGGCCTATGGCTTCTGGACCGTGGGCAGCGACGCGATCACCGCGGCGAGCGGGTTCGACATTGCCCGTTTGCCCGCCCCCGCGGTGGGCTGGCCGATGTTCATGGTTCTGGGCGTGGTCTACTTCGCAATGGCCTACCTGCTGCTCGGCGCGCTGTTCCTGACCATCGGGGCGATGGCGAACACGGTGCGCGAGGTGCAGACCCTGTCCATGCCCGTCACCATGATGCAGCTGATGGTGTTCTTCCTCGCCGCCTATACCATCAAGCAGCCGGGCTCGGGGCTTGAGCTGGCGGCGATCGTCTTCCCGCTGTCCTCGCCCTTCGCGATGCTGGCGCGTGCGGCGATGGAGCCGGCCCTGTGGACCCATGCGCTGGCGCTGGCATGGCAGGCGCTGGCGGTGCTGGCGCTGGTCAAGGGCGGCTCGCTGCTGTTCCGCAAGCGGGTGATGAAATCGGGCGGGGCCGGGCGCGCGCCTCGCAGTGGGGGGCGTCGCGGCTGGTTCGCCCGTCGCGCCTCCGGCACGGCCGAGCCGGCAGAATAGGTTCCAAATCGCAACCCACTATTGACATCCCTGTCAGTTAAGGCAGGATGCGATTCGGACCAGCGCGGCCCCTTGCGTTTGAGGGAGGTCGCCGGACGGGAGAGAGACATGGCTACGATTGCACCCCCGACACCGATGGGCGTGCAGCGCCCGCAGGTGCGCCGCGAACCGACGTCCTATGAAGCGCTCAAGAAGCACTTCGAGACCCATCCCGAAGAGCGCCTCAGGCACTCCCACCCCTGGGACGTCAGCCGTTCGGACATCTATTTCGAGGACCGCTGGCAGCCGGTGTTCGCCGAGATGCGCAAGGCCGGGCAGCTGCACTGGATCCCGGAAAGCCCCTATGGCCCCTACTGGGCGGTGGTCGGCCACAAGGCGATCCAGCACATCGAGGCCCTGCCCGAGACTTTCTCGTCGAGCTGGGAATATGGCGGGATCACCATCCTCAACCGACTGTCGGAAGAGGAGCTGGCCGCCAGCAACATCGAACGGCGCGAGCTGCCGATGTTCATCGCCATGGACCGCCCCCAGCACACCGGCCAGCGCCGCACCGTTGCGCCCAAGTTCACCCCAACATCGATCGCGGACATGGAAGCCGAGATTCGCCAGCGCACCGGCGAGCTGCTTGACTCATTGCCGCGCGGAGAAGTGTTCGACTGGGTCGACACCGTCTCGATCGAACTGACCACCGGGATGCTGGCGATCCTGTTCGGCTTCCCTTGGGAAGACCGCCGCCTGCTGACCTTCTGGTCGGATTGGTCGGGCGATACCGAACTCGGTTCGGTGCGCGCGCTTGACGATCTGCGCTGGGGCATCCTCCAGGAGATGGCGGCCTATTTCCAGTCGCTGTGGATCGAGCGCACGATGGACAAGGAGCCGGGCAGCGATCTCATCTCGATGATGATCCACTCGGAGGCGATGAACCAGATGAGCCCCGAGGAATTCATGGGCAATCTGGTGCTGCTGATCGTCGGCGGGAACGACACCACCCGCAACACCATGAGCGGCATCATCCATGCGCTCGACCAGTTCCCCGATCAGCGCAAATTGTTCGAGGAAAACCCCGAGCTGATCCCCAATGCGGTGCAGGAATGCCTGCGGATGCAGACTCCGCTGGCGCATATGCGCCGCACCTGCACCGAGGATACCGAGGTGTTCGGGCAAGCGATCAAGAAGGGCGACAAGGTGGTACTGTGGTACATCAGCGCCAACCGTGACGAGGACGTGTTCGAGAACCCCGACAAGCTCGACATCACCCGCGAGAACGCGCGGCGCCATCTCGCCTTCGGCTATGGCATCCACCGCTGCGTGGGCGCGCGTCTGGCCGAACTCCAGCTGCGGGTGCTGCTGGAAGAGCTGCACAAGCGCCGGATGCGGGTGCATGTCGCCGGCGATGTCGAGCGGGTGCGGGCGAACTTCGTCCACGGCTTCCGCAAGCTCGAAGTCGAGATCACCACGTTCTGATCTGCTGAAACTTCCCCGGTGTCTCGCGCGTATATTCCCGCGAGACACCACGGAAGGAATATCCGATGCGCCTGCCTGCTGCCAACCGCCGCACCGTGCTTGCCGCCGCCGGGATCGGCGCGGTTCTGCCGCTGGTCGCCGCCTGCGGCGCCTCGCCCGCCGAGGCGAAGGGCTTCCGCGTCACCAAGACCGAGGCCGAATGGCGCCGCCTCCTTACGCGCGACCAGTACTACATCCTGCGCGAGGCCGGGACGGAGCGTGCTTTCAGCCACCCGCTCAACAAGGAAAAGCGCAAAGGCACCTTCACCTGCGCGGGCTGCGGCAATGCGCTTTATGCCTCGGCGCACAAGTATGACAGCGGCACCGGCTGGCCGAGTTTCTGGCAGGCGATCGACAAGGGGGCCGTGGGCACCAGCACCGATTACAAGATCGGCTATCCGCGCACCGAAGTGCACTGCGCCGATTGCGGGGGGCATCTGGGCCATATCTTCGGCGACGGCCCGCAGCCGACCGGCAAGCGCCATTGCATCAACGGCCTCGCGCTGAAGTTCGTGCCGGCCT
>CAZQOO010000017.1:0-16446 GCA_964594845.1 uncultured Porphyrobacter sp. | reverse complement strand
GCCTAACCCTCGAGCAGCGCCGGAGCCTGGAGGCGTGCCGCGAGCCGGGCGAAATCGCCCAGCGTGAAGGTGTCGTCAAATACCACGCCATAGTGCTGCCCGCGCCGCCAGCGCACCTTGGCGCGCACCTCGCGCAGCACGCCGGCAAGGTCGGGCGCCTCGATCCGCACCGTCTGGTCGATCGCCAGCAGCGCGCTGCATTCGAACCGCGCGCCCTGCTGCGACAGGTTCTCCACCACGCCATCGCAGGTCTGCGTCAGCGTGCTCACACGCACGGGGAAACACAGCGCCAGACGAAGCCCTCGCTTGGGATAGTCACCGGATTCGTTGATCAGCTGCGCCACATCGACCGGCTGGGCAAAGGAAAAACCGGCCTCGTTGTCGCGGTTCCATACCCGCACGATCTGGTAGATCGCGCCGCCAGGCATATGCAGTTCGAATTCGTGGCAGCCCGGCAGTGCGTGAAACAGGCGCACGCTGACCCCGGTTTCCGAGACATCGCGGATCACGCAGACGAATTCGCCCTGCGCGGAAACCAGCTTCGCGGCGCGGATCAGCAGGGTGAATCGCGGCGCGACGCGCTGTTCCGCGCCCTCCGGTTCCGGCCCGCCTTCCAGCCGTGCGCTATTCGCAGCCTTGTCCATGCCCGTGTCGCCCTGCGCGCGGCGTCGCCCCCGTCAGCGGGAGCAACGGGGCGCGTTTGTCCGATGCTTACCGGAAAGCTGTAAGTGCAACAGGTTAAGCTGGAGATAATGGCCCTACTGTGGTTTGTGAGAGGGGCGGGCGAGCCGTACGGGCGGCGGGACTCGAACCCGCACGAGCAAAGCTCAGGGGATTTTAAGTCCCCGGCGTCTACCATTCCGCCACGCCCGCATGGCGAAAGCCCTTGCCACAGAATGACAGGGAATTGCCAGAGCTTGCCAGCAGGCAGGCGATGCCCCATCTCGCCTGAGGCAACAGGCAACAGAGGGCTGACAGGCATGGCTGACGCGCATTCGGTGGTCGCCACGATCCAGCCGGCGATCACTCTGCTCGGCCTCGGGATCGGCGCGGCACTCGCCAGCCGGGCGCTGCGGCTCAATCCGATCGTCGGCTATATCGGGCTCGGCCTTGGCCTCGCGAGCCTCGGCATAGCGGAGGATTTCAGCGGACCGCTGGTCGCCGCGATGGCCGAAGCCGGGGTGATGTTCCTGCTGTTCAACCTTGGCCTGCATTTCTCGCTCGGGCGGATCCGCGCGGAGGCCGCCAACATCTTCGGCTTCGGCGCCTTGCAGATGCTGGTCGCGGGCGGAGCCTTCGCCGCGCTGCTTGCCGCCTTCGGCCTGCCGCTTGCCTTTGCGGTAATCGCCGGCTTCGGGCTCGGCCTGTCCTCCACCGCAGTCGTTATCGGGCTGATCCGCGAACGCGATCAGGAGGATTGCCCGGTCGGCCGCGCGGCGCAGGCGATCCTGATCTTCCAGGACATTGCCGCGATCATGCTGCTGGTCGGTGCGGGGGCGCTGGCGGAAGGGGGCAACCTCCTGCCCGCGCTGGGCCTCGCCGGGGCCAAGGCACTCGCGGCCTTTGGCGTGGCGGTGCTGTTCGCGCGTCTGCTCACCGAGCCGCTGTTCCGCCTGATCGCCCGCGCGGGCACAACCGAGGTCTATACTGCGACCGCGCTGTTCATCGCGCTGGCGGCGGGCTGGGCGACCGGCATGGCGGGGCTGTCGCTGACGCTCGGCGCCTTCCTCGGCGGGATGGCGGTGGCGGATTCGCGCTACCGCATCCTCGTGCAGACCGAGATCGACGCCTTCCGCGGGCTATTCCTGAGCTTCTTCTTCATCTCGGTCGGCCTGTCGATCGACCCTGCGGCGCTGGCGCAGGACTGGCTGTGGGTGCTGTGTGCGGCGGCCGGGCTGATCGCGGTCAAATGCGCGCTCAACGTGGCCGCAGCGCTGGTCAACCGCTGGTCGGTGCCGGGATCGATCCAGCTGGGCTTCCTGCTCGGGCAGGGGAGCGAGTTCACGCTCGTGCTGCTGGCGCTGCCGGCGGTGGCGGGGCTGGTCGAACCGCGGCTGGTCTCGACGCTGGTGACCGCCATCGCGATCAGCCTCGCGGTGACCCCGCCGGTCTCCAACCTCGGGCGCAAGCTGGCGGGCCGCCTGCGCGCCGGGCCGCCCGACGCCAAGCTGACGGGGGACGAGGCGCCGGTGGTGATCATCGGACTAACCCCGGCGGGACGCGCCGTGGCCGACGCGCTGGCCTTCAACGCAATCGGTTACATCGCGATCGAACCCGATCACGAGCGCTTCCAGATCGCGCTCGCCGACGGCTACCACGTGCATCAGGCCAATCCTGCCGACCCGCGCAGCTGGGACGCGATCGGGATGGGCAGGCGCGAGGTGGTGGTGGTCGCGACCGGCAATGCCGAGGTCTCGCGCGAACTGACCCCGCTGGTGCAGGAACGCCTGCCGGGCATTGCCCGGGTGATCGCCCTCAGGGGCGCGGAGGCGATCGAGGAATTCGCTGCGCTCGGCATGGTGCCGGTCGACATCGCCGCCAGCGGCGGGCCGGAGCGGCTCGCCGATCTGGTGTTTGCCTCGCTCGGGCGCGAACGGAGGCTGCCGACATCGGTGCCGGGCTGGGCGGACGAGGGGGGCCTGAGCGCTGCAGCGTGAGCGGCGGCGCGGGGCCTCAACCCCCGAACTAACCCTCGTTCAGGCGCTCGCGGATTTCCTTGCCGGCCTTGAAATAGGGCACGCGCTTGGCGGGCACCTTCACCGTCTCGCCGGTGCGCGGGTTGCGGCCGCTGCGGGCCTCGCGCTCGCGGGTGGAGAAGGCACCGAAACCGCGCAGTTCGACCCGGCCACCTTCGGCCAGACGCTGAGCGATTTCGTCGAAGAAGATGTCCACCACCTGCTCGATTTCCTCGGCACGCAGTTCGGGATTGTCCTTGTGAAGTTCCTGCAACAACTCGGATCTGATCATGGCGATCTCCCGGCGCTTGGGGACGGCCTCGCCGCCTTTCACGCCGCATGCGGGTTGACCCCGCGGTTTCCTGTTATCGCCTCCGACCCGTGAGGCGCCCCCCTTTAGCCGCAGCACCCCGCGCGATTCAATCCCGCAAGTTGCTTACCTTAACAGATTGTCAGAAATTGGTTTCAAGCGCAACGACTACAAGTGTCAGTGCGCGCTTTTGTCAGGTGAAAACCGCCAGATCAGCCGGATCGAGGCCGAGCCGTGCCATGCGGGCACGGATCTCGGGCCATTCCTCGCGCAGGAAGGCTTCCCGCTCGCGCGCGCGCAGTCGCTCGGCGGCGCCGTGCACGACATACATGCCCACGCCGCGCTGCACTTCGACGAGGCCATCGTTCTGGAACTGCTGGTAGGCCTTGGCCACCGTGAGCGGGTTCGCCCCCTGCTCCGCCGCGAGCGCACGCACCGAGGGCAGCATTGCGCCCTCCGGATAATCGCCGTCGATGATCGCGGCGGCGATCTGGTCGCGCAGCTTGAGATAGACGGGGCGGTTGGGGTTCATGGGTGCATCAGTGCCATAATACAGCCATGCGGTCAATTTATTTGCGTGCCCGCCTCCACGGGCACGTCCTCGGCGAGTCTCCGTTGCCCTACCGCTTCGCTGCTTGAGGGCGTGTTCCGTCGCTTCGCGCCGGATCGCCTGCGGCTCGCGCGCGTGCGCTCGCGGCCCGTCCGTTGGCGGGCCGATGATTTGCGCTGCCAAGATACTGCCGCGCGCATTCCATTACGCTCTCACGCAACAAAAGCTTCACAAGGCCGAGAGAGGCGCTAGGGTGCCCTTCCATTGCGGTGGTGTGGTGAGGCACCTCCCTAACCATTCGATGGGGATCGAATACATGATGGAAATTTCGCAGTGGGGTTACGGCGAGTGGGCCGCAACCGTTGCCGCCGCCGTGCTCGGGATCTTCCTGATCGGCGGTGCATGGGCCGTCACCCGTTACGGCGACGAGGTACTCGGCCACCCCAAGGGCCTGTACATGCTGTTCTTCGCCGAGATGTGGGAGCGGTTCTCCTACTATGGCATGCGCGCTCTGCTGACCCTCTATCTCGTCAAGCACTGGATGTATTCCGATGGCAGCGCCAATCTGATCTACGGGGCATACACCTCACTGGTCTACATCACCCCGGTGCTGGGTGGCTGGCTGGCTGACCGCTACCTCGGTCAGCGCAAAGCAGTGCTGTTCGGGGCGGTGCTGCTGACGCTTGGCCACTTTTTCATGGCCTTCGAGGGCGATGGATCAGGTTATCAGAACGATCCCACGCTCAATGTCTTCTGGCTGGCGCTGGCACTGATCATCGTCGGCTCGGGTTTCCTGAAGGCGAACATCTCGGTGATCGTCGGCCAGCTCTACCCGCGCACCGATATTCGCCGAGATAGTGCCTACACGATCTTCTACATGGGGATTAATCTTGGCGCGGCGACGGGTGTGCTCATCGCCGCCTTCCTGGGTGAGACGGTGAGCTGGGCGCTGGGCTTCGGCCTTGCGGGCGTCGGGATGCTGCTCGGCCTGTTCGTGTTCATCATCGGCAAGCCGCTGCTCAAGGGTCAGGGTGAAAGTCCGGCTCCCGCCAAGCTGAAGGAGAAAATAGCCGGGGTTCCGTTCGAATGGTTACTTTACGGCGTCGGCTTTGTCGGCGTGGCCTTGATCTGGGTGCTGATCCAGTACCAGTCGCTGGTCGGCGGGATCCTGCTGGTCTCAGGCCTGATGCTGCTCGGCTACGTCCTGTTCGAGGCCTTCAAGCTCGACAGGGATGCGCGTGATCGTGTCTTCGCCATGATCTTCCTGATCCTGCTGATGCCGCTGTTCTGGGGGCTGTTCGAGCAGGCCGGCGGATCGCTGAACCTGTTTACCGATCGTCACGTCGACAAGGGCGGCATTCCGACCACCTTCTTCCAGTCGATCAACCCGATCTACATCATCCTGTTCGGGCCGGTCTTCGCCGGGCTGTGGCAGTGGATGGCAAAGCGCGGGATCGAACCTTCGACCCCGGCCAAGATGGGTCTCGGCATCGTGCAGATGGGACTCGCCTTCGTGGTAATGGTGTGGGGCGCGAACAGCTTCAGCACCGCCGATGCCAGCGGGCAGATCATGATGCCGGTGCTGTTCCTGTTTATCTTCTACCTGCTGTCGACCACCGGGGAGCTGTGCCTCTCGCCGGTGGGCCTGTCGGCGATGAACCGGCTCTCGGTGCGCCACATGGCGAGCCTGATGATGGCTGCGTTCTTCTTCGGCACAGCGGGCGGCAACTTCGTCGCGGGCTTGATGGGCTCGCTGATGGGTGAGGGCGAAGGCGGCAACATGACCCGCGAGGGTGCGTTGGAAGCCTATTGGAACATGGGCCTCGTTGCCGTCGGAGTCGGGATCGTTGTGATGATCGTCGCCCCGCTGGTGAAGAAGTGGATGCACCTCGACACCCTCAAGGACGAGGACCCCGCGCCGTTTGATGCACCCGCGACCCGCGCCGAGCCGGCCGAGTAATCCGCACCGGACACGAAACTCGTCCAACGCCATGGACAAACCTCGCGTTTTCCGTTCCAACAGCCGAACCGGAATAACGCGAGGTTTGAATGTTTGCAGACAAGACAAGGTCCGCCCGGGCGGGCAGGCTCGCCGCACTGGCCAGCGCGCTGGCGCTGATCGCCTCTGCCACCGTCGCTGACGCGAAGGAGCGCGACAAGGACAGGAAAAGGGACAAGGAGGAGGAAGCCTCCGCCCCTGCCTTCGCTGCCGCCAAGGCGGGCGATCCGGTGTTCGCCTCGACCTACAAGCCCTATCCCGGCGTCGCCACCGCGCTCAAGGGCGCGACCATCTTCGACGGGCGCGGCAACCGGATCGACAACGGCGTGGTGTTCATGAGCGGCGGCAAGATCGTCGCGGTCGGCGGCCCTGACACCCCCATTCCTGCCGACATCGCGGTGTTTGACGCCGCCGGCAAGTTCGTCACCCCCGGCATCATCGACATCCACTCGCACCTCGGCGACTACCCCTCGCCCGGGGTCGAAGCCCATTCGGACGGCAACGAGGCGACCGCGCCGACCACGCCCGAGGTCTGGGCCGAACATTCGGTCTGGCCGCAGGACCCGGGCTTCACCCGCGCGCTCGCCAATGGCGGGATCACCGCGCTCCAGATCCTCCCCGGCTCGGCCAACCTGATGGGCGGGCGTTCGGTGACGCTCAAGAACGTGCCGGGTCGCACCACGCAGCAGATGAAGTTCCCCGGCGCGCCCTATGGCTTCAAGATGGCCTGCGGCGAGAACCCCAAGCGCGTCTACGGCGCGCGCGGGCGGATGCCTTCGACCCGGATGGGCAACCTCGCCGTCAACCGCGAGAAGTGGCTCGCCGCGATCGACTTCGCCAACAACTAGGACGCCAAGCGCGATCTCGGCAAGGAAACGCTGGTCGGCGTGCTGAAGGGCGAGATCCTCGTCCACAACCACTGCTACCGCGCCGATGAAATGGCGCTGGTGATGGATATGGCCAAGGAGATGGGCTACCGCGTCAGCACCTTCCACCACGCGGTCGAGGCCTACAAGATCGGTGATCTGCTGCGCGAGAACGACGTGTGCAGCGCGATCTGGGCCGACTGGTACGGCTTCAAGATGGAAAGCTATGACGGCATCCTCGAAAACGCCGCCTTCCTCCAGCGCGAGGGCGCCTGCGTTGTGATCCATTCGGACGACGCCAACGACATCCAGCGCCTCAACCAGGAAGCGGCCAAGGCGCGCGCGGCGGGCCTGAGGATGGGGATCGACATTTCCGAAGGCACCGCGATCCAATGGATCACCTACAACGCCGCCAAGGCGATGGGGATCGAGCAGATGACCGGCAGCCTGGAAGCCGGCAAGATGGCCGATGTGGTGCTGTGGAACGGCAATCCCCTGAGCGTCTATTCGCGACCCGAAAAGGTATGGATCGACGGCGCACTGATGTTCGACGCCAATGATCCCAAGCGCAGGCCGGTGAGCGACTTCGAGCTCGGCCAGCCCGGTGAAGGAGATGTGAAATGAAGCGGGTTTCGAGCTGCGGCTTCAGCGCCATCGCCCTTTGCGCGCTGGCCCTTTCCACCCCTGCGCTCGCGCAGGATGTGGTGATCGCCAACGCCCGGCTGGTGATCGGTGACGGCTCGGCTCCGATCGAGGGCGGAGTGGTGATCGTCGACGACGGCAAGGTGGTGTTCGCCGGCAAGCCGGCCCCCGGCCAGACCTACGAAACCGACACGCTGATCGACGCGGGCGGGGCATGGGTCACGCCCGGCCTGTTTGCCACGGTGACGTCACTCGGGCTGGCCGATGTCAGCGCGGTGACCGAATCCAACGACATCCGCGCCGCCGCCTCGCCGTTCAGCGCGGCGCTCGATGCGGCAACGGCGATCAACCCGGTCTCGCAGCACATTCTCGTCCACCGGGCCGCGGGGATCACCCGCGCCGCCACCAGCCCCGCCCCCACCGGATCGATCTTTGCCGGACAAGGCGCGATCATCGATCTGGACGGCGATGCCGAGCCGGTGGTGCAGGCACGCGCCTTCCAGATGGTCGACATGGGCGAGAACGGCTCGCGCCTTGCCGGTGGCAGTCGCCCGGCCAGCCATGCCCTGCTGCGCAGCGCGTTGCGCGAGGCGCAGGCGCTGGTCGGCAAGACCGGCACGCCGCAGACCACCGAGATCGTCAAGGATGACGAAGTGCTGCTCAGCCGCTTCGATGCCGAGGCGCTGGTGCCGGTCGTGACCGGAAAGCAGAAGCTCTACGTCGCGGTTGACCGGGCGGCCGACATCCGCGTGGTGCTGGGCCTCAAGCGCGAGTTTCCCGCGCTCGACATGGTGCTGGTCGGCGTGACCGAGGGGTGGCTGGTGGCGAATGAAATCGCCGCCGCCGGCGTGCCGGTGATCGCCAATGGCCTCAATGATCTGCCCGAAACCTTCGAACAGCTCGGCGCGACCCAGTCCAACGCCGGCCGTCTCGCACGGGCCGGGGTCAAGGTGGCGATCAACGCCGCGACCATGCAGGACCCGCGCCGGTTGCAGCAGGTGGCGGGCAACCTTGTCGCTCTGACCCGCATGCCGGGCGCGAGCGGGATGGAATGGGGCAAGGCCTTCGCCGCGATCAGCTCCGTCCCCGCCGAGATCAGCGGCATGGGCGGCAAGGCGGGCGTGCTCAAGCCCGGTGCGCTGGGCGATGTGGTGCTGTGGGATGGCGATCCGCTCGAAGTCGGCTCGGTCCCGACCAGGGTGTTCATCGGCGGCGTCGAACAGAGCCTCGAAAGCCACCAGAGCCGGCTGCGCAACCGCTATCGCGATCTCGACGAAAGCGATCTGCCCAAGGCCTACGACTGGTAATGAGGCCGCTGCAACCCCCGGTCGCCGCCGCAGCGCTTGCGGCCTCGCTGTTGCTTGCCCTGACCCCCGCGGGGGCCAGGGCGCAGGACAGCCAAGCCGCGCCCGAAACCGACGCGCAAAGCCCTGCATGGCATGCGCAGCAGCAGATCTATCTGCTCGGCCTGACCGCTGCGGACGGCTGGCATCTGGAGAAGGGCGGCGTGCGCTGGCGCTGGGTGAACTATCTTGCGTCCGACAGAAAGCCGCAGGTCTCCGATAGGATCACCGTCCACTACGAAGGGCGCCTGATCGACGGGACGGTGTTCGACAGCTCCTATGCGCGGGGCGAGCCGGCGACCTTCCCGCTCGGCCGGCTGGTCAAGGGCTGGCAGGTCGCCATCCCGCAGATGGGCGTGGGCGAGACCATCGAAATCGCGATCCCCGCCGACATGGCCTACGGGCCGGTCGGGAGGGGGCCGATTCCGGGCAATGCGACGCTGGTTTTCAAAGTGGAACTGATCGCGATCCAAGGCTAGTTTCCGCTCCATAAACGGGGAGGGGTCAATCATGGATGCCAGCATCATCACACTCGTCGCGGCCAATGCCGCCTTCGTCGGCACGCACTTCGCCATGTCGCATCCGCTGCGTGCACCGATGGTGAAGACGCTGGGCGCGGGCGGCTTTACCGCGGCCTACTCCATCGTCAGCTTTGCGACGCTGGGCTGGGTGGCCTTCGCTTTCAAAGCCGCGCCGCCGGCCGATCTCGGCGGCTCGGGCGAGGCGGGCTGGATCATCGCCACGCTGCTGACCTGGCCCGCGATGGTGCTGCTGGCGGGCTCGCTGATGGGCAATCCCGCGCTGCCGACCCCGATGGCGGAAGCCCAAGCCCGCGCCGAGCCCAAGGGCGTGTTTCGCGTCACCCGCCACCCGATGATGTGGGGGATCGGGCTGTGGGCGCTCTCGCACATCGCGCTGATGTGGAGCACCCGCACGCTGGTCACCGCGCTCGCCATGGGCATTCTCGCGCTGGTCGGCGCGAAGCTGCAGGACGGCAAGAAGGAAGTCCTGATGGGCGAGGCCTGGGCCACGTGGGAAAGCAAGACGAGTTACTGGCCGCAGCTTCACAAGCTGCTGGCGGTGGGCGCAGTTCCGCTGGTTGCAGGAACGGTGCTGTGGCTGGGGGGCAGCTGGCTCCACCTGTGGCAGGCCGGCATTCCGGCGGGCGTGTGGAAGTGGGTCGGCTAGCTATTCGCCCCTGAACACCGCCGGACGCTTCTCGATCAGCGCGGCGATGCCCTCGGCATGGTCGGCGGTGGTGTGCATCATCGCCTGCGTGTTGGCCGCCATCTCGAGCGCGGTGTCGTAGGAGACCTGCTGCCCCTGCCGCAGCAGGTTCTTGGTGTGGCGCAGCGAATGGGGCGGGAGCAGCGCGATCCTCGCCGCCAGCGCGCGGGCCTCGTCCATCAGCGCCTCGGGCGCGACCACGCGGCTGACAAGGCCCCAGTCCTTCGCCGTTGCCGCATCGATCACGTCGCCGGTGTAGAACAGCTCGGCCGCGCGGCTCATGCCGATCACGCGCGGCAGGATCCAGGTGCCGCCATCGCCGGGGATGATGCCCAGTTTGAGGAAGGTCACCCCGAATTTCGCATTCTCGCTGGCAATGCGGATGTCGGCAAGGCAGGCGACATCGCAGCCCAAGCCGATCGCCGGGCCGTTGACCGCCGCGATCACGGGGACGCGCAAGCCGTAGAGGGCGCGCAGCATCTGGTGGATATTGTCACGATAACCGTCCGAGATCGCGGGGGTGGTGCCGCCGAAGGTGCCGGTCTTGTCGCGCATCGCCTTGACGTCGCCGCCCGCGCTGAAGGCCCGGCCCGCGCCGGTCAGGATCACCACCCGGCACTCCATGTCGCGGTTGATCGCATTCGCCACACGCACGAACTCGTCCCCGTCGCCCGGCGCGCCGAGCGGGTTCATCGTCTCTGCGCGGTCGATGGTGAGGATGGTAACAGGGCCTTCGCGGACGATCTGAAGCAGCGACATGGAAGCCTTGGCCTTATATGTATGGAAGGTTCAGGCTGGGTATAGGGTCGGGGCGGCAACGAGGAAACAGAGGAATGCCATGCCCAGCCTTGCGCTTTTGACAGTCTCGCAGCCGTTGCTGAGCGCCGCGCTGGCGGCGGCCCCGGTGCCGGCACCCGAGCCCCTGGGCACGGTGGCATGGTCGCTGCAGGAGGCACCGCGTGCGGAGACTTCGGCCGCAACGCCGCCCGAGGCTGGCGAGGCCCCGCCCGAGGAGGACAGCGGCGAGATCGTGGTCGAGGGCGAGTATGGCCCGCCCGCAGGAGATCCGGCGGAAAAGCTCAATGCCGAGGCCTACCGGATCACCCAGGCGGTCGACAATGCGGTGATCGAGCCGGTCGCCTATGCCTATCGCGACGGCTTGCCCGAACCGGTGCGCGACGGGCTGGGCAATGTCGTCAAGAACCTCGGTGAGCCGAGCAATGCGCTGAATTTCCTGCTGCAAGGCAAGGTCGGCAAGGCCTTCGGGGCGCTCGGGCGGCTGGCGATCAATTCGACGCTGGGCGTTGGCGGGCTGTTCGATGTGGCGGGCAAGCCGGGGATCGGCATTCCCTATCGCCGCAACGGCTTTGCCAACACCATGGGCTATTACGGCGTCGGGCCGGGTGCCTATCTCTATCTGCCGGTGACTGGCGCGACCACGGTGCGCGATCTGGTCGGGAGCACTCTCGATCAGGCGTTGCTGCCACTTGCGGTGGGCAAGCCCTTCAACCAGCCCGAATATGCGGTGACCTATTTTGTGGTGAACGGGCTCGACCAGCGGCTCGAATTCGATGCCGAACTGGCCGAAATCGCCGCCTCGGACGATCCCTACGCGATGCGGCGCGACACCTACCTTGCGAAACGCGAACGCGAGATCGCCGCGCTCAAAGGCGAGGTGGTAGAGCAGCCGCAGGTGCAACCAGCGCCCGACGCGCCGCCGCTGTCGCTGATCGAGCAGGTGCAGATCACCGCCCGCACCGCCCCGGCGACGCGCTAGATCAGGCCCGCACTTCCTCGATCTCGACGCTCGCGCTGTTGTGCTTCAGCGCCTTCAGCACCGTATCGACGATGTGCGGGGCGTTGAGGCGGGCCTCGTCATACTGCTTCACCGGATCGTCCTGATCCTGGAAGATGTCGGGCAGGCGCATGGTGCGCACCTTGAGGCCGGCATCCGTCAGCCCTTCGTCCGAGGCGAAGGTCAGCACATGGGCGCCGAGCCCGCCGATCGCGCCTTCCTCGATGGTGACGACTACCTCGTGGGTGCGCATCAGCCGGGCGATCAGATCCTCGTCGAGCGGCTTGGCAAAGCGCATGTCGGCAACCGTGGTGGACAGCCCCTTGGCTTCGAGCTGGTCGGCAGCCTTGAGGGCTTCGGCCAGACGTGCGCCCAGCGAGAGGATCGCGACCTTGGTGCCTTCGCGCACCAGCCGGCCCTTGCCGATCTCGAGCTTCTGCGGAACCTCGGGCAGCGGCACGCCGGTGCCGGCGCCGCGCGGATAGCGGAAGGCGATCGGGCCTGAGTCGTGCTCGGCGGCGGTGTAGGTCATGTGGACCAGCTCCGCCTCGTCCGATGCCGCCATCACCACCATGTTGGGTGGCGAGATAGGTGATGTCGAAGGAGCCAGCATGGGTCGCCCCGTCGGCACCCACCAGACCGGCGCGGTCGATCGCGAAGCGCACCGGCAGGTTCTGGATGCACACGTCGTGCACCACCTGGTCATAGGCGCGCTGGAGGAAGGTGGAGTAAATCGCCGCGAAGGGCCGCATCCCTTCGGCCGCCATCCCGGCGGCGAAGGTCACCGCGTGCTGTTCGGCGATCCCGACATCGAAGCTGCGCGAGGGATGCGCCTTGGCGAACTTGTCGACACCGGTGCCGGACGGCATCGCGGCCGTGATCGCGCAGATGCGCGGGTCATCATTGGCGAGCTTGGCGAGCGTCTCGCCGAACACGTCCTGATAGGCCGGCGCGCTGGGCGCGCTCTTGGCCTTTTCGCCGGTGACGACGTTGAACTTGGGCACGCCGTGATACTTGTCGGCGGAGTTTTCGGCAGGCGCGTAGCCCTTGCCCTTCTCGGTCACGACATGGATCAGCACCGGGCCTTCCGAGGTGTCGCGCACGTTTTCGAGCACGGGCAGCAGGTGATCGAGGTTGTGGCCGTCGATCGGGCCGACATAGTAGAAGCCCAGTTCCTCGAACAGCGTGCCGCCGGTCACCATGCCGCGGGTGAATTCCTCGGCCTTGCCGATGGTGTCGTGCAAGCGGCGGCTCATCTTCTTGACCGCGCGGCTCGCAAGGCTGCGGATGCCGAGATATTCGGACGAAGAGACCATCCGCGCGAGATAGGCCGACAGCCCCCCCACCGGCGGGGCGATCGACATGTCGTTGTCGTTGAGGATCACGATCAGGCGGTTGCCCGCCTGGGTCGCGTTGTTCATCGCCTCGTAGGCCATCCCGGCGCTCATCGAGCCGTCGCCGATCACGGCAATCCCGCGGCCGGGGCGGTTCTGGAGCTTGTTGGCCATGGCAAAGCCGAGCGCCGCCGAGATCGAGGTCGAGGAATGCGCCGCGCCGAAGGGGTCGTATTCGCTCTCGGAGCGCTTGGTGAAGCCCGACAGCCCTCCGCCCTGACGCAGGGTGCGGATGCGGTCGCGCCGGCCGGTAATGATCTTGTGCGGATAGCACTGGTGCCCCACGTCCCACACCAGCTTGTCCTCGGGCGTGTTGAACACATAGTGGATGGCGACGGTCAGTTCGACCACGCCCAGCCCCGAACCAAGGTGCCCGCCCGAGGTGCTGACCGCGTCGATCATCTCGGCGCGGAGTTCGTCGGCAAGCTGGCGAAGCTGTTCGGGCTTGAGGCGGCGCAGATCGTCAGGGGTGTCAACCTGATCGAGCAGAGGCGTGTAAGGCGGTTGATTCATCCGGCCAGCTTTACACATTGTAAACCGGCCTGTCGATGAAGGGTTGAGGCAGATCAATGCGCAGGCGCGATGATCCTTACGCGCAGGACTTGCACAGGCCCCTGATCTCCAGCACCGGGCGCTCGGCCTTGAACTGGCGGCCCGCCGCGATGGCGCGCACCGCGCGGCTCACGTCCTCGTCATCGACATGGGCAGCCTCGCCGCATTCGTCGCATACCAGGAAGATGCAGTCATGCGCGCAGCCCGGGTGGGTGTTGGCGAGATAGGCGTTGGCGCTCTCGACCCGCATCGCGAGGTTGTTGGCCACGAACACGTCGAGGATGCGGTAGACCGAGTTGGGCGCCACCCGCTTGCCGCGTGCTGCCGAGAGGTTGTCGGCAATGTCATAGGCCGAAACCGGACGTTCGTGCCGGGCAAGCTCGGCAAACACCGCCTCGCGCATCGAGGTCCATTGCTCGCCCGCGGCTACCAGCGCGCGGGCGGCTTCGGCGACCAGATCGGCGCCGTGATGTTCGTGGTGGCTGTGAGCGTGCTGTCCCATATCTGCGAATATAATCGCAGGCATGCGCTTCGCAAAGCCGGGTTTTACCCCGCATCCCTCAGAAAGCTGGCGCGGTAGAACGTCGGGAACATCGCCTTCAATGCCGCAACCTTGGGCGCATCCCAGCGGACGATGTATCTGTGGCGCGGGTTGTTGGCCATGAAGTCCTGATGATAGCCTTCCGCCGGGTAGAACGCCTTGTAGGCCTCGATCCGGGTGACGATCGGCTTCGACCACAGGCCCGATTTGCCGAGCTGGGCGAGATAGGCCTTGGCCACGGCAGCTTGCTCGGCATTCATCGGCACGATCGCGCTGCGGTAATGCGAGCCGACATCCGGCCCCTGCCGGTTCTTGAGTGTCGGGTCAGCTACCACCGAGAAGAAGATCCGCAGCAGCTGGTCGTAGCGCACGACCGAAGGATCATAGGTGATCTTGACGGATTCGGCATGGGCCGTGCCGCCGGCGGTGATGGTGTCGTATTGCGCGGTTGCCGCGCTGCCGCCGTGGAAGCCCGAGACCGCCGAGGTCACGCCCTTCACATGGCTGAACACCCCTTCGACCCCCCAGAAGCACCCGCCGGCGAAGATCGCGGTCTTGAGGCCCGGCTTTTCCTTGGCGATGCGGGTGGCAGCAGGGGCGTCGACCGGCTCCTCGGCGGCGATGGCGGGGCCGGCGCAGGCCGACAGCGCAAGCGAGCCGGCGAGGAGGAGAGCGACGAGACGGTTCATCGGGGTTCCTGTTCAGGGGTGATCACGAATTCGGCGGCAGGCTGAAGCGTCTCGGGCAGCGGTGCGGCGAGCGCGGGCGAGGCGATCTGGTCGCTCAGGCTTTCGGCATTGGCCCCGGCCACGATCAGCGCCCCGAGCAGGAAGCCAATCGAGAAATTGCGGACGAGATCGGAGGAGAAGAGGCGCATCGGACTGGCTCGCGTGTCGTGTTCTTGTCTGTCTGCCCGTCCCATGCCCGAGGCCGAATTGCTTGGCGATGAACGCAGAGGTCAGGCGTTGATTCGGAATTTGCTCGCCTGAAGTTACGCACCCCAAGAGAAAAGGTTGCACCCAACTGACCCCAAGGACTCCGCGCAACCCAACCGGCCCGAAGGGCCGCGAGGCCACGCGGCCGAGCCGCAGGCGCTCGATCCCGCAGGGATCGAAACGCGCGGAGGATGTGCCCGCGGAGGCGGGCACACGCACAAGAACGGCCCATAGGGCCGCGAGCGCACGCGCGCGAGCCGCAGGGGCCCGGACCCCGGACTTGTTCCGGGGGGAGGAACAGCCCCGAGGACGAAGGGGCGGAGGCCCTTTCGCAAAACAAATCACGTCCTCAAGTAGCGAAGCGGTAGGACAGCAATTAATGCCGGAAATGCCGCATCCCGGTGAACACCATGGCGAGGCCGGCTGCATCGGCGGCGGCGATCACCTCGTCGTCGCGGATCGAGCCGCCCGGCTGGATCACCGCGGTCGCGCCCGCCTCGGCGGCGGCCAGCAGGCCGTCGGCAAAGGGGAAGAAGGCGTCCGAAGCGACCGCGCTGCCCTGCGTGCGCGGGGCGGCCCAGCCATAGGTCTCGGCGGCTTCCTTCGCCTTGATCGCGGCAATCCGGGCCGAATCGCGGCGGTTCATCTGGCCCGCGCCGATCCCGGCGGTCGCGCCGTCCTTCGCGTAGACGATGGCGTTGGACTTGACGTGGCGCGCCACCGTCCAGGCGAACAGGCAGTCCTTGAGTTCCTGCGCAGTGGGCGTGCGCTTGGTGACGACCTTGAGATCGGCCTCGGCAATCGCCCCGGCATCGCGCGACTGGATCAGCACCCCTCCGGCAATGGTCTTCATCGCCAGCCCGCCCCGGCGCGGGTTCGGCAGCGCGCCGCATTCGAGCAGGCGCAGGTTCTTCTTCTTCGCGAAAATCGCCTTGGCTTCCTCGCTCACCGAGGGTGCGATCACGACTTCGGTGAAGATGGCGGAAATCGCCTCGGCGGTCGCGGCGTCGAGTTCGGTATTCACCGCGACGATCCCGCCGAAGGCCGAAACGCTATCGCACGCCAGCGCCGCTTCCCATGCCGACAGCAGCGAGCCGCCCTGCGCCACGCCGCAGGGGTTGGCGTGCTTGACGATCACGACCGCCGGCTCCTGCCCGGCAAATTCGGCAGCCAGTTCGAGCGCGGCATCGGCGTCGTTGAGGTTGTTGTAGCTGAGCTCCTTGCCCTGAAGCTGCGTCGCCTGCGGAACGCCCGCCGTGCCTGCCACCTGCGGGACATAGATCGCCGCCGACTGATGCGGGTTCTCGCCATAGCGCAGCGTATCGGCGCGCTTGAAGGCGAGCGGCAGCGTGTCGGGGAACAGCGTCGGCTCGTCGCTGGCCGAAGGCGAGAAGGCGAACCAGCTCGCGATAGCGCTGTCATAGGCGGCGGTGCGGGCATAGGCCTTGCCTGCCATGCGGGTGCGGAACGCCTGCGTGGTCGCGCCGCCGGTCGCCTCCATCTCCGCGACCAGCGTCGGATAATCGGCGGGATCGGTGAGGATCGTCACGAAGCCGTGGTTCTTGGCCGCCGAGCGCACCATCGACGGCCCGCCGATGTCGATGTTCTCGATCACTT
>CAZQOO010000016.1:0-36019 GCA_964594845.1 uncultured Porphyrobacter sp. | reverse complement strand
TCCAGGATCATCTCGGCAGCCTGATCGGTATCGACATGGCGCAGTGGTGGCGCCCCACCGCATCCAACTACTTTGACCGGGTGTCGAAGCAGGTGATCCTCGACGCCCTGACCGATGTCGGAGGTCTCGAGCTCTCCTCGCGCTTTGCCTCGGTCAAGAAGTGCGACCTCGCGATGAGCGCCGAGCGTGTTTTTGCTGGCACCTACATCACCGAGGTTGAGGTTCGCGAAAAGGCCCTGGCCTGGGTTCCTGAGGTCATGCGCTTCGCTTGCCTTGCGCCAGATGCCGGCGAAGCTGAGATCGACTCCGCTGGAGCGGAGCAGGGCGGTGATGACGAACATCAGTCTCCCCGCGAGCTGGCCGCCTGATCTCCTCCTGACAGGCACAGCCTCTCGCACCTGGTGAAGCGGTCCTTTGGCTTATGCCGGAGGGCCGCTTCCTTTTTGGAAGCAGAGCAGAGGGGGCTCGGGAACCTGTGGCACTGACCGGCGAACCCGTCGCCGACTGTCCGGATGCCTCAATCAGGAGAACCATCATGGCCTATCGCAAGGGGCAGGGCAGCGGCCTGTCGCCCGCTGCCCGCATCACTCAGGAAATCATCGCCCGTCTGGAAGCCGGCACGAAGCCGTGGATCAAGCCATGGCGCGGTGTCCCGGTCTCCCGGCCCTTACGGGCCTGCGGGATTCCGTACCGCGGGATGAACGTGTTCTGGCTCTGGATGGTCGCCGACATGTGCGGCTACGCCTCGCCGTTCTGGATGACCTACAATCAGGCCAAATCGCTCGGCGCGCAGGTCCACAAGGGCGAGAAGTCGACCATTGCAATCTTCTACAAGAGCTACACCGAGGAGGTTGAAGCGCCCGATACCGGCGAGAAGACCGACGAAGCTCGCCGGGTGCTCAAGGCCTACCCAGTCTTCAACGCCGATCAGGTGGAAGGTCTGCCCGAGCGCTTCCATCCGGCCGCAACGCTGGAACTGGTCGAGCCTGAAGGGCGGGAAGCCGAGCTCGACGCCTTCTTCAACGCCATCCCCGTCAATCTGCGTCATCAGGGATGCGAGGCCTACTATGAACCGACTGCGGATCGCGTAACGATGCCGCCGGTCAGCCTGTTCAACGGTTTCGATCACTACTACGCCACGCTTGCCCACGAGCTATCGCACTGGACAGGCCATGCCAGCCGATTGGGACGCGATCTCAAGAACCGCTTCGGCACTGCGGCCTACGCCGCCGAGGAACTCGTCGCCGAACTCTCCAGCGCCATGCTGGGTGCTGAGCTGGGGCTGCCGGTGACCCATCTCGACAACCACGCGAGCTACATCGAGCACTGGCTCAAGCTGCTGAAGGACGACGACCGCGCCATTCTGACTGCTGCCGCCAAGGCCGAAGAAGCTTCGAGCCTGCTGCTCAAGCTCGGTGGAAGGGTGACGCCCGAACAGTCTGACGACGCGTCAGACGATGCTGCGCTCGCGGCCTGAGGGAGGGTATCATGGGCAGATCAGTTAGCTATCCCAGTGGCGCAATCGTTGCATTCACCGTGCTCGAGGTCGAAGCCGAAGACGATTGGGAATTCGAGTACGAATGGCTGCGCGAGGACTTGCGCGAGCGGGTTGGCGAAGCCTTCCCCTCGCTGATCCCGCACGACGGCTGGCGCGGCCGGGAAGACCGGATCCTCATGCGCAACGCCTATGCCGATTTCGGCGTATCGGTCTATGGCGGGCTGGTGGCCGTCTGGATCGTGGAACGCGATGATGGGGCCTATTGGGACGCCGATTGGCGCACGGCCCGCTCACCGCGGGCACAGCGCTGGCTATCCCAGATCGCATCCCGTTTCGATGCTTTGTTTGGCGACTACGATTGCCTCGGGCACATGTCGAACGGCGAGGGGGTCTACACCAAGCGCGCAGCTTGAGGCCTGTGAGTTGGTTGGTCGCGGCGCTGGGTTGCCATCCCTGACTGCACTTTGCCGGCGGCTCATGGTCTGTCGCCATGCGAGAGAGGCCCTGGGCCAGCCGCCAGTCTTGCGCAACCCGGCTTGAGCGGGCCCGTGTTGGCCTTGGCCCTTCGGGCTCAAGGCCTGCCCGCGCCAGCCCGCCAAGACGGGTTCCCCCTTACGGGTGCGCAAATCCTGCCTGAAGCTGGCCCTGACGGGCTCTCGCTGGCGCAGCCATGAACGCGTGCGTCGGCCTCACGCCAGTCAGGAGGACTTCCCCATGCACACGTCATTTGCCGATCAACTCGCCGGGCTTGATCTTGCCGGCTTCTCAATTGGACCCGCTCCCCTATTGACAAGCGATTTCCCGGTCCGGGAGGCCGTCGTCCAAACTCTCGAAGCAGTCTGGTCCGATCTTTTCGCCATGGTGTCTGGCACAGCGCTCGAAGCCGATGCCGAGGATCTTGGCTGGGCCTTCGTCAACATCTTTCACCGCTCGGCGGAACGCAAATCGACAGTTCTCGACCGGGCGACCGACGAGGTCCGCGCGCTGATTGCGACGGCCGATGGCTCCGAAGTCCACACCCATGACCTTGAGACCCAGGTTGAGCGGGCGCAATGCGCCGAAGGCGCGATGCTGGCGCTCGAAGAGATGCGCGAGGTCGCAGCAGCTCTGTACCTCAACGAGTTCGGTTCCTCATGGAAGCCGGTCTCCAGTTCGCGCTTCAATCACAGCGTCATGCTGACTTCCGCACTCGTCGAAGGTCGCGATTTCCTGCGTGCCCGTGCCGAGGCCAAACGCTGTGCGGCGGTGCCCGAAGGAACGCCGGTCGTCTTTGCTGGCGGGCGCACCCGGCATGCTACCGAAGATGATGCCCTGACCTTCGGCAACAATGTCTGGGCCACGCTCGACAAGGTCCGCGACCGTGTTCCCGACATGGTGCTCATCCATGGCGGCGACACCAAGGGCGTCGACCGCCTGGCATCGAGCTGGGCCGAACGTCGGGGTATCCCGCAGGTCACGTTCTCGCTCGATATGCGTCTGGGTGCCCGTGCCGGCTTCAAGCGCAACGAGCGTATGCTCTCGCTTGATCCGCGCTACGTCGTCGCCTTTCCGGGTAATGGCGTACTCGAGCGGCTCGTCATCGAGGCCAAGGCTCGGCGGATCACCGTGGTCGATCGCCGTGGCCCGCTGGGCACGTCGCCCAAGGCACCGCCCGGGTGAGCGGCTGCCTTGATCAGCCTTCTTTGAGGAAACTGCGAAGGCCGCGCCGATTGCGATGCGTTGCGTTTATTTCGAATATTTCCCAGATAGCAGGTCGGCACGCCGGAGAGACCAATGACATTGCCACGAAGCGACTCGCCGTTGGGCAGCAGACTGCCATCGGCTGAAGACCGTCAAATCGCCAATCAGCTTTGTCAGATCCTGGTGGCACACAAGGCGGGGGAAGCGCATCTGCAGGTGTTCGATCCGGCGACCAAGAAGCCGGTCGATATCACCCTGACACCGGCAATGTCGGACCTCTTCCTCGAGCTGCTGCGTTACGTTGGCAGCGGTGACGCCGTTACCATGCTCCCGATCCAGCAGATGCTGACCACGCAGCAGGCAGCAGATCTGCTGAATGTATCACGCCCATACCTCATCAAGCTGATCGAGAAGGGCGATATTCCCCATTCCATGGTGGGGCGGCACCGGCGTGTGATGGCCGAGGACCTCTTTGCCTTCAAATCGGCACGGGACAAGGCTCGTGCCGAAGCCCTGAATGAGCTCATCTCTGACAGCAAAGATCTGTACTGATCGACACCGTGTATGGTGCCACAGCCCATCACTAGGCGTTGCAGCTTTATCGTCGTCACTGTCACCGGATCCGTGTCCCAGGCGTCAACTCGTGGCATTTAAGCTGTCTGCGGCGTGATTGCTCCTGGCGGGCCAGCAGTGTCCCGGTGTCTGCCATCTTCAGGCAGTCGCGGTCTGCAAGCTATCGAATGACGGCTCAACCGGGCGAGGGAAGGGGACCGCGTATGTTGGCCGGAGGAAACGGCAGCTATGGGAAGCCTGCTCAAGACATCCAGCTCCACCCGGCTTCGATGCAAACCTGTCCCTGAATCACCCCCCGTCGAGACGCGCAACCCCGATCAGGTCCGGCCGAGTTGCCGGGCACGCTTTTGCGCATCGCTGGTGCCGAAAACCGGTTCCCACTTTTCGGCGCGATGCTGCGTGCCCGGCTGCCCGCACCACCCGAACCAGATCGGGGTTTCCCTCCGGTGCGCTTCGCCGCGGGGCGCTTCTGCTCGGGTTTTGCAGCCGGGATGGACCCGGAATGCTCGATCAGGAGAATACCCATGACCAATCTCGTCATCCTCGTTGGCCGCATCGCTCGCGACCCCGAAACCCGCACCACCCAAGGTGGAACCAGCATCACCTCGGTCTCGGTTGTGACCGATCGTCCCGCCCGCAAGGAAGGCAAGACCTACAAGGACGAAAACGGCTACACCGCCAAGGACAGCGAATTCCACCGCGTTACCTGCTTCAACGGCCTCGGCGAGAACGTAGCCAAGTACTGCACCAAGGGCCAGATGGTCTCGGTCGAAGGACGCATCCACTACACCCAGTGGGAAGACGAAAGCGGCACCAAGCGCTACGGCTGCGAGATCATCGCCGACAAGGTCGATTTCCTCACCAAGGGCCGCTCGGGCAGCAACGAAGATGCTCCCGATATCGACGAGGATTGAGTGTCCTTGCCTCACGAAAAGGCCCCGGTGGCACAATCCATCGGGGCCTTTTCTTTTGTTGCCGTGCGATGCGGCGGCACGGGGCATCGAACCCCGTGCCGCCGCCTGTTAGTGCTTATGCTGGAGCAATTCGCTTCAGCGTTTCTGCGATGCCGAGCGTCATCGATGCACTGACGATCTGGCGCAGCTGCGCCGGATCGATGGTCTCTGCGCCGCACTCGATCAGCACTCTGCCGAGCTCGATCGCCACCTCTTGCCGAAGACGAACTTCCTCGCCGTCGAGCTGGGCACGCTGTTCACGCAGTTTCTTCAGCGCATCGCGTGCGCTGGTTTTGGACCTGGCCATAGGGGGTTCCTTTTTGCTGGCCGTTGGTCCCCTCCGCCGCAAAGAATTACACTGCTCGGGCAAGTAGGGAAGTGGTTTGTGGGGCGGGCCGACGCTCTCCCACGCGAATGTTGGAAGGGGGCTCTCTCGCAGATAGGCCAAGTGTGATGCGGGCTTTGGGGCTGCGTCAAGGACGACCGGGCCCCACCATTTTTGCCGTGCGAGCACGACAAAAATCGTTGCCCCCATCGCCGCTTCGCGGCCGCTGACGCGGTCCCTGACCCAGCCCGTCACCCACATCCTCGCAGCTCCTGATGCGACGCATCGAACATCAGGAGGAAAGATCATGTACACTTCACACAGCACGGCCGATGACGGGTACCACGCAGATCAGGCAGCCTTCGTTGCAGCCCTCGATCAGGCCCATGCCCGGTCCTATCACAGCTACTTTACGCAGTACGTCCTGACCGATGGCGAGGCCGGCTACATCGCGGTCGATGAAGGCGATTACGGTGCCTTGCCCAAGGCCTTGCTGGACCGTGTCATCGACACGGTGCCGGGCAGGCTCAGCGATGAATTCTGACCCGGAGGATCAAGGGGGGAAGTCCGTTAGGGCTTCCTCCCTTTGTTTTTTGCTCGGATCCCGCAGCTTCGCGTTCGGGTAGTTACGGCCGCTGATTGAGGGTCAGCCGGCGAGTTCTGATCTGTCGATTTCCTCGAGGCGTTCGGGCATCTCAAGCATCTTTATCGCCGCTGCCGAAATGGCTTCCGCAATCGTCGGGTATGTCTCAGCCGAGCTTATCGAGACGCCATAGGAATATGTGATCGTCCCCTGAAAGCCGTTGCCTTTGGGCGTCGCACTCAAACTGATCTGCGCCATTGCCTGCCTCCCTTTCCGCTCGTTCGATTGTGCCAACATACGCTTCAGGGGCCATCCTGGATACGTGAATTGCAGGGTCGGCAATGCGCGGCGAATCCGGCAGGAAGGACATGACAAGCCGCACCATCCGTTACAGGTTCAAGGACTGGTTTCTCATCTGGCAGTAGGGGAACAGGGAGCACACCCTACGCGACTGGTCGCAGCATCTATTGGCGCAAATCGGTATTATAAAACAGAGGTATGGTGAGCGCGCTCTGAAAGTGGCAGCTTTCCATTCAGATTTGGACAGGTGTGAAACTGGCAATCAAATCTGATTGAAGCCCGGTCGGAATGGCGGAATTCCGCCAATGTCAATGTTCTTGACATGTTCTCATTTCTGAATTAGTTTTTCTCTTGCCTTTCGCAGTGCGTTCCGGGCTCCTCATCACAAGGAGTCCGTGCATGACACGGCCAAAATCTCTCCAAGTCCATGTCTCGTTCGAGCTTGCCGAGCGGGTCCGCAGTGCGGCCGAGCGCCGCGATATCAGCGTGAGCGAATGGATCCGCTCGCTGTTGCAGCAAGCCTGCGACGAGGACGATCTCAAGGTCGGCCTAAGTGCGTGGATGCAGCGGATGCACCGTCAGGCCCTCTTCACGGTCGTGGGCATCGATGCGCTGCTTTCGGGCCATTCAGACCCTGACCTGCGCGATCGTGCACGCGGGGCTTACGCCCGCAGGTGCGCAGAATTCGGCCTTGTGCAGACGCCCATCGAGGGAGGGTTCGATGAAGCGTAACCTCGACAATTTCACCCGCGGCAGCCAGCTCCTCGGGCACTTCGGCTTCATGTTCGCAGCAGGCCTCAAAGGCCCGCTGATCATCGCAGCCGTGGTAATTTCATGGACCTCATGGTGGACCCTGTCATCGGCGCTCACCGACTATGATATCTACCTCATCTGGATGCGCGTCTATGCGGCGGCCTACGGCTTCATGGAGTTCAGTCCCGACAAGCTGGTGACCGTCAAGACAGCCTTCGGCGGCACGATGGAATTGCCGATCGGAATGCTCGGTTCCTTCCCTCCGGTGGTCCGGGCGTGGGACCACATGACCGACCTCGTCGTCAGCGCCGCGTGGCGTTCAGCCTTGTTTCTCATACCCGCCTTTGCGCTGTTCTACGGGTTCGCCGCCCGCTTCGGCAGCAAGGCCAAAGATCGCAAATTCGTACGCGGCGCGCAGCTTGTTGACCTTCGTGAATTGGCCCGCCGCCTGCGCAGGCATAACCGCGAAAAGCGCAATCTCGAACGCACTGCCGCGATTGGCTGGAAGTGGCGGCTGTGCCTGCCATGGGAACTCGCGAAAGCCTTTCCCTATCGGCCGGCCCACATCGCGGATTTCGTCTATCCATGGCGGCTTGAACCAAGCCACACCATGCTGATCGGCACCACCGGAACCGGCAAGACGGTCGCCATTTCGGCGATGATCGAAGAGGCCCGCGCCAAGGGCCAGAACTGTGTGGTCTTCGACCTAACCGCCGCCTTCATCGAGCAATTCTATGATGCCAAGCGGGACGTCATTCTGAACCCGCTCGATGCGCGCTGCCCGCAGTGGAGCCTCTTCGACGAGTGCCGCACCGAAGCCGATTTCTGGACCGCGGCCGATGCGCTGGTTCCGCATGACGGGGGCGGGGACGCGCAGTTCTGGGTCCTCGGCGCACGCGCGCTGTTCGTGAAATTCTGCGTCGAACTTGTCGTGCAAGGCAGGGGATCGAATGCGGCCCTCGCGCAGGAATTGATGGCCGCAGACCTCTCCGATGTCCACGAACAGGTGAAGAATACGATGGCGGGTCCGATCACCGCACCTGAAGCCGCGCGGATGGCGGAATCGGTGCGTGCGGTGTTCAATGTCAACGCCAAGGCGCTCGAACTGCTCCCGACCGAAGGTCCGCGTTTCTCGGTGCGCGAATGGATCGAACAGTCGGCCGAGAAGCCTGCGGGACGAGGCTCGATCCTGTTCGTTTCTTCCCGCTATGTCGACATGAGCGTGACCTCGCAGCTCCTCACCTTGTGGCTCGATACGGCCATGAACACGCTCATGACCTCTTCGCGCAGCAACGAGGTCACGTGCTGGTTCTTCATCGACGAGCTTGGCGCGCTGCATCGTCTTCCCGCGCTCGAAAAGGGGCTTCAGACCGCCCGCAATTTCGGCGGGGCGATCGTCCTCGGCCTCCACGCCTATGCCAAGCTCAAGGAGGTCTATGGTGAGAACATGGCCCCGACCCTCGCATCACTTGCCCGCACGAAACTGATCCTTTCAGTTGCTGACAAAGAGACCGCAACCTGGTGCAGCGACGTCATTGGCCATGAGGAAGTCATCGATACCGATGTGGGGTACTCCTACGGGGTGAATAATGCCCGCGACGCGGTCAGCCTCACCCGGCGCACGACGATCAGGCCGCTGCGAATGCCCGAAGAGCTGATGAACATGAAGAGCCTTGAGGGGTATATCAAGTTCCCGGAAGGCTTCCCAGCAGCGCCCGTCAGGCTCCGCCCGGTGAGCCGCCCGAAGGTGGCCGACGCCTTTATTGTGCGGGGGACCAATCGCCTTCCACCGCCCGCGCAGCACGACGCTCCCGTGCCCCCGCGACCGAAACCGGGAGGGCTACCCGGGGAGGTCGCGGCTGCACATTCTTCGTCCAGCGATGACGGGGGCGGTAAGTCGACCTTGCGGTTCGATTCCGCCCCCAAACAGGGCGAGCTGGCCTTCGATAAAGCGACTGGTGAAGCAGCGCAGCCCGATCGCGCAGTTGCATCGGAGGCGGCGCGTCAGATGGGTACGGATGCGGCGGGCAAGCTTCCTGCCGGTAGCGCCAGCCCCACTGATCCGGAAAGCGCAAAGGGCGATCAGGCAACTCTCGGGAAGGGCAGGCACGGCCATCCCGCTGACCCATACGGAGGCCTCGACAACCCGCACGGCAATGATCGTCCGACCCTCAAACCCGGCCCCAAGTCGGGCGCCAAGTCGAACGATCGTGCGATCAGGCAAAACCCGTCACCTGGTCGACAAAAGGCGAAGGACGGAGCCGAGCGAAGTGCTAATCCCCCAGCCAAATCTGGCGGCGCAAATGTCACCGATCCACCTTTGCGGAAAAGAGGCGCACCGGCGAGTTCGCCGAGATCCTCGGACGCCCGGAGGATGCTGAACGAGAACGGAACCCCTGAACGAAGCGAGCCCCCCAAGGACACGCGCGACCTGGGCGATCTGGAGATCTGACGATGGCAGATCATGCTGCCTTGCCGGGGACAGATCCGTGCTTTCGGTAGCCAATGTCCGCACTGCGGGCGGTGCTGCCAGCTACTTTGCCGCCGACAATTACTACACCCGGGCCGATGCCGATCGGTCCGGGGCGTGGTTCGGCAAGGGCGCTGAAGAACTGGGGCTCTCAGGTGCGGTCGATGCCAAGGCCTTCGAAGCGGTCCTCAAGGGTTTCCTGCCCGATGGAAGCCGCGTGGGTAGCGACCACCGGGCACACCGGGCAGGCACCGATCTTACCTTCTCCATGCCCAAAAGCTGGTCGGTGCTCGCCCTCGTCGGCGGCGACAAGCGGATCCTCGATGCCTATGGCGCGGCGGTCCGCGAGACGCTGGCCTGGGCCGAAAAGAACCTCGCCGAAACCCGCATGGAGGTGAGCGGCAACGAGCGGGTGGTCAGGACCGGCAACATTGTGGCCGCGGTCTTCCAGCATGACACCAACCGCAATCAGGAGCCCAATGCGCATTTCCATGCGGTCATCGCCAACGTCACCCAGGGGCCGGACGGCAAGTGGCGTGCGCTGCGCAACGACAATCTTTGGCAGCACAATACCCTCCTCAACGCCATGACCATGGCGCGCTTCCGGCTCAGCGTGGAGAAGCTCGGCTACGAGGTTGGCGAGTTCGGCAAGCACGGCAATTTCGAGGCGGTCGGCGTGCCCAAGGAAGTGCGCGATGCCTTCAGCTCGCGCCGCGCCGAGGTTCTCGAAGCAGCCGCGCAGATGCACGCGCAGGGCCCGCGGGCGCGCGATGCCGCAACGCTGATGACGCGGGCGCAAAAGGAAGCCATCGAGGACCGCGCCGCGCTGACACAGCAATGGAAGGACACGGCTGAAAAGCTCGGCTTCGATCCGGCGATGGTCATCGCGCGAGCGAACGCACGCAGCGCCAAGGACCTCGGCAAAGTTCCCGGATTGGGATCAGCAGTCCGCAAGGTCGTCGAGCAGAGCAAGCAGATCGCCCACGACTTCGCCGAGCGCCTCGGCATCGCGAAAGGCGACCCGCTGATACCCTCGCGGCTTGGCAACCGAAGTCCCGAGGAGGTCGCAGCCATCCATGGCGTCGCCTCGGCTATCCGCCATCTTGGCGAGCGCGAGGCAGCCTTCAGCAAGGTCGAGATCTATCGCACCGCGCTCGGCTTCGGCCTGCCCACGGCCTTTGCCGATATCGAGCGTCGGACCCTTCAGCTCATCCGGCAGGGACACCTTCAGGCGGGCAAGGGCCCGGATCGCGACATGCTCACCACCCCCGATGCGATCAGCCTTGAACAGCGCATCCTGGCGGGCGTCGAGACCGGACGCGGCGCTGCGCCCGCCATCGTTCCTGCCTTCGATGCCGGAACGCGGCTGCAGGCCGTCTCGCAGAACAGATATGGCCTCCGCTTAAATAAGGGGCAGGAAGGGGCAGGCCGCCTGCTGCTGAGCTCGAACAATCGCATTGTTGCGATCCAGGGTGTGGCCGGCGCAGGCAAAAGCACGGTTCTGAAGCCGGTCGCCGATATCCTGCGCACGGAAGGTAAGACCGTGCTCGGCCTCGCCGTGCAGAACACGCTGGTACAGATGCTGGAGCGCGAAACCGGCATTCCCTCGATGACCGTGGCGCGCTTCCTTGGGCAGCATCAGGACCTTCTCAAGGGCGAGGGCGGCGCGCGCCTCGAAGCCGCGCGCACGGCAATGAGCGGGACCGTTGTGGTGCTCGATGAGGCATCGATGGTCGGCAGTGCCGATATGGAAAAGCTCGTGCGTCTGGCCAATCTCCTGAGGCTCGATCGCTTCGCCAGCATCGGCGACACCAAGCAGCTGGGCGCGGTCGATGCGGGCAAGCCCTTCGATGTCATGCAGCAGGCAGGTATCGAAGCAGCGCAGATGGACACCAATTTGCGCGCTCGCGACGAGGCGCTGCGCAGTGCCCAGCGCTCGGCCCAAGGCGGTCGGATCAGCGAGGCGCTCGCGCATCTGGGAGAGAACGTTGTCTCTGCTGGCGAGAATGCGGCTGTCGATGCCGCAGCCGCATGGCTCTCACTCGCACCCAAAGAACGAGAGGTGACGGCGATCTATGCATCCGGGCGTGCGTTGCGCGGCGAGGTCAACGAAGCGGTCCAGACAGGCCTCAAGGCCAATGGCGAGCTGGGTCCGGGTGCGATGAAGATCGAGGTGCTCTCGCGGATCAATTTGACGCGCGAGGAGCTGCGCTATGCGAGGAGCTATGTCCCCGGAACGGTGCTCGAGGTCGATCGCCGGCAGAGGGGGCAGGGGCTCCAGAAGGGGAGCTACGCGGTGGTGGCAACCGATCTCTCCCGCGAGCGTGTGACCCTCCAGAACGAGCGCGGGCGGCAATTCGAGTTTCGTCCCGGCCAGCTTCGCCCGCAGGGTGAACAGGATCCTCTGAAGCTCTACGAACGCCGCGAGATCGAGATCCATGATGGCGACCGGATCCGCTGGACGGCTACCGATCACAGGCGCGGCCTGCTCAATGCCGATCAGGCGCGGATTATCGCGGTCGACGCCAAAGGCGTGTCGCTGGCGACCTCGGTTGGCGTGATGCACCGCCTTGCTCCCAACGATCCGATGCTGAAGCGCCTCGATCTGGCCTATGCGCTCAACGCGCACATGGCTCAGGGTCTGACGTCCGATCGCGGCATCGCAGTGATGGACAGCCGCGAGAAGAACCTTGCCAACCAGCAGACCTTTCTTGTGACCATCACCCGGCTGCGGGACCGTCTGACCCTGTTTGTCGACAATCCTGGCAAGCTCGAGGCTGCGGTAGAGAACAATCCCGGCATGAAGCGCTCGGCGCTCGAGACGGTCGACCTTCTGCGGAATGCAGCTGCCACTGGCATGGAGAAGGGGAGGGCTCCCGAGGCGGAACGAAAGGCGCCCGAACTCGACCGCTCGATCTCCAAGAAGTTTGACATGGGGTTGTAGGGTGTTCTTGCCCCATCACGCCTGCCGTTAGCGGCAGGCTGGACCCTTCCAGTAGCGGTCCCAGCGCAGGACCGTGCGGGTGCGGATCATTGCGCAGGACAGGTCTGCACCGCTTGGCAGGCGGCACCAGGCCGCCGTGCGATTGCCTTCGGCCCGACCTTCAGAGCGACAGGTCAATTTGGGCCCCCGGACCAGAACATGTCCGGTCGATGAGGTGCCGCGCGCACCGCCCAGGATCTGCACGAGCGCGTCGCGTGCCTGGATCCCGGAACTGCGGGGACATGGATGATGGGCGCGGCAGGCGCCGTTCATCTCACGCGCGGCAATGCCGGCAATGCGCAGGCGAGGACCTTCCGCGCACCAGACAGGCCCATCGCCGTCCCACACACGGGTGGGGGTGCAGGTGAAGGTTTGCCCCGCGGCAATCACGGTCGCGGCCATCAGGCTAAGCACGTCGATGCATCCTCAGCGCAGCGTCCGGCCGAACCAGAGCACGCGGCCCACGATATTGAGCACGCGCTTCTCGAGACCCCGCCAGCTCGGATAGGTCGGGTTGTCGCTCAGGACCGATACCCGCTTGCCCTGCGGCTCGATCGCGATCCGTTTGACGCTCAGCATGTCTTCCATCCGCAGCACGTAGATCCCGTCGCGCAGTCGCGCCTGACCGTCACCCAGGTCGACCATGACCTCATCGCCATCGTGCAAGGTCGGCTCCATCGAATCCCCGAGGACCCCGATGATCGAGAGGTTTGAAGCTTTGCTTGCTGTAAGGCGGCGCAGCCATTTCTCGTCGAACCCGAATTGCGCAGAGTTGCCTTCCGACCCGGCGAGCGCACCATATCCCGCTGATGCTTCCACATCGAGGATGGGAATGTGTACTAGGTCGGCATCAGGACTTGAGCGGCGCGCCGGGCCGCCGAGCACCTTTTCCTCCACCCCGAAAAAGCGGGCAAGGACGGACCGATCCTGGTCATCAAGCTGTTTAGGGCTGCCGCGCCGGATGTACTGCTGGATGTAGGCCGCATTGCGCCCGAGCAGGCGCGAGATCTCGGAATAATTGCAGCCGCGCTTCTGGATCAACTCGTCCAGTGCTCGTCGTGCATCGTCCATTCTGCCGTTCCTTGTGTGTCCGTCTAGGAAGCCCAATCCTAGAGACTAGGAAAATCTCCTATTGAGAACATAGACAGAACGCAAGTGAAATAAGAAGCTTGGACGAAGCGCGGAGCAGGACGTCCCGCAGCGCCATCGACCCAATGTATGAGGGACTCGCGTCAGGCACGAGCAAACCCAAGAAGCGGCGCAATCTCACCAGCATCCGCTGCTTGCAGCGCCTGGACGTAGGCCTTTCGTGTTTCACCGGGATCGACCAGATTGGCGCGTCCCCATGTAAAGCGTGGCTTTTCATGCTGGATCGCAATGAGATCGGCTGCCAGTCGCGACAACCGCCCGTTGCCATTGGGAAAGGGGTGTATCGACACCAGCCGGTGACTGAACCGCACAGCGATCTCATCGGGTGGGTAGGTTTTGTTCTCAACCCAGTAGCGCGCGTCGTCGATAAGTTGCCGGACTTCGGTTGGAATTCGATAGGCCTCGATGCCGATGTTGCGCGGCGTCTTGCGGTACGCGCCTGCCCATTTCCAGACATCGCCAAACATGCGTTTGTGAAGCGCGCGAATGCCATCATCGTTGAGGATGTCAAAACCGCGCGTTCGCGCCAGCCAGCGGTTGGCCTGCGCGATGTTGATCTGCTCGGCCTCATTGAGTTCTTCGCGAACCGTGATGTAGCTCGGGATGAGGTCTTCCCGCTCCTCCTCGGTGATGGGCGTATTGGCCTCATCATCACCATCGAACAAGGGATCGCTCATGCCTTCTCCCACAATTGCCCGAGGGGCTCTTCGAGGATCTCGTTGGTAAGGCGTGCGAGTTCGTCGTGCATTTGGGCCTTGGTGAGCGATTGGTTTTCGAGCAGCATGCCGTGTGAGACCTGTGCGAACAACTCGACAGCCTTTTCGTGGGCGCGGGCTTGAACCATTGCATCCAGCGATTGGTTTGGCACCAGCGCGTAGACCAGTTTGCAGTCCATCGCCTCGGCCGCCTCGCGCAGGCTCTTGAGCGTAGGATTGCCCCGCGCTTCGGCTTTCTCCAGTTCGGAGACCCAGGACTGCGAAGCATCCATTCGCTGCGCCAATTGACGTGTGGTCATGCCTAGCGCCTCACGGATGGCGCGTATCCAGCCGCCAGCGGGGCGTAGGTGATTAGCCTCCCGGATGAGAGCGAGACGCTTATCGAGGTTCTTTCTGGCCAGTTCTGCGCGCTTTTGCCGTGACATATCGGCCTCCTTCAGGAGAGTTTTGCCACATATATTCGATCAAATAAACATAAATGACCGGCTTAAACCGATCAAAATGAGAAAATCTGACCGGATTAAGCCGATTTAGGCTGTGGCCGCGTCATGGATTGTCAGCACTATCGGGATAGCCGCTAGACCTCCGGAGCGGTACGCTAAGCGCGGGTTGGGGGCCTGTCGATTTTTCCTAGCCCTGCCAAGTGTTTTCTATATGTTCCAAGGGGAAGCGGGGTGAATGCCATCATGACCAATTTCGATATTGAAGCGGAGAAGGCTCGCGAAACCCGCAAGTGGGATGGGCTTTCCCAACTCGATCAGGCAATCCGCGACAATCGCCTGATGGAGTACCGAATCAAGAAGTCCTGGGCTGATCCTTGGGGTCGCAAGCTGACGATGTTTGGCGTTTTCTTCATCGTTGCAGTGTTCGCTTTTTTGGCTGGCACCTCAGTCGGACTGTGGTGATCCGAACATCACCACTCTTTTACATCATCCGCTGCCTCTGCACTCGCGCCCTTGGCGCTCTTGGTGACAGCATCGAGGCGCGACCTCGATCCGCCGATCGTCTTGCGACCACCAGCCTGAGCTCGCTGTACCTCATTTTGGATCGCGCTTGTGTCCACCTGAGGCAGGGTTGCTTGACCCCCTCCACCAATCTGCGCACGCCGGCGCACAGAACTTGGACCGGAGATAGAAGGGCGAGAAACGGGCTGTCCTGCAGGTAGAGCAAGGCGGTCTTCAATCCCGTCCCGGAGTTGCTCGGCGTAGCTTTCGATGAATTTGCCCTGCAGTGCCTGGCCTTCCGGGCTGAGCTGGAAAGCGATGTCGTCGAACCGCGCGTTACCATAGAAATCGCGATTTCCCTCGATCTCGGCCACGCCCCAGTCTCTATAGGCTTGCGACAGATTGAGGTTGCCAGCCGCGCTGTCGCCTTCGAAGAATGACGCCTGGTTCTCGAGGCGATTGGCAAGCTCCTCCGACCGTCGTGCTTCAACCGTGTAACTTTGCGCCTCTGTCAGCGAGGTATTCAACCCGGTCGCAGTGCTCGAAACTGCAGAGCTTGATGAGGTGCTGACCGAGCGGACGAAGCCGTCCCGCGTGCTCGACCAATTGCGGCTATCCGACATCTGGGACAGGCTACTGAAGATCCGCGAACGGTCCTCAGACGCGATGCCCACGTCACTGTCGGTCCATGATTGGTTTCGCCCACCTTTGGCTCCAATCTTCGCGGATGCGACCCCGTTTGTAAGGCCTGCGCTCGCGCCAGCCTCGCCATTCAGGAACCAGGAAACCGTTATGTCATCAGCAGCCCTGCGCGACAGCCCGAACTGCCGCTGCAGGTTGGTCGAAGCCTGATCGACCTCGCTGAACGCGGTCTGGATGCTGTCCGAGTTCGAGGTGCCGGTGGCGCTCTCGAAGGAATTGCCCTTGCTGAACTGCTCCCTTAGCTCGCGGAACCTGCTCACCGCACTGCTGGTCGATTCCGCGGCGACGTTGGCATAGGTCTCGCTGTTGGCACGGGCCTGCGATGCCAAGGTCGACAGTCTTGAGGTAAATTCCTGCCCCAGCGTCGGGGTGAAAGGATAGCTCGAATTCGGAAGCTGATCATAGCTTGCCTCACCGAAGCTCGTGGTCACCGAACCGCTGTCGCTGACCGTGCGCGTCTGCGGCGCGCCGTAGGTGAAGCTGGGGGCCACGGTCCCTTGTGCGAACTGGCGGGTGAGCACGCTCGAGTTTTCGAAACTGGTGTTGCCGAGCGAAACATTGCCGGTGCTTGCCTCGCGGGAAGCCTCTTCCGCCGCGTTCTGGCTCGGATTGAGGTAGCTTGTCGCATGATGCGAGATCGCCATCGCGCCCTTGGCAACGCCGCCTGCAAGGAACGGCACCGAAGCGATGAGATAGCCGGCCAGAAGGCCGATGTCGCTGTTGACGTCGGCCATGCCGGTGAAGCTTGCGAGGCTGATGCCGTTGGCGCCGGTTGCCGCCGTCATGTCGGCCGACCCTTTGACCATCAGCATCATATGGAGGATCACGAACAGCGGACCCCACGCGGCAAGGTAGAAGAAGCCAGTGATGTAGCCCTTCAATGCCATCGGTCCGGTCTTCGGCATCAGGAACAGCGGAAAGAGCACCGGGAACAGGGCGTAGAACAGGACGGTCAGAACGATATTGAGCAGCGGCACCCATTTCATTGCATTGCTGGCGATCGATCCGTAGGTCCGCTCGGTCTGAATGTCGGCGCGCGTCTGCGCATAGACATCGACGTTGCCGGCTCCGCTGCTCGCCGACATCGAATGCATCGCCTGGCTCATCGCGTTGATGGTGAGCGTCTGCTTGAAGATGTCCGTGGCGCTCGCCGAGACCCCGGTCAGGTATTGGTACGCGACCGGCAGGTCGGCAAACAGCTTGGCCCTGGCGAGGGTCGCCGTCTGGTTGGGGTAGAGCTGACGTCCGAACACGGTCCCCATGCTGTCGACAAGGCTCGCCCACTGGGCATTGAGCGCGCCATAAGCCTCGCGGCAGGTGACGATATTCGCGGTCACAGCGCCCGAGCCAGCATCTCGGGTGAGAAAGCGCTGCGCGCGCGCTTGGCTGCCCGGCGCGATCGTCGACCAGATGTCGCCGCTCTCTGCCAATTCCTTCATCGAGTAGCGGCCGAGAAGCACGTCGTAGAAGACGCATTGCCGGAAATGCTCATCGAGATTGGCCGCAAATTCCGGGTCGGAGATGCGCAGCGAGCGAGTCGCGTCATAGAGCCGTGCGCCGTAGATCATCCCGTTCTTCGAGTAGTTGAGATCGCCGGGCAATGCGAACACGACCTCGGCCGAGCCCGTGAGGTAGTCGCCGACCTGGCTGGTAAAGCTCGCCATCAGCGCAAGGCCGAGCGGCACATTGCTGACCGTGGCTGGTGCCAGGCCGGGATTGATCCGGTCGGTGACCCGCACATCGAGGCGCGGCACCATCAGGCACGAATAGATCAGCGTCGCGCCAAGGAACCAGTTGATCCACGCACGCCAGTCCTGATTGAACGCCAGCGTGATCGCCGACAGGGCAAGGCCCATGACCATCACAACCTGGAGCAGGCTCTTGTAGCCGCCATTGCCGGTCCAGGCCGCCACCGCCTGAAAGACGTTGACGAGGTAATCGCCGCCGCCAACCGTGAAAATCTCGACCATGGTGCTGCGCTCCTCGCGAGGCGGCCTTGCGGCTGGGTGTGGGGGCTACTGGGAGAGCGCGCGCGACTGCACACCGCGCGACCAGTCGAGCGAAGCCGACATGCCGGGCGACATCGAGGCCGCGAGCACATTCTCGATGAAGGCCGTCTTCTCGATGATCTGCATGATCGCACCGACCTTCAAATGCGTGTTGGCCTGCCGGTCTGCGAGCGCCTGTCGCACAACATTGACCTGCCCCTGCCACATCGCGATCTTGGCCTCGTCGGCGCCAATGAAGCTCGACATCGAGCGGCCTGCTTCATTGACGATCCGGTCGAGCACCGCGAAGAGCAGGTCGACACTGGCGATCTCGGCGAGCGTCTCGCGGTCATCGGTCGGTATGCCCCGCCCGTAGGCCGCCTGAACGGTCAGAATCTTGTAGAGCGGTATCGATGCGACCTGCAGGAGCTCCTTCTGGGCCTCGGTGATCGGCGTGTCTTCGCGGATCGCGTCCACCATCCCGGCGATCAGCGCCGCGACGCGCGGCCGCAGGGCTTTGGATGCTGTAAGGCTCAAGGGCTTGAAGCCGGGATCGAGGCATTTGTCGGGTTCGTCGCAATCGTAGATCAGCACGTTGCGTCCGGTAGTGCCGTCGAGCAGCGAGGTGACCAGCGTCGAAGAGGCATCGCCCGCGATCGGCACGAACTTGCCCGGCTGATCGTCGGTGGGCGGAATGTAAATGATCGTGCCGAGCAGCGTCATCGCATATTCAGCGAGTTCGCGGTCGAAGTTGCCGCCCGGTGAGAAGAACGCCGACTTCTTGAGGATCGTCCAGGTGTAGTTTCTGGCGACGCCCGGATTGACATCGTCGTATTGGCCGGACCCCTGCGCCGTTGTGCTCGCCCGCTGGCCCCTGGTGCCGCAGCCATGCTTGGCAGCCGCGTAGTCGGTGAAGATGCCTTCGGAGTTGCCGATCGCCTCGCAGATCGCCTTGTCGGCGAGGTCGCCCTTGGGCCAGATCCCGCCCACCAGACCCTGCGCCATCTCGCAGGAGTTGATGTTGAGATTGTTCATGAGCTGCGCCTTCTGGGCAAACTCCTGCATGATCTTCGAGCACTCGGGGCAGACCGTGTCGATCGCGAGGCTGAAGGCGAACCCGACCGCGTTGTTGGCCACCGCCTTCATCATCGCCACGATCTCGCTGGCATTGATGAAGCTGAAGGACCCCGCGAAGATATCGATGCCGCCGCAGCCGGCGCGTGCGCGCGGCAGCTGCAGATTGGCAATGTTGGTCGTCTTCTGCGGGAAGCGCGTCCAGACATTGCCGAGGCTGTAGTAACCGGCTGACTGACCCTCGAAGGCGGTCGGACCCGAGACATTGGACGCTCCGCCGACATCGTCGAGGAACGCGTCCATCGAACTGCCGACATCGGCCGACGCGCTCGTGAGGGGCAGGGTGACGGCAAGCAGTGCCGCAAGAGCTCTGGTCTTCATCCCAGTTCCGGGGGTGACGCGCTGATGTGGCGGCTCCGGGTTGTTCGATTGGCGCGAGGTTTCAGTAGTCACGGCCAGCTTCCTTCGATGTGAGGAGATAGATGCGGTCTTGGAGCTCGTCGGCGCTCATCACGCCGTAGCCGATCGGGATGGGGCGGTTCTCGAAGGCATCCCAGAGCACGACCGCCGGGGTAATCTTTGGCTCGAGCCCGAGCCGCGCGCGCTGGTTGGTCTCGACGGTGTATCCGGGGAAATGGCGCGACGGACCGCCATCGGTCGAGATCGCGCGCACCGTGATGCGCCAGCGCGAGGCCACGCCCTGAACGATCGGTGACATGACCTCGCAGGCGCCGCAGCTCTGAGCAAAGAAGTAGAACAGACCGTAGCGCTGCGAGAGCCGGGCCATCGCCGCATCGCGCTCTGCGTTGCGATCATCCTGCCATTGCCGCTTGCCGAGCGTCGAGACCGGGCGCTGCAGCGTGTAGTCGAGTTCGGGGTCCTGCCAGATCGCCCGCTGCCAGACATCGCTGAACAGCGATGCCCGGTCGAGCTGCTCGCGCTGAAAGCGGATGTAGGCGGTCACATTGGCCGGGGTCGGCTCGAGGATCGCCTTGGCCTTGAGCTCCCGCAAGGTGGCGGTCACAGCATCGAGCTGTTGGGTTGCAGTTTCCGGTTGCTGCGGGTCTTCCGCCTGGGGCTTTTCGGGCTTGGGCCTGGTGCAGTAGAACCAGTAGCCGAGCTTGCGCTCCTGGCAGTAGAAGCTGTCCTGCTGCTCTCCGGTCTGCACCAATGGCGGTTCTTCGGCCCGCAGCGGCGTCGCCGCGACGGCAAGCACGGTGATGCAGGTGGCGAGCGGTCGCAGCGCGGCCCTAGTCGCTGGCACGGGCATAGAAGTCCTCGATTTTTTGCTGGAGGTCGCTGGCTGCCGTCAGCTCGTCGGGCAGGCGGGCAGCCTCGGTGAACTCGGCGTAGACCTCGCTGAAATCCATCTGGCTGAGATCGAGCCGGGAAAACTCGTCGAGCGTGAAGCCGCGGCATTGCTCGGTCTTGGGCTTGCCCCATGGCTTGTTCAGCTGCCTGCGGCCCTGCTCCTGCAGGGTCCGCGAGAGCTTGGATTCAAAGCAGCAGTAGGCCTTTTTCTTGGTCAGGCAGACGCCAAGAAAGCTGTCCGAGCAATAGGTGCCGACATAGGCGCACAGGCCCTTGGCATCGCGCTCGTGCAGCAGCATTTCCTCGCGGCTGCAGCCAAGGCTCACGAGGAGTTGGATCCCTGGGATCAGCGGGAAACCCTTGCCCTTGCAGCAATTGAGCACGCCGAAGACCTTGGACGAGCAGGTGTTGCGGGTCCCCTTGAACAGGGTCAGCGTGTCGGGATCGAACTCGCGGCGCGCCTGATCCATGGCATTGAGGGCAACAACGGCATCCTTGAACTCGTCGTTCGCCTCGCGCGCGATCGTCTCGCATGAGCCGTCGATGCAATAGACATCGCCATCACAGATGAACTGGTTGGGGCTGCCGGGCTGATCGGGAACCGGGCAATCATAGATCCGCTCCCAGGTGCGACAGGGCTCGCCCCACAGGCATTCCTCGCCGACAAGGTTGCAGCCCGGGGTCGTCTCGAGGGTTTGGCAGTCCTGTGCTTCGACATACTGCGTGCAGGTGAACTGCCGCTCCCACGCCCAGCAGGGCTGTGTCACCGCAACGCCGTCGATGATCCGGGTGACCGGATCGCTGTCAGAGCAAGTCTCGGTGGCCTCGCGGCAGCTGGCATCCGCTGCAAGGCTGGCGCAGCGGCTTTCATCGCGACTGGTGGATACGTTCCGCGTCGCTATGATATTCTGAAGTTCACCGCCTGTGACCGGGGCAGGGCAGGACATGACACTGATGGGGTTTCCAGGCTCTGCGCAAAAGCGTGGCCCGCCGAAGTCGCCCCATTGTAGGCAAGGGCCCTCGATGAATCCCGTGCGCTCACACCCCGCAGCATCAAACCGCGCGCAGCTTTCCTGATCGCCGGGGCCGAAATCGCTGCACCAATAGATGTAACGGGTCTGTGTCTCGACCGCGACGTTAAGCGAGATCGCACAACTGCGCGTCTCCTCGCTCGCAGTGTATCCGACATTGCAGGTTGCCATGTAGCGCGCGCCTGTCCCGCTGCCCGGAGGCAGCGGGACGCAGCGGCCTTGCGAGCCGCTGACGCTCATGCCGCTGGTAAAGGCGAGCGGGTCGGCACTGATCTGCCCGCTCTGGGCAACAACAGCTTCGAGGTCCTCGGGCGTGAAGCGCGCGCGCCGCTCCATGGAATCGCGCATGGTGCGATAGCCGGTGTTGGCATTCGCCTGGCTTGCCGCGTCGCGCTCCATGCGCGCCGGATCATCGAAATAGCGGGCCTCAGCGGGCGCGCTGCTGAAGTTCGGGATCCGGTCGGCATCGGGGCGCGTGGTCGCCGCGCTTTGTGCAGCTGCCGCCTGCTCGCGGCCGAAGGCCTTGCCCTCGGCCTTGGCGGCCTCGGTGGCGCCGGCGCCCTGGGGCGCAGTCTGGGCCTGTGCGGCGGGTGCAAGGCAAGCGCTGAGGGCGGCAAGACTGATGATGAGTCTGCGCGTCATGGTCCGGTCCTTTCAAGACGGCCAAGATATTGGGATGCAATGCGCGCCGCCGGGCCTTGCCCGCGTGCGATGGTCTCGAGCGCGAAAGCGGGTTTCACGTTACCGCTGATGCGATCATGTGGCGGCACTGTGGTCTGGCAATCGAACCCGTCGCACAGGTCGAAGTCGCTGCTCGCGACCACATAGGTCGGAACGGACGTTACATTGAACGCGCGGAACAGGCGCGGGTCGATTCCCACCTGTCTCAGCGTGTCCTGATCGAGCGCGAGCTTGCCGAGCGCCTCGGTGAATGCCTTGGCGCTGCCCTGCGGAAAGCCGCGTAGCGCGACCACACCGCCTGCAGCATTCACGTCGCGGATCATCTGTTTGAGAGCCGCCGGCGGCATCGACAGCGATGCAAAGGCAATGAAGCGCGGCGCTTCGCCGAAATCGCTTGTCGCCATCGCTCCAGCGTCGACCACCATGCGGTCGAAATCGAAGACGTCCTGCGAGGGTGGCTTTGCTGCCGCTCTGGCCGCCTGGGTATAGTTCAGGCCATGCGTCTGCGCGCCGCGCGCATTGGCATCGGCCTCGTCCATAAGGGCCTTGGCCCGCGCTCGTGCTGTGGCGGCGAGCGCCTCGGCCTCGCCCGCATTGGCCTCAGCCTCCGTGCGAAGCGCGTCGAGATCGAGCCCGGGCTCAAGGATTTGCGCGGCCGCGCCGCAGATGGCAGCCAGGCTTACGAAAATCGCAAGTACAGGAAAGTTGCAGAGCCTCCTCATAGCGCGCAGCAGTTCCGTTTGCGCCAGACCAGGTAGCCCATGTCCTCGCCAATGGCGGGGTAGACCTGTCCTGCTGACATGAAGGTGGTCGAGGCGCCAATCGGCGCGCAGGCGTAGCGGCCTTTGGTTTGCGGATTGGGGTTGGTGGCCTGGAAGCGGTATTGCTGCTTCCTCATCACCGGCATGAGGTACTTGCCGCACAGGCCCTTGCTGCCCATCGTTCCCCAGGCCACGAGCTGCCGGTGGAGCTTGTAGGAGAAGCGCGACAGAGCGAGGCGCGAGGCCTGGACATGGCCGATCGTCGCCGAGACATTGCCATTCAAAGGATACATCGTCCCCTGGCAGCCGGCGCACCAGAACAGATCGTCACTCGGCAGTTTCGATGTCGCCGCAATGCAGTCGGCCGCGCAGGCGGCCAGTGCCAGCGGGTTGGCGAAGAGCACGCTTTCGGGATTGATGATCGCGGTGAGCTCGCTGTCCTGCCACAGCGGATCGATCTCGCTCACATAGAGAATGTCGACCGAGCCTGCCTCAAGGCAGAGGAAATCGGCGACGAGCTCCACCCAGTAGATCAGCGGGTAGGCATACCAGTGGACATGCCACTGCGAATGGTATTGCGTCGCGCCGCCCACCGCCGAAGGCCCGGCCATGGTCTTGAACCCGATGTCAAAGCCGGGATCGATCTTCATCCCGCCCAAATTGACGAAGCACCACGGCTTCATGCTGACATCGGCAAGGCGCACGGGCTCCCAGAAGCCCATCGCGATACCGGGCCGAATGCCGCACAGACACACCGGAAGATCGGGATTGTCGGGGTCCGGACGGTTCGAGGGCCAGATCTTGAGGCTGCCGACCGAGATCGGGAACAGGCACGACCAGCAGATGTCGGTGATCGGGTTCACGAACCTGCCGGTGCACTGGCCCGGACCTGCATCGGCGCTTGCTGGCGCGCTGAGGCCCAGCATCAGGAGCGCGCTGCAAATCCATGTCAGGAAACGATTTCTGGGGCTCATGACGTCTTGCGCTCTCTGGGTTTGATCGGAACCTCGCTGACGCGCAGCACACGGCCCTGTTGCTCCACTACGGCCGGAACGGCGCGGATGCCGAAGTGCTTCACGAGGGTCCCGCCCTGGTCGAAATAGAAGCGGCGCTGGCGCGCTTTCATCAGTGCGAGCGGCGCGCCGCGCACCAGAATGAACTTCGCCGACGTGGTCCCGTAGCGCTGGCTCGCCCAGGCGATTTGCGCCGGATCGTCGCCGTCGAGAAACACGAGGGGAGCGCGCAGGCGCACAGTGTCGAGCGGATTGACCCGTGTGCCGGCCGCGATGATGATGCGGCCCTTGTCGTCAGCGATGTCCCGGTCCGCACTGATCGTCGGATCGAAGTCCCAGCTCCGGGCGGTCACGGCGTTCGTGATGCCCGCGACCGGCTCGGGACGATTGACCCGCGCGATCGTGCGCTGCTTCATTTGCTCATTGAGCCGCGCGGTCTCGCCGCTCTTCTCGAGATGGGTCAGCCGCGCTTCGATCTGCGTAAGAAGATCGGGCTCGATAACCGGCCAGAGCGTCCCGTGCTGGCCATAGTCGCGCGCGGCCGCAGGCACGCTGCAGGCAAGGCACAATGCTGCGGAAGAGAGGAGCGCTTTCACAGGATTGGCCTCCCGACGCCGAGGATGCGTGATGTGCAGACCCATCCGACCGCCGCGTAGCGGCTGTCGAAGCTGTCCTTGTGCGGGGTTGTGACGAAATAGCAGCCCTTCGGCACTGCTCCGGTAGGGCCAAATGCGAGCGGCTCGCCGCGGCGGCTCACCGGTTTTGCCGTCGCCACCAGGCGTCCGTTGACGAAGAATGCGCGGTGTTTGCGGGTCACGACGTCGCCGGGCACGCCGCTCACCACCTTGCCGAAGGGCTTCGGCTCCTTGCCGAAATGCGTCTCGAGCAGCGGGGAAGGCGGCGGGACGAACAGGATGATGTCGCCGCGCTGCGGGACCGCGCCCTTTGAGGTCCAGAGCGCCCAAAAAGGCAGGCTCGGGCTTACATTGATCATCAGCGCATGGCCCTTGGCAAAGGCAGCGAGCGAAGTGATGGCGAGCGCGCCTGTGCCCAGGCCTGCCAAGAGGGCCAATCGGCGCGCAGTGGCCGAACGGGTGAGCATGTCAGGGCTGCGCATGGCGAAAGCCTGCCACCCGCCGCGCGACATCGGCGCGGACACTTTCGGTAAGGTCGGGCGCGCTGCCCGACACCACAGCTTCGGCGACCAGTACGGTGCGCCCGTCGCGGCCCAGCGCCTCGACCGAGGCTTCGACTGCCTTCAGATAGAGCTCGACGTTTTGCTTCGTCTCTTCGGGCGGGCGGCCGGCGCGCGCCTCGGCCTCGATGAAATCGCCCATGATGCGGCTCAAATGAACCGTCACGACTTCGCGCTTCCGCAGCGTGAGCAGCGTGTCGGTCGCCCAGACGCCCCAGAGGGTCGAGCCAATCATGCTCACACCGAGCACGATGGCCGTGGGGTTGATCGCGGGCAGCCTGCCGCGCAGGCCTTTTGTTGCCAATATGTTCTTCACTGCTTTTCTCCCGAGAGTTCTCGGCCCAAATCACGCAGGAAGCGCGGCAGGCGCCAGGCGATCAGCAGGGTGGCCAGCCCGATCAGCACGACCTTGACCTCGCCAAGGAATGCGACCTGGCGGGCATGATCGGCCGCCAGAAAGCGCTCGGCGATGTTCGCGAGCTGCGCAAACAGCAGCCCTGCGTCCCCGCCCGACAGGGCAAGGAAGAACAGCAGCGGCGCACCCAAAGCCATGAGATAGCTCGAGGCGATAAAGCCGCTTGCCTTCAGCGCGATGTAGCAGAGGTCGCTGGTTCGCCTCTGCCAGACGCTCTTGGGCGCGGATGTCGCCGGTGGCATGTCTGATTGCGGGATCACAGGCGCTTGATGCGCCGGGTCGACAAGATGGAGTTCCATGGCTTTCCGGGGTCCGTTGTGATGTTGTGAGGGCTGTGGTTCAGGGCCGGCCAAAGGCGATCTGTTCGATCGCATCGGCAAGCTGGTGGCCGCGCGCGACTTCGGCATCGATCGCCGCGAAGGTCTCGGGCGAGCTTGAGAAAAGGGTGGCCGAGTACTCGTCGAGCACAAGCCGGCCGATGGCTTCCACCTCGGGGCCCTTGATGAACACCTCGGAATAATCATTGCCCGAGCGTTTGAGGCTGCGGATCAGCGTCTCGGTCCGGTCATCCATGTCGAGGCGTTTGCTGGCCTTGAAGTCGGCGATGGTCTCGGGCTTCTGCTGGAGGATCAGCATCCAGTCGCTGTTCTCGAGCGCGGCCGTCGCCCCGTCGGACTTGTAATAGTCATTGAGGGACTGCGTCGCGGTCGCCAGTGCGCCACCATATTTGCGGCAGGTGCGGGCATAGGTCTCGACGAACTCGCCCATCGACCCGCCCTTGAGCATCGACCATGCCTCATCGATCAGTAGCAGCTTGCGCACCTGGCGCGGGGTCCGGGTCATCGCCTGACTGGTCATGAACATGATCGCCGAGAGCACCACGGCACGCAGTTCCTCGCGGGCCGAGAGGTCGGACATCTCGAAGACTGTAAAGTCGCTGTCGAGCGCGAGGCTCGCCTCGCCCTCGAAGAAGGCGCCATAGGTCCCCCCGGCCATGTAGGGCGCGAGCGAGGTCGCAAGATCGCTCGCGATCTCATGACCGACGCCGGCAAGTGCTTCGCCGACGCTGGTAACGGTCGCGGCGCTGCCGGCCTCGTTCCACACCGTGTTGACCGCGCGGTCGATGAGACCGCGCTCGATATCGGTGAGCTTGGCTGAGTGCCGTGCCATCTGGCCGATGATCGCCTTGACCATCCCGAAGCAGTCGAGCCGGTAATCCTCGTCCTCGGCAGCGCGCGCGGCATCGATCATCGAGAAGGGGTTGAGGCAGAAGCCCGCCTTCATGGTGAACTCGACAAAGCGGCCGCCCTGGAGCTTGACCGAATGCTCGAAGCTGCGGCCATCATCGATCACCACTACCTGCGCGCCCGCACCGCGCAGCGCGGCGCACATTTCCTGAAGCAGCACCGACTTGCCCGATCCCGACTTGCCGCAGATCGCGACATTGTGATTGCCCGCCTCATTCTCGAAGGGCGACCAGAAGAAGGGCTGACCACGCCTGCCGATGAACAGCAGGTGGGGATGCGCGCCGCCGAGATATTCGCCCTGCATCGGCGCCATGTTGGCGGCGGTGGTCGAAAGGACCGTCTTGAAGCGCTTCAGGCGTTCCATATCCGTCGCCAAACCGTCGGCCAGCGTCATTGGCATGGCAGCCAAGAGCCCCTGGATCTGCAGAAAGCGCTCGTCGGCAAGATCCCAGCCTGCCGCCTTGTAGATCGATTTGATGGCGCGCTCGTCGGCATCGCCGCGTCCCTGCGGCGAAAAGGTCGTGAGGCCATAGAACACCCGCACGAGCCGGCGGCCTTCCTGCAACTCGGCCTGCACATGCTGCCATTCCGCCGCCTGCTCGCCGATCCGCGGCAGGAAGCGCGCGCTGCGCGTTTCGGCAAGGCTGGTAGTGCGCATGAACTTGAACCCGGCCTTGGCGGCGGTCGCTTCCTGGTCTGGATAGACGAGGCACAGCATTGTTGCCGCGGGACAAGGAAAGCGCAGCTTGTCGGTGAACAGATCGCCGATCAGCCGCGCGCATTCCCACGGCGCCCAGCGCGAGGGCGTGTTGCGCACACCGAAGTGGCGGACGTCGAAGGCGTCGGGGTAGATCGTGCCGATCTCCGGCACGCCGTCGTGGAGCTTGCCGGTCGGCCGGAAGCGCTCGGTGGCAAGCCGCATCCGGTCTTCCTGCACGATCAGTTCGATGTCGTGGCGGATTGCTTGCGCCGCGATCGCGTCGTGCGGATTATAAGCAAGGGAATCTTCCTGCGGGGCGGTGGTAGGGGAGGTGAGGTCATCGATGATCGCGATGAGGGCTTCGGGCCCGACCTCGACCACGCCCAGGTTGAGGGACTTGAGCATGGCGATCAGGCTGTCGCGGGCCTGCCGTAGCTCCTCATTGCTGACCGCCTTCGATGCGGGAACGCCGACGGAAACGATCACCTGGTGGTGGCGGGCATGGAAGGGCGCATCGGCCGAGCCTGATTGCCACACCAGGCCATAGAGGCGCCTTGCGCGGTGGCGTGCAATCGCCTCATAGACCCCGCCCTGCAGGTAGCGCGGGGCGAACCACGGCGCGATGATCCGGCTGATGCGCGGGGAAGCAAGGTGCAGCACCTGCAGGCAAGCGCCCGACGGAAGGCCTTCGGAAAAGAACTGCCCGAGGATCTCGCCCGTCCGCTCGTCAGCCCCGATCAGCGGCGTCACCGACAGCACGAAGCCCTTCGAGCGCGCATTGAGGTAGAGCCGGTTAGCCGGATCGTAGACGCGGTATGGGAGCCAGTCCGACAGCTGATCGAGCATCATGGCAGGGCGCGCCGGCTCGGAATGCTCGGCATCGCCCAAGAGCCCTGCAAGAACCCGGTCGACGATCATGTTGAAGCGCTGGGCCATCAGTTTTGCTCCTTCTCGGGCTTTGTGTTGCTTGCGGCTGCACTGCGTTTGGCTGCCTCGATTGCCTCGATGTTCGGGAAGGTGAGCGGCGCGCGGGTATGGGAAAGCCGGGGGGCTCTGTCATGCGGAGACGCGGTCGCATGGAGCCCCCCGGCCACCGGTGCATCGGCACCGGTCGCAGTCTCGTCCGCCGGGGAGGGGGATACCGGCGGCGAGACCAACGGGAAGAGGTCAGAGTAGTTGTCGGGCTGGATGAGAAATTCGGCGTCAGGGGTGCTCCGGTCTGACCGGGCGGTGGTGCCTTCGTCCAAGCTGTCAGCCGCGCGCATGGTGTCTACCTGCGCGCCGGTTTGCGCCGTGGCCTGCACCGCTTTCAGCTGCCGCTTCAGCTGTCGCAGAAGCGGCGGAGCGGATACTTCACCGGGCTTGCGGCGCAGTTCCGCTGCCCAGCGCGGGTTCTCGATGACGGCCCAGGCGATAGCTTCGTCGTGCAGCGTTCCCGCCTCATCGACCCGCGCTGGGAACACGATCCTCAGCGTACGCTCGGATGTGCGTGCCCGATCGCCCGCATCGACAGCAATGGCTGGACGCATGACGAGCTGCGGATTCTTGTCCGTCGTCATGTCGCTCGTCGCGCGGGCATCGAGGACATGCGAAGGTGCGCAGTCGCCCTTGGGAGCGCGGCACTGGAACGAGCCTTCGACATTGGTGCCGAAGGTCGCGCAGGCGCTCGCCATCACGGAAAGACCGGCGCAGGCGAGGAAACGGAAGGGGAGCCGCATGGGTCTATCCTTTTGTCTTGGGGGTGAGCGCCGGAGCGGAGGGGCGCAGGAAGTCGCGGAGCACGGCCGCCGGGCGGTAGCCCTCGAGCACGGCACCATCGGAAGGGCGCACGAGAACCGGCGTGCCGGTAAAGCCATTGGCCCTGGCAAAGGCCTCGTTGGCATCGAGACCGCTGGTGTCGCAGGGCTTGGGATTGACGAGCGCGCCGCCCGAATAGGCAAGCCGGAGCGAGAGTTCGGGGCGCGGCGCGCACAACACGCGTTCGGCGTCGCGGCGGCTTTCGGCCCCGAAGATCGCAATCGGCCGTTCCTCGACGCGCGCGCCGATCGCTTTCAGCTCCTCTTCGAGCTTCTTGCAGTAGCCGCAGTGAAAATCGGAAAAGACCACGACCTTCGGCCCGTTCACAGGGCCCCAGGTGACCGCGCCATTGGCCGGAAGACCCGCGAGCGATACTTTCCTGGGTGCCGTGCGCGCCGCGGCCTGAGGGGCTTTCTCGGCTGCCGCAGCGCGGGGCGCGCCTGCCGTCAGAAGGTCAGGGTTCAATTCGAGCAGCCGGGCCGCCGTCAGATCCTGACGCGCTTCCATGTCATAGACCCGGCCGATGACGAGATAGCGCGCCGCACGGTCGACGTAGAACAGCGTCGACTTGGAAGCGACTTCGCACAAGCCGCCCAGACCCTCGCAGGCGATCCGGTCGATCGGGGTCTTGGGCAGGCGCAGCTTGAGGGCGGCCCGCACGGTGTCTGTATCGGGTGCCTTCATGGGCGAGGCGAGGCTGGCAACAGCCCAGCCTGTTGCGGCCGAAAGGGCGATCACCCCGGCGATTGCGGCAGCAGGCTTGATCCAGCGCATGCGCCGCTTGTGGGGGAGGGGGTTCGTATCGCTGATCATTGGGAAGTCCTCACGAAGACGCCGTCGAGAAACACGATCTCGACCGCGATGCCGGTCGGCATCTCGACGACGGGTTGGTATTGTTCGGCGCGCTCGATGAGGTAGCGGCTGACCGTATCGGCCGCTTCGCCCGCACCTTGGCCGAGGCCTCCCGCCAGAATGTCCGTGGCCGACAGCTGCTGGCGCTGCTGGCCCGCGCCGATCTGGCCGGCGAAGATACCATTGGCGTTGGCCGAGAACCCGCGTCCGAACCCGCCGACGATCCCTGCGAGCAGTGCCTGGCTGACGAGATTGCCTTCGCGGCTGACGACGCGTCCACGCACGCCGGACTTGCCGGCAAGGCTGATGAACCCCTTGACCTCGCTGACCGCAACCCGGCCGCCGGGCTGGTCGCAGGTCATGCGGGCAAGCTTCACATAGACCTTCTCGGACGAGAGATCGCCGCGGGCTGCGCCATTGACGATGCATCCTTCGATCCGCGTGGTCAGGACCTTGCCGTTCTGCATCACCGAACGCGCAGGGCCCGTGATCCGCAGGACCACCGGAAGCGGATCGGTCTGGCTTGAGACCCCCGCCGATGCATCGACGCCCACAATGACGCGCGCCGGCGCATAGGAGTTGGGCGGCAGATAATCGGGCGAGTCCTCGACCACCACAGGCGGCGTTTCAGGGCGCGCCGTGCGCGGCCCGACAGTGCCCGCTTTCTCCGAGGCAAAGCTCATCAGCTTGACCTCGCCGGGCGCAAAGGCGGGGCCGGCGTTCTCGCTCGTTGCACTGGCTGAACGGGTTGTCGCGGCCGCGCTGCCGCGCGCGTCGTAGCCTCCCGCATGCGGGCCATAGGGCGGCGGCGGGGCAGCAGGGGGCGGGGCGGGCGGCTGACTGGCGAGCCGGGTTCTGAGCTCGGCATTCTCCGCCGAGATCGCATCGATCGCCGCCTGCCCGTCGGTGCGCATCGCCTGGTTCTCGGCCTTGAGCGCTGCGAGCTGCTCTTCGATCTCGGTGCGCGGCACGCTCGCATCGCGCAGTGCCTTCTGTTCGCGGGTCACTGCATCGATTCGGTTGCTGTAGGTCGCGACGAACTCGCGGTTGGCGAGGTCGCGGTTGACGATGCCGGCCGTATCGATGGTCTGCGCGGCGTCAGGATCACTGCCGGCGGGTTTGTCGTCGCCGCCAAGAATGAACCAGCTGCCGCCCACGAGGACGAGAGCGCCGATGGCGCCCATCAGCAGCTTCTGGCGACGCGCAGTCCGCGCGTTGAGCTCGGCAACCGGCGAAGGTGCAGGGTGTTCCGAGTGCACGTCATGCGAGGCAGATGCGGGTGACGTATCGCTCATTGTGCGGACCCTCCGTTCGTGCCGACGATGAAGGCGGCCGTGCTGCTGCCAGGATCGAGAACAGGATTGACGATGGTCACCGCCAGCGTGTCGGCAGGGGCAATGTCGCGCTCGGTCAGCGTCACCTGCGTGGCGCCGCGATTGGCGATGCGGATGACCTTTCCTGCTAGCTCTGCGCCGCGGTAATCGGCGATCAACTGGACTTCGAGATCGCCTACGCGTGCCGGCGGATTGGCAGATTGCCGGACCTGGAAGCCTTCGACCGTTCGGTCATTGGCCATCGCCTGAATGAGGCGCACCGCGCTCGTTGAAAGCGGGGTCTCGCGCTCCCAGTCTGCCGCCTTGCCTTGCGCAATGGCAGGGTTCGCGATGAAGACCTGGACCGCCGGGATTGGCTCGATCTTGCAGGCAAGCTTGTAGACATAGCCCTTGCGGGTCGTGGCAAAGAAGCTGATCGCGCGCGCCGCAAAGGTCTCGGGGACCGAGATGTAGATGTCGCCGCGCAGCGGTTCGTTGGTCACCGCGAAATCGTTGTACGGCGTTCCGCTCGAGATCTTCGAGACGCTGGCGAACTGATCGTCGATCAGCGCAAAGCGGGTGAGTTCGCGCGCCGAGACCGCGCATTCGATGCTCGAGCCGTCGGCGGCCTGCCGGAACTGGTCCGCTGCCTGTGCGCTGGTGGCGCCAAGAGCGAGCAGCGCAGCCGAGGAGAACGCTGCGCGGTGCCTGCGGTGTGGGGATTGGCAAGCCATCACTGGGCCTCCTTCATCTGTTTGTCGGTGGGAACCTGGGCAAACCCGGCAAGCGCCAAGCGCAGGCCGCGATAGTTCCAGTGAAAACGGAAGCGGCGATCATCGCTGGCGATGACCTGCGCGCCGACAAAGGTCTTGAGCGTGCCGGTCACTTCCGAGGTGAGCGCCTTGGGATCGACCGTCATCGAGCGGATCACGAATGCCTGGGTGACGTCCGACCCGCGCTGTTCGGCAACGATCCTCACAAGATCGGCCTTGAGCTGACCGTGGCTTGCAGGGTCCGCGAGCTTGAGAATCTCGGCCATCCAGTAATCGAGGCCCTCGGGGCTGCGATTGAGGAGGACGAGCGCTGTGTCGCGGGTGACGAGCTCGAGATAGTCCGCCTCGACCCCTGCGCTGCTGACGGTCAGCGCGCTTGGCAGGGTCGGGAGCAGAACGACTTCGCGGTCCCGGGTGGCGGCAAGGCCAGCGGTGATCACGAGCGCAATACCGAGGCCGGCGCTGGTCAGCGCAAAGAGATTGCGCTGGCGCAGCAGGCTCTGCTGGCGCTCATGTGAAATGTCGGCAAACATGGATGTCTCCCCTCAACCGGCAAGCAGGCGGCAGTGGGAAGGCGGCGTCGCTTTGAGCCCGAGAATTCCGGCCGGCAGATACCAATATGTGGCATGGGCTACCCAGGAGCTGGCGCGTCCTGCTTTTGCCTTTCGCAGCGCGAACCAGGCGCCGAAAGCAACGATAATGCCGATAAAGATATGCTGGCTGAGAATGCCCCAGGTGAAGGGGATGAACATCCCGGCAAACTCGTCGATGGTCCAGAAGCCGATGAGCTCCGGATCATCGAGCCTGCGCGGGATGATGTAGGGGTCCTTCATGGCGATGCTGCCTTCCCGTGCCCGATGCGTCAGATGACCGCGGTCACGACCGAGGTGACGATCGGAACGCCCGTGCCGACACCGATGCCGACACCCACCGGGACAGCGACCTGCGCAAGCGAGAAGCGGCCAGAGGCAAGACCGATTAGGCCGCCCGCGAGGCTGAGAACGGTGATGATCTTGCCGCCCGAGCCTTCGAGGAAGTTCGTGAACTGCGTGAGCGCCGGATCGAAGGTCGTGTCGGCGCCGGCATAGGCCGCGCCTGCCGCGAGACTGGCGATCAGCGCCGGGATGGCCAAGGTCATTGCCCGATCGAATTTGGAGGCGCTTTGACGGTTTGCGGCAGCGCGCCGAGAGAGGGTGAGGGACTGCATAAGAGAACTCCGTCTGGGAGGGTGGAACAGCGTTCTTGCGTTCGCTGTGTGTTCTCTATGCATCTAGGAAATGCGTGTAGGAAGTCTGGCGTGCTCAGACTGATCTGCGCCGGACATACATGGACGCTTGGAACTGGGCTAGGCCAGATTCTCCAACATGATCAGTGGCTATACTGTCGCTGATGGTCGCCGCGCGCCGCTGGGGCTGTCGGAATTTGCCGACGACTCGTGTCCTGTGATGGATCATCCTAGAAACGAGAGGTTCTGTATCTGTTCTAAGTTCTTTCTTATCCGCGATGCGCGCGATATGCATCGAATCACATGCTCAATGACAGGAGTCGTCGCGATGCATCAGACTGCCCTTGATACGAATGCCAGCCTTGCGCGCGTTATCACGCACGCTATTGAAACTGCCGACAAGCCGAAGCACCAGATCGCCAGCGAGGCTGGGATCCACCGCGAAACAATGCTTAAGGTCATGCGCGGTGAGCGCGCCATCAGCATTCATCGCGCGGTGCGTCTCCTCGAGGTCTGCGGTGTTTCGCCCCATGCCGTGATCGTGCTGACACTGGCCGGAGAAGAAGCGCTGGCTTGCGAATGGATGCACCGCGAGATGGGGGCATTTCTTGATGAATTCATCATGAGTCTGCCGGGGCAACTCGATCGTACTCTGGGGCGCCGGGTTGATGATCTCAGGCCGCGCTGGGCGAGCGGCACCTCGCAGCTCGTGGCCAAGCTGCTCGCCAAACACATTGATGATCTGGCCAATCGCGACATCGCCATGACCCTGAGCCGCTGAGGCAGGGCAACTCGGCGGGGGCCGAGTCAATAACCCGACTGGACCGTCAATGAATGCAAATCCCAAAAAGGCTGAACTAGGAGTCATCTCTGCCGAGATCTCGCCGGGCAACGTATCGCCGCCGCGCCTGCTGCGTCTGCCTGAGGTGATGGAACGGGTGGGTTTGCGACGTTCCGCAATCTACCAGCGAATGAGCGAGGGGCGTTTCCCGAAATGCCGCACGCTTGGGCCCAAATGCTCAGTCTGGGTGGAAGCAGAGATCAACCAGTGGATTCAATCCATCGTCGAAAGCAAGACTTAGCGGTAATTGCACGAATTTCTGCAGGGGGCGCCTGTCCGCAAGAGCTTTCCCTGCACGTTGATAGCGGAAATGCCGACCGAACCGTTGTTCAAGGAACGGGCAAGGTTCTTTTTAGAGAAAAAGTATTATTATTTCAATGATATGGGCGCAATTCCGGAATTGCAGAGGGAAGACCTCTATTCCCTGGGAAGTGTCCAGTAAGGAAGGCCAAGCACCAGTTCTACGCAACCCGGAGCCCTTCGTTCCTCCCTCGCCTGCGCGGTGCCAGCATCGAGGAACTCAATGGGCAGCTTGAGACCGAATGCCTGCGCTGGGAAGCATCGCATTTGGATTGACGTGACCCCCAGCTTTCCGCCAGCTGGGATTAGAGCCGGGCGGTTGTTTTGCGCATCAGCGCGGTTGAAGCAATGGGCTGCGTAGCGGAGCCCGTAGGGCGTAGCGAAGCAGGCCATTGCTTATCGAGTTCGGCGGCGAACGCCGCCGGGGTTGCGTAGCCAAGGGACGAGTGTGGCCTCTCCCGGTTATAATCCTCGACCCAAGCAGCGATCTCGACCCGAGCATGGGCCATGCTGAGGAACAGGGTCTCGTTGAGAAGCTCGTCGCGCATGCGGCCGTTGAAGCTCTCGACGTAGCCATTCTGCATCGGCTTGCCCGGCGCGATGTAATGCCACTCCACGCCGATCTGACCGCACCACGCGAGCACGGCATTGCTGGTGAGCTCGGTGCCATTGTCGCTGACGATCATCCCCAGCTTGCCCCGCTGGGCGATCAGCCGGGTCAGCTCGCGCACCACACGGTGACCCGAGATCGAGGTGTCCGGCACCGCTGCCAGGCACTCCCTGGTCACGTCATCGACCACGTTGAGCACCCGGAACCGTCTGCCGGAAGCCATCTGGTCATGAACAAAGTCGAGGCTCCAGCGCTGGTTCGGCAGGGCAAGCACCGGAGCCGGTGCTCTGGTGCCGACAGCACGCTTGCGGCTGCGTCGTCGCCTCACCGCAAGCCCTTCCTCACGATAAAGCCGCTGGGTCTTCTTGCGGTTGATCATCACGCCCTCCCGGCGCAGCAGGATATGCAGGCGGCGGTAGCCGAACCGGCGTCGCTGGTTGGCCAGCTCGCGCAACTTCTCGCGCAGATCGCCATCATCGTCCCGTGTGGAACGGTAGTGGACGCTCTTGCGATCGGCATCGATGACGCGGCACGCCCGCCGTTCGCTCATCCCGTGGCAAGCTTGGAGATGAGCGGCAGCTTCCCGCTTTGCGGCGGGCGTCACCACTTTTTTGACAGAAGGTCCTTCAGCGCCACGTTGTCCAGCATCGTATCCGCCAGCAGCCGCTTGAGCTTCGCGTTCTCGCTCTCAAGTTCCCGCAGCCGCCGGGCCTCGGATACCTCCAGCCCGCCATACTTGGCCTTCCAGTTGTAGATCGTCGCTTCAGAAACCCCGTGCCGCCGGGCCAGATCAGCGGTCTTCGCGCCCGCCTCCGCTTCCTTCAGCACGCCAATGATCTGCTCTTCTGAAAACCTCACACGCTTCATCGTCTGTCCTTCCTTCAGGCCAGACTCTAATCGCTCGTGGAGGAAAATCAGGGGGTCACGTCAGGATCAATCGCTGTCGAGTTGCGTGATCGCCGCTTGTATCAAATCCGCTGCTGTACGAGCCGCTGCACTATCGCGGCCAGATGCGGACGGCTCGGCGGGCCACGCATCCAAAATTCGCTTTGCCATTATCAGCATTGATACTGCTTTTTCAATGCGCCCGGGCGCGTAGGGCATTTCTGTCATAGCCCGATCTCCCAAAATTCGCTCAATAATCCAAAATGGTTCAGGTTGACTAACAAATTCCCGCAACCCATCTTCAAAAATGCGCACTCGCGAGCTTAGAGCGTTTTCCCCACGTTCTGACTCGGAGGGGATTCCCTTGCGGGCGCGATT
>CAZQOO010000015.1:3664-38160 GCA_964594845.1 uncultured Porphyrobacter sp. | reverse complement strand
CGCTTAAGAGCGCTCGCTACCTACCCGCGCAAGCCGGCCCCCGCCGGATGGATACGATCTCTCTGCTGCGCTGAGGCACGTTCACCGAGGCTGGCGATGTCGCCAAGGCCGCCAGCGAGTGCGAGGCAGAAAAGCCGCGCGCCAAGATCAGAACGGGTTGCGGAGCGGGAGTTTTTAGCGAAAGCCTTCGGTCGATGTGCGTGGACCGGAGGCGGGCAATGGTCGAACCTCTTCACCACCGCGTGTCGATCTCGGCGCAGTGATGCCTGCCCTTTCCCTATTCAGATTTCTGCATCAATTGAATAGATTGGCGGGGGTTGGAGCCTATCAAGGGCCCTTGAGGAAGCATCGCTGTGGGACAACAGGCCAAAGCTTCAGGATGGCAAGACCACGGCTCACTCCAGTTTCGGGATGGGCGCGTGGTGGCGCGCGAGAAGGCCCGCCTAATCCTTGCTCAGAAAGAGGCTTTCGAACAGCCCTTCGATCAGGGCGAGCCAGGCTGCAGGCTCAACGGGCTGCAAGGCAATATCGTCAATGACTTTGCCAAAGGTATAGGCCTGAATGAGCAGTGCGGCTGCCGGCACATCGATGCCTTGGCGCACCCAGGAGCGGGCCTGAGCCTCTGACAAAAAGGCCTCAAGCGTGGCTGACAGGCGCGCCTGCTCCTCGCCCACCCTGCGCCTCAAGGCGCCATTGGTGGCGCATTTGCCGATGATCTTGGCGCGCGAAATCCGGAATGCGGCCGTCTCCAGTCCCGAGGTCTGCTCGACAAGCCAGCGCACTTCTGCGCGAAATTCCTGTTTGGTGGTGGATCGGCGCAAAATCTCATTCATCATCGCGATGCTGCGTTCAACACCCTCAGCGTATTTCTGGGCCAAAGCCGCTGCGACCAGATGATCAAAGGTCCCGAAGTGGTGATAGAGCGATCCCTTGGCGACCCGGGACGCGCGCAGCACATCCTGAACTGTGACCCGGTCTACCCCTTGCGCATCGGACAGGGTAAGGAAGGCCTCGATCAGCTTGATGGTTGTGGGATGAGCGGACATTCTGCAACTTCCTGTAGCTCAAGGGTGCGGCGCTGGGATAAGCTTTTGCACAAAACATGCAAAAAACAGCAGGCGCCTTGTGACAACTTGGGCCTGAGGGCTCTTGGGCTATCGATCGGGTCATGGGGAGCCCCAAAAAGTAAGACACTGCCTTGACATGCTGATCGAGCACCAGTGCATTTTAGTCGGTAAAGGCCCCTTCCGCTTTGCGTTGCGAGCCTCAGCAATCCCGAGGCCAGGCACTCGAGCATCAAAGCCTGATGGCTTGGCGGGCCGCTCAACGGCGGCGCGAAGGGGCGCGGCCTTATCGGCGCTGCAGGCTGCGCACCGCGCGCAGCAAAGCAAAACCAATCAGCACCGTAAGGATCGCCAGAATATCAGCGCACCAATCAGCAAGGCTTGCCTCGCGGTTGATAAGCGCCGTGCCTTGCACGAGCTCGATCAATCCGCCGAGCGCTGTGAGCGCAATAAGAATGACCAGCAGCGAGGTGCCGGGATAAGCGAGCGCCCAGAGCACAGTGAGGCTGGCAAAGGCCAGCATGTGCAAGAATTTATCCGAAGGCGCGCCGGGCACAGGGGGCGGCTGCGGGATCAGCGCCATGACGAGGGCAAAAATCAATGCGCCCCAGAACAGGGCCATCGGCGCCCAGCGCAGCAGCCGTGCCGGCATGTCAGCGGGCTCGTCAGGCTCGCTGCTCAAGCGGCTCGTCCATCAAGCGAGCAACAGGCCTGCGCAGCACGCCCAACCGATAGGGAGCCAGCAAAAGGGCCGGGGCGATCATGACAAGAGAGCATCGCGGCTCGCATCAGCTCAGCAGCTCCTCGGCCCTGCGGCCCGCAGGCATCGAGATGGCCCAAAGACCGATCACACCCAAAGCAGGCCGGGCGCCGCCAAACGGCGCGGGAAACGGCACACGAAAAAGCGAGGATCCTTGCATGCTTGTCCACATTTTATTCAGGATTAGAGTATGATAGGAAAATGCTTGAAACGCGAGCGCGCGCCAGCGGAGGCATAATCCATGAATGAGGAAGACGAGGAACAGGCTTGGATCCGCTTTGGCAATGCGCGCCTTCAAAATCTTGCTTACACAGACAGGGCCCGCAAAGCCTATCTTGACGACCTCATCTTGCATGCCTCGGTCAAGCTTCAACAAAATGGCTGTGCGAGCCTGTTGCCGCTGAAAATCGCGCCGGCCCGCTATGATGAAAGCCGCCTTTACGATCTTCATCTCACCTCAGACTTCCGTCCGGCTGGACAGAACGGCGCGTTTCATTTCCGCGAGCCGCGCGCGGACGCGCCCTTCGGAAAGAAAGGACCGGCACAGGCGCGAGCCGATGAATTGGCCTTGGCCGCCAGCGCCTATCTGCGATCCTGCCACTAATGGGCGAAACAGGCGGACAAGATGTTTGCCCGTCTTACCCAGCAACCCCTGCCCCGGGGCTTCAAGCTTGTGGAAGTGGCCGTGTGTGTTGATGAGAAGGCCAAGCACACGTTCTCTCCAGAATATGATATGCTTGAGTTTGATCTTCAAATCTCACGCTCGCGCATAGACCGGTATTGTGCAAACACCCTTCCGGAGAGGTTTGACGATGACGTGCGACTTCATGGATATCGCCTGGAGCATCTGAAGCACCTGAAACAGGCCGGCGCGGACATTCTCCTCGACATTTCGGCGCAGTACGTTTTTGCAAGCACCCCGCTCACGCCTCAAGATGTGCTGTCTGCCATGGCGGGGTACCGGCACATTGATTTCGTTGTTGACACTGGCCGCCCGGACGAAGGGCTCGGAAGGTTCTTCGTGAATTATGGAATTTTTTTGCCAATTATTGCCCTAAGCCGCACATACACTTCGAAAGTGGAAAGCTTGTCATTTCGGGAACCGGCAATGTTCCTGCGCTGGCCTTGCAGGCGGTTAAAGGCAAACCCCTCAAAGAACTTGTTGAAACTGGCTCCCCGCTCGATGACGCTATTATTGAAGCGGCCGAAAACCGGCCCGATGGCGGGTCGATCAAGGTAACCTTTGCATCCGGCCGCAAGGCTGTTGGTCTGTAACAGCAGCACAAGGCGCCGATCCCTGCCCTGCTCTGCCTTGGCCGGGGAGCAGAGCATGGGGGGCAGTGCAACATCACAAGCGCTGCGCACAAGTGATCCACCGCTTGGGCTGGCGCAAAGCCTTGCCTCTGGGGCCTATGCCGCGCCCGCCCCTGCCTGCTGCTTTGATCCCCGGAAGCGAACAATCCTTCAAGCCATCAAGGACGCGTGGGTCGCGGCATTGGGGAATTTCAGGCTTTGCGCTTTCTAGTCGAAGGCGTGGCAGACGCCTTGGGTTGGGATTGCAGGCGCGCAAGGGCTGCATGGATGGCGGCAGCGTCGAGCCTGTCGGGGTCGTAGTCGCCGAGCCATTCGGTGACCTCGGCATGGTCGGGATCTTTGGGATCGTCCCTTATTTCCAGGATGTCATAAAAGCCGGGCATGCCGCCGCAATCTTCAGGCGGGCAGTTGCCCTCGCCTGCAATGAGGCGCGGATAGGACGTGTCAGGCTCGCCGCTCTTTAGATTACTGAAGGTCAGGCTGTGTTCCCAGCTGTCCCCAAAATCATAGGTATAGTCGATCCGCGTCTCACCGCGCGCAAGGAGGTCGGAAAGGCGCACTTTGGTGGCTGATTGAGACGGCAGGTCACACCACATATCATCAAGATCAAGGCCATAGGCCTGCTCGCCAATAAGCATTTCCCAGAGATGACAATCCGTCCAGCCCATCGCCGCCTGAACAATGTTGTGCAGCGCTTTCAATGTGATCGCGGTCGGCACTTCAACCTCGCGCCAGATGGCAGGATCGGTGAAAGCCAACTCGATGCGCAGCGTCGCAATCTGACCGCTGCTGCTTTTCGATCCCTGGGGTATCGTGGTTCTATTCATGGCTCCTCAAGTAGAGGTCGCATTCTGGCGCATCAGCGCGGGCGGTCAGCGATACACAGGCTGGGAGCGATTTCTTATAGGTGGAGGCAAAGTCAGGCCGAAGGCAAAGAATTTGGGTTTCCCATCAAAAGAGCTGTGATCCGCTCCACCCCTGCCTCAACCAGCGCAGCATCGCCGCGCGCCTCTACATTCAATCGCACCACCGGCTCTGTGTTAGAGCTGCGCAAATTGAAGCGCCAATGCCCCATATCAAAGCCGATCCCGTCGATTTCCTCAATCGAGTGGGCAGCCTCGCGAAATTCCTGCGCCACGCGTGCGATCGCTTCGCCAGGATCATCGAGCGTAAAGTTGATTTCGCCGGATGAGGGAAAGGCAGCCTTTCGTTCAGCGACGAGGCTTGCAAGGGGACCATTCCGGCTCACCAGCTCTGCGACCAAAAGCCATGGGATCATGCCGCTGTCACAGCAACAGAAGTCGCGGAAATAATGGTGCGCTGACATCTCGCCGCCATAAATGGCGTCCTCATCGCGCATAGCCTGCTTGATGAAAGCATGCCCCGTGCGCGATTGCACCGCGCGCCCGCCATTTCTTGCGACGATGTCTTGCGTATTCCAGATGATGCGGGGGTCATGGATAATTGTTGCGCCGGGCTGCTTGGTCAGAAACGCTTCGGCCAACAAGCCCACGATGTACTCCCCATCGACGAAGCTGCCCTCGTGATCGAACACAAAGCAGCGGTCAAAGTCGCCGTCCCAGGCAACACCGAAGTCAGCACCGATCGCGCGCACGGCGTTGGCAGTGGCGGGCTGGTTTTCCTTGAGCAGCGGATTGGGTATGCCTTGCGGAAACGCGCCATCGGGTTCGTGAAAGATCCGTTCGAAGGCAAGCGGCGCGCCCAATTCGGCAAGGCGCGCAGCAATTGCGTAAAATGCCGGACCTGCAGCCCCATGCCCTGCATTGACCAATATGTTGACAGGTCGCAGCGCTGCCACATCCACAAACGAGACCACGCGCTCGACATAAGCCGCCCGTGCCTCGGCCGCTACGTTTGTGACTGTGCCGGTGGCTTTGGCGGGGACAAAAGCATTCCGCTCGGCCAGGGCCTTGATCGCAGCCAGCCCGCAAGCCGATGAAAGCGGTGCAGATCCTTTCTGCACCATCTTCATCCCATTATAGTCCATGGGGTTGTGCGAGGCAGTGACGCAGATGCCCCCGTCCGCCTTGAAGTGGCTTGCTGCGAAATACATCTCCTCAGTGCCCGACAAACCGAGCAGCAGAACATCGCAGCCCTCGTCCATAAGCCCGCACTGGGCAGCTTTTGCAAAGGCCTCTGAGGTCAGTCGAACATCATGTCCCAACACGACCCTTGAGCATTTCAAAACCTGAGCAAAGGCGCGGGCAATGCGGTAGACGATGTCTTCATCAAGCTCAGTGCCAATCTGACCGCGAATATCATAGGCCTTGAAGCAGGAAAGTGTCATCGTGCGTGGTCCGGAATGCTGGGATTGGGTGCTTGACAGGGCGCATAGTGCTCGCCGCGATAAGAGGTTGGAACTTATACCAAAACCTGTGGAATCTGACTCGTTGGGGGGTATCGGTCAGTGCGTGAAGGTGATTCACCATGGCAAACTGTTGGAGGTTTGCGATGGCGGCACCGATCGAGGTCCGTGGAGATTTGAGTTCGGACGAGCTTCGTGGCTTTGCACGGAGCAGCAAGGATCCTGGGCAAGTCAGACGCCTTTTGGCGATGGCGGCAATCCTTGATGGCGGCAGTCGGAGCGAGGCTGCCAGGATTGCTGGTGTGACGCTGCAGTTCGCCCGGGATTGGGTGCTTCGCTTCAACGAGGCCGGGATTGCGGGTTTGGCGACGCGCAAGGCCCCGGGGCCGAGCACCATTCTTGATGACTATCATCGTCGCGCGCTGGCAGAGATTATCGAAGCAGGGCCTATCCCAGTTGTTCACGGGGTGGTGCGCTGGCGGATCATCGATCTAGTGCAATGGCTATGGGATGAGTTCCAGGTGTCGATCAGCAAACAAGCGCTTGGCCATGAACTGCGCACGATGGGCTATCGCAAGCTCTCGGCACGACCGCGTCACCGCGGGCAGAAGGCTGAGGATATTGCCGTTTTTAAAAAGACTTCCCCGCCCGTCTGGCGCAAATCCGCAGGCGCTTGCCCCAAGGAACACCCATAGAATTGTGGTGGCAGGACGAGGCCCGGATCGGCCAGCAGACCAAACTGACCCGGCGTTGGGCCAAGAGAGGCACGCGCCCATCTGCACCCAAGGACCAGCGCCGCGCATCGGCGTGGATCTTTGGCGCGATCTGCCCGGCAGAAGGCAAGGCCGCCGGGTTGGTCATGCCCTACTGCAACAGCGAGACCATGAGCCTGCACCTGGAGGAGATATCCCGCCACGTCGCCCCTGGCGCCCACGCTGTCATCATCCTCGATCAGGCCGGGTGGCACGGCTCGGCTGCGTTGGTGGTGCCGCCCAACATCACGCTCATGCCGCTGCCGCCGCGCTGCCCGGAGCTCAATCCCGTCGAGAACCTGTGGCAGTTCATGCGCGATAACTGGCTGTCGAACAGGATCTTCCAATCCTACGACGACATCGTCGACCACTGCTGCTTCGCCTGGAACAACCTCGTCAATCAGCCATGGCGCATCATGTCCATCGGCATGCGCCAATGGGCGCATAAGTTCTGATCAGAGAGTCTTGGTATGAGCCCCTCTTGGCCAAAGCAGCGGGGGTGGTTTGAGGCAGCGCAAGCTCGTGCAGTGATTGCGGGGGCAAGCCCAGGCATCCTTTAAGCCGTGGAGGGGCTTTTCCTAGCCGCGATTGGGGCTCGCGAGCAGCCGCTCGAAATTCCATGCCGAGGCGCACATTTCTTCAAGGTCAAGGCGCGCCTCCCATCCCAATTGGGTCTTGGCCTTATCGACGCTGGCATAGCAGGCGGCGACATCGCCCGCACGCCGCTCAGTCACGCGATAGGGCACAGCCACCTTATTGATGCGCGCAAAGGCCTCGATCATTTCGAGAACGGAATAGCCCTGCCCTGTCCCAAGGTTCCAGACTGCAATCGGATCAGCCTCGCGGCGAAGCGCATCGAGGGCTGCAACATGGCCGGAAGCAAGATCGGTGACGTGAATATAGTCGCGAACCCCGGTCCCATCAGATGTGGCATAGTCGCTGCCAAAGACTGAAAGTTCGGACAATCGCCCTGCCGCAACCCGGGTGATGAAGGGCATCAGATTGTTGGGAATGCCGTTGGGGTCCTCCCCAATCAGGCCGCTTTCATGAGCGCCAACGGGATTGAAATAGCGCAGGACAGCAATGCGCCAGGTCGGATCAGCGGCCACAATATCGCCAAGCATTTCCTCGATCATCAGCTTGGTGCGGCCATAGGGATTGGTGGCTGATGTTGGATGGCTTTCATCGAGGGGAAGATATTGCGGCTCGCCATAGACCGTAGCGCTTGACGAAAACACCAGAACCTTGACACCGCAGTGTTGCATTGCCTCAATCAGGCTCAGCGTGCCGCGCACATTGTTGTCATAGTAGATGAAGGGCTTCGCCACCGCCTCGCCGACCGCTTTAAGGCCGGCAAAGTGGATCACCGCCTCAATGCGATGATCGCGCATCACCTGTTCAAGCGCGGTCCCGTCCCGAATATCCCCAACGATAAGCGGGATCGATTGCCCGGTGATGACTTCGAGCCGGTCCATGACGCTGGCAAGGCTGTTCGACAGATTATCGAAACAGACAATGTCGTGACCGCGCTCGCTCAAGGCCACCGCGGTATGGCTGCCGATATAGCCGGCGCCGCCAGTCAGAAGAATGCGCATAAAGGAATGTATCTCGGGGAGTGGTTGCGGTCAGTGTGCCGCGTCTGGATCTATGGAGCTCGCCGCTCGGGTACGGCGACCAAGCTGGCGGCAATGGGCTTTTGTCGCATTCGGGAACCGGCAATCAGCGCCTACTGCTCGCGCGGCGGCCCGATACGAATGCCTGGCCGGTCATCGGGCGAGCCGATGAATTCGATGCCGGCAGCTTCGAAGGCGCTTTGAATTTTTTGCAAATTATCTTTTCGCGATTGTGGGACTGCATCTGCCGTCTCGTATCGCGAAATTGTAGCCGTACCCACACCAGTCTTGTCCGATAGGTCCTGAACAGACCACCCCAACGCCCCTCTTGCGGCCTTGATTTGCTGCGCGGTTAGATTTCGGACTTGCATTATGATTGAAATTCTATCATATTGGCGGAATGAGAACAGACACATTTCACAAAGATTGGCGCAAAGAGTTCAAGCGCCTTGAAGGCGCCTACTCTCCTGCAACCATGCGCAGCTATCGCGCCGATGTCGAGGCCTTTGAGAATTGGTGCCACGCGAACGGCATTGATACGCCCTTCCCTGCCGCCGCTCCCGTCGTTTGTCAGTTTCTTGAAGACCAGGGTGAGGACAAGGCTGCCTCAACGGTGCAGCGGCGGCTCTATGCGATCCGCAAGGTGCACCGCCTTCTTAAGCTTCCCGATCCCACCTATGACGAGGATATTCACCTCACTTTTCGCAAGGTGAAACGCAGCAGACCTGTGCGTCCGAAACAGGCCAAAGGCCTGACGCGCGACTATCTGGACATGTTTTTGGACAGCGAGCCCAACACACTGAGAGGCCTCAGAAACCGGGCGATGCTCGCGCTCGGCTACGAATTGCTCACACGGCGTTCGGAAATCATCGCCTTGCGCGATAGCGACATCGCCGAGCAAGCGGATGGAACGCTCAGGATCCTGATCAGACGCAGCAAGGCAGATCAATTTGGCAAGGGGCGCATAGCTTTTACATCCAAACGCACTGCCAATCTGGTACTGGAGTGGCTCGAAGCCCGCGGTCCTGCCACCGAGTGGCTGTTTTGTCCGATCTACAAGGGCAAGGTCATCGACCGCTGTCTCGAAGCCACTACGGTGCGCCGGGTGATCAAGGATGCGGCCGCAAGAGCCGGACTGAGCAGGGACGAGGTTGCTGAATTCAGCGGCCACTCGATGCGCGTCGGCGCGGCACAAGATTTGTTGAAGAAGGGCTTTGATACCGCCGCCATCATGCGCGCGGGCGGCTGGAAGTCGGTCAATGTCCTAGCACGCTACCTTGAACAGGCCGAACAGAATGTCTGGCAGTGATAGGGCAGCCCTATCAAATTTGCCTTATCAACGAAGCAGCGGCCGCCACCAATCTTCATGGGTCAGATACCAGTGTAATGTCTGGCGCAGCCCGTCTTCAAAGCCGTGGGCCGGAGCATAATTCAGTTCAGCACGCGCCTTGGTCTCATCAATCGCATAGCGGCGATCATGGCCTGCGCGATCTGTCACAAAAGTTTTGAGGGCGATTGTCGGCTCACCGCGCGCGGCTGGCGCATCGGGGTAACGCTCGGCCAACCCGTCGATCTCGGCAAAGGCGCGGTCCACCTCGGCGCAGATCGTGTCGATCACGGTCATGTTGGGCAATTCCGCCCCGCCGCCGATATTATACGTCTCGCCCGGATCCCCGCGCAGCAAACACGCCTCGATGCCGCGGCAGTGGTCTTCGACATGGAGCCAATCGCGCACATTCATCCCATCGCCATAGATCGGCAGATTGCGACCATGCAGCGCGTTCAGCAGGAACAGCGGGATCAGCTTTTCAGGATATTGATAGGGGCCGTAATTGTTCGAGCAATTGCTGGTCGTTACCTCCAACCCATAGGTGTGATGATAGGCGCGCACCAGATGATCGGATGCGGCCTTGCTGGCCGAATAGGGCGAATTGGGGGCGTAGGGCGTGATTTCAGAAAAGGCCGGATCATGGGGGCCAAGCGAGCCGAACACTTCATCGGTTGAGATATGGTGAAAGCGGTGCGGCTGGCCAGAGCCTGCCAGCCAAGCGCTGCGCGCGGCTTTCAAAAGGCTGTTGGTGCCAAGGATGTTGGTGTCGATAAAGGCATCGGGCCCGCTGATCGAACGATCCACATGGCTTTCAGCGGCAAAGTGCACGATGGTGCTGATCTCGCGATCGCGCAGCAATTGTTCCACCAGCGCCGTGTCGCGGATATCACCGACCACGAGTTCGGCATGGGGCGCTCCTTCGAGCGTTGAGCGATTGCCTGCATAGGTCAGGCAATCGAGCACGATCATATGATCATCGGGATGGTGCGCATTCCAGTAATGCACGAAGTTGCCGCCAATAAAGCCGGCCCCGCCGGTTACAAGCAGATTAGTCAAGGGCCATTTCCTCATTAAGCATGAAACGCAGATTGGTTCGCCAGTGAACCGCTTCCTCGCCGAGCGCCGCGCGGGTGGCGCGGCAATCGAGCAGCGAGAACGCCGGGCGCTTGGCGGGGGTCGGATAGTCAGCCGTGGTAAGCGGGCGGATGTGGGGGATGCGCGCAATCAGGCCCCGCGCGCAGGCTTCCTCGGCAATGGCGACCGCAAAATCATACCAGCTCGCCACCCCTGCATCGCAGTGATGGAAAGTGCCAGAAGCGCCCTTGTCCACCAGCCCCCAGATGATGCGCGCAAGCCCGCTCGCCCAGGTCGGCGCGCCGATCTGATCGGCCACCACTCCCAGCTCCTCGCGCTCCTTCATCAGGCGGATCATGGTGCGCACAAAATTCGCACCACCTGCTTCATAAACCCATGCGGTGCGCACCAGAATATCGTTGGCACCAAGACAATCCTCGCCCGCTGCCTTGGTGCGGCCATAGGCCGATTGCGGATTGCGCGCAGCTTCGGGCTGATAGGGCGAAGAGGCCGTGCCATCGAAGACATAGTCAGTCGAGACGTGCACCAGCCTGCCGCCGCTTTGCGCCATCGCCTCTGCCATCACCGCGACGGCATCAGCGTTGATCGCGCGCGCGGTCGCCTCATCGCTTTCGGCCTTGTCGACAGCTGTATAAGCTGCAGCATTCAGGATGAGGTCGGGCGCGACATCTGTCAAAAGCGCACGCAACATCGCACCATGCGTCAGATCGCATTCCGCCACATCAATGGCAGTGATTGCCGCATGGGTCGGAGCGGTGCGCTGCAAGGCGCTGCCAAGTTGCCCTTTGGCGCCGGTTATCAGAACTTTCATGGAAACACCGGAATGTCGGCAAGCGGCAGGCCTTGTGCATCCTTATCCGAGATCAGCGGAGTGATGCCATCAAGCGGCCATTGGATCCCGACTGCAGGATCGTTCCACAACAGCGAATGCTCCGATTGCGGCGCATAGGGCGCAGTGCATTTGTAGAGAAAATCGGTGTCATCCTCGAGGGTAAGGAAGCCATGGGCAAAGCCTTCGGGCACCCAGAATATGCGCTTGTTTTCCGCGGACAGTTCCACGCCAACCCACTGGCCGAAAGTGGGCGAGGATTTTCTGAGATCTACCGCAACATCAAACACCGCGCCGCTGGTCACCCGCACCAGCTTGCCCTGCGCGCCAGGCTGCTGGAAATGCATGCCGCGCAGCACGCCTTTTTGCGAGCGCGAGTGGTTGTCCTGGACAAAATGAATATGAAGCTCTGCCGCCGCAAAGGCGGCCCCGTTCCATGTTTCCATAAAGAACCCGCGCGCGTCACCAAATACTGTAGGCTCGATGAGCAGCGGCCCGGAAATTGCGGTCTCGATGACATTCACGGCAACACCGGCTTTTCAAGAAGCCCGAGGAGATATTCACCATAACCCGATTTGCGCAGCGGCTCGGCAATGGCTCGCAACCGGTCAGCGTCGATAAAGCCTTGGCGGAAAGCGATTTCTTCAGGACAGGCGATCTTGAGCCCCTGCCGTTCCTCGGTGATGCGCACATAGGTGGCGGCATCCAGCAACGAGGCGTGGGTACCGGTATCAAGCCAGGCAAAGCCGCGCCCCATGAGTTCGACCGACATGGCCCCTTCGTCAAGATAGAGCCGGTTGAGGTCGGTGATCTCGAGCTCGCCGCGCGGCGATGGCTTGAGATCACGGGCGCGATCCACGACCGTCTCATCGTAGAAGTAAAGACCTGTGACCGCATAATTGGACTTGGGCTTGGCAGGCTTTTCCTCGATTGAAACAGCCCTGCCCTCTGCATCGAATTCGACAACGCCAAAGGCTTGCGGGTCGCTCACCCGATAGGCGAATACGCTTGCCCCCCGATCGCGCGCGCCGGCTCGCTGCAGCAATTCGGGCAGGCCATGGCCATAAAAGATGTTGTCGCCCAAAATCAGCGCGCTCGGCCCACCGCGAACAAAATCAGCGCCGATGTGAAAAGCCTGCGCGAGACCCTCGGGCCTGGGCTGGACTTCATAACTCAGCGAGACGCCGAAATCCGAGCCATCGCCCAGAACACGCTGGAACTGCCCGGCATCTTCCGGTGTCGTGATGATGAGGATCTCGCGGATACCGGCCAGCATCAGCGTGCTGAGCGGATAGTAGATCATCGGCTTGTCGAAAACGGGCATCAATTGCTTGGAAACGCCGCGTGTCAGAGGGTAAAGCCGCGTTCCTGATCCGCCGGCGAGTATTATACCCTTGCAACTCAAAGTCATTTTTTAGCTCCGCCAAGTAATTTGATCGATAGACCACGAAGGATTGTGCCATTGAGGAGCTTGTGGGGAGTTCCGGTGTAAAACTCGAGGTTCCAGCTTATACCAAAGTTTACTGACGTGAACCCATTCGCTCCGCCCCCCACCCCTCCGCCCGACCACCATAGTCAATCGCTATCGCTGGTGGCCGGGTGGGGTAGGAGATGTGAGGCAAGTTCAGCGAGCTTAGGTATTTTACCAATACGTATTGCTCACGAACTATGCACCCAATACCGCTTGCCGCTGGGATTCATGCGCCGTGGCTGGCTGACGAATATATTACAGGCGAATTCGCAGTGGTGGACGATGTCGTCGTAGTATTTGAAGACGCCGTTCCGATAGCCAGTTGTCACGCATGAAATGTAAGACGTTCTCGACCAAATTCAGCTGGACGCCCGCAACAACCATGGCTTTCGCGCGGTGACTGGCCTGATTTCGGGAATGGCCGCACGAGGGGCTATTTGATGGGTCCCATTGACCGCCTTTTAGCGATTTTTCTCGGCTTTTGAGGCCTTTCTGCGGATTTCAGGCGCACCTATCCCGTGGCTGCGCGCCGTTCGTGGAAGATCAGGCGATCGAAGTTGTAGGCGAGGTTGGCAAGCGTGAGCTTGGCCTGCGCACGGGCAATGCCAATGGTGCGGATGAAGAGGCCGTAGCGGTTCTTTTGGTGGGCGAAGATATGTTCCACGCGGGCCCGTATGGCTGACTTTGCCGCGTTGGCGCGTGCCATTTGCTCCGGCATCGGCCTGCCCTTGGGCTTCCTGCGATGAATGCGGATTTTGAGCATGTTGCTCTTCAGCAATGCCTCGTTCTTGGCGCTGCGATAGGCGCTGTCCGCCCAGACATCGCTGGCGGTGTTGTTCGTGTCGATCACCCGGCGCAACTGGCGGCCGTCGCTGTCGGCTGCTGAGGTGGCGGTCGCTTTGCAGATAAACCCGAACCGCCGATCGATGCTGATATGCGACTTCTAGCCGAACACGGGCGTGGCGATCCGCGGCAGCGGCGTCCCGTCGGAGCGATAGCGAACCTTGCCGTCGATCTTCACCGTCCAGCGTGCATCAACGTCCTTTTGGTGCGCCTTGTTCGGCTTGCCGCGCCAGATCTGCTTTGCCGACTTGCCCGCCTTGATCGCGGCCTTCTCGTCCTCGGAATTGCGCTGCTTAGGTGCCGGCACCAGAGTGGCGTCGACGATCTGGCCGCCCATCGCGAGGTATCCTGCCTCGCGCGGTTGTTGCTCGAACGCCTGCATCAGCGCATCGAGCGTGCCGCTTGTCGTCAGCCGGTTGCGATAGTGGCGGATGGTGTTCTCGTCGGGCATCGCCCCGCCAAGGTCGAAGCCGAAGAAGCGCATCCAGCTCAAGCGATCCCGGATCATGAACTCCATGCGCGCATCCGACAGATTATGCTGCGCCTGAACCACCAGCACCTTGAACATCGCCACCGGGTCAAAGGGAGGCCGGCCGCCCTTGGCGCCGTCGCTATAGCCGAGCCCCCTTGGTCAACAGCGGCCGGAAACGCTCAAACTCCACTGTACCCGCCGACACCTCCAGAAGCCCGAGCCCACCGCCGCAGCCGACCCTGCCTGCCATCAGGCAGGCAATCCTGACCCAACTCAGCCAGCCTCCGCCGCCAACATGCCCGCACTGCCGTAGACGGTGGCGGCGAATGATCCGCAGAAATCTGCCAAAGTAGTGCTAGCAATAGTCCATCATCAGAAGTTCGTTGCCCAGAGTTTGGCGCGTGCCTGGGACCTTGAACTCGTCCCATACCCGCTTAGTAAGATCAACAAGCCGCCAAAGCAGAACGCCATGCGTCGTCGGGATCGCCCCACCGCATCGACAGCCTCAGCAAGCCCGACACGTTGTTCGTCGTTCAGAACAGATGCACGCCCATGGGGCGTCGCGGGTTGCCAGACCATCGCGCCCTTCCACCTTGAAACGAAGGCCGCATTGTCGCACGATCTGCAGCGAAACCCGACAAGCTTTGCTGCCTTGCTCCGGCTGCCAGTATGAACGATCAGCGCTATTGCCAGAAGTCGGCTAACTTGATCGGGGTCTGAGCATCGCCGCGCTACCCCCACAAGTCTTCCGAAACATGCTCCGTTCGCACTGCAATCGCTGATGCCATCGCAAGCCTTAATTTGCTTGCAGCAGGGAATACAACCTCAGACCATTGGGAACCCTACAGCGTGGCTCCGCCAAAGCGCTCATTAACTTTATTCAATTCAGTCTGGCACTGGAGGCTTGGAACAAAGTTCCATAAAAGCCATAAGCCTGCGGTTCTGGACGTATACGTCGAATCGCTGTTCGGCGAGTTTCCGGCTTTCTGCTCCCATTCGGACGATGTTCTGGGGATATTCGATGAAATGACACATGGCTTTGGCGAGGGCCACGGGATCTCGGGGCGGCACCAACAAGCCGTTGCGTCCGGCAATAACCGTCTCGCGGCAGCCCGGAACATCGGTTGTGATCACTGGCCGCCCAAGCGCCATGGCTTCCTGAGTGCTGCGAGGAACACCCTCTCTGTATGATGGCAACACAAATACGCTGGCTTGGCTGAGCCATCGTTTGACCGGAACATGACCGGGCCATTCGATCAAGCCCTCGGCGACCCACGCATCGACCTCCGTGCGCGCAATGGCAGCGGGGTTTTCGTCGAGTCCCCCCACCAACAGAAAACGAGCCTCGGGATGGTCAGCGCGAAGTATACGAGCCGCCTCGACATATTCCCTTATACCCTTGTCGCGGAGCAGGCGCGCCACGAGGATAAAAGTAACAGGCTTCTCCGGGAGGGGTTCCACAGACCATTCTTCAAGATCGAGACCGATCGCCCCGAGCAGAGCTGTTTGTGCCGGGATCACAAACTTGCGGTCGAGAAATTCCTGTCTGTCATCTGGATTGAGAAAAATAACCCTGTTCAGCCGGGCCATAGCAAAGCGCGCCATCACAGCGAGAAAACGCTGGACGACCAACCGACGAAGATCGACCTTTGGTGCGGCAGTGAACGCAAAACCCAGACCTTCGATAAGACCGAAGCGTCTCCTCACGCCTATGCTCCACGCGGCGATGGTGCCATAGATCACAGGCTTGAGGAAAAAGGTGAAGCAGATATCGGGCCTGTGACTGCGCAGGAGACGCCGCAATTCGAAGATAACTGCTATCTCCCTTAACGGATTCATACCAGCCCGCGACATGGTGAAGTCCACGGGCTGTGCGCCGATAGCGGCAAACGCAGATCGGATCTTTGGATCGAAATCCGGGGCGAAGGCCAAGACCTCGTGGCCCTCGCGATGTAACTCTGCCAATAACGGACCACGGAAATTCAGCATGGACCCGGCCTGGTTTGAAATGACGGCGATCTTCATCGGCGGTAGCCTTCGGGGTTCTGTTCCTGTAATTCCAGCGCGCTGAGATGCTGACGCATCACGCGCTGGAATTGCTGTGACGGCGCACGGGCTTAACCAATGCCCGATGAGTCAATCTCATTGGGCATTGGTATAAGAGCTGATTATCGGTGAGCATGCCCTGCAATCCACGCCCTAGCCGCCAGCCCACATCGCTGGCGACACTCGCGAGGTCTGCCTAGCATTGCGGTGTATCGATGGGGCGATGCGGCGGTATGCGCCAAGGCTGTGCCCGTCCCATGACCTGTTAAAGCCTGCGGAGCACCTCGAGCACCGAATGGCCGCGCCAAGTAACAAGGTTCTATACACGATAGAGGGGCCGCCCGGGTGGGTAGTCCCTCGGGGGCAGGTGTCCTTCGCTCAAGCCCCTGATAGGGATGTAAACTCCTCGGCCCGTCTGGCGCAAATCTGGCAGGGCTGCCCAAAGAAACGCCCATATAGCTGTGGTGGCAGGACACGGCCCGCGTCAGGCAGCAGACCAAACTGACATGGCGTTGGGCCAAGAGGGACGCGCGCCCATCAGCGTCCAATGAGCAGCGCAGGGCATCGGCGTCTATCTTTGGCGCAATCTGGTGGGCAGAAGGCAAGGCTGCCGGGTTGGTAATGTCCTACTGCAACAGCGAAACCGTGAGCCAGCACCTGAAGGAGATGTCCTGCCACGTCGACGATGGCGCGCACGCTGTCCTCACCCTCGTTTAGACCGAGTGGCACGGCTTCGCCTGCGTTGGTGGTGCCGCCCAAGCTCATGCTCATGCTCATGCTCATGCTGCTGCCTCTGCGATGCCCCAAGCTCAATCCCGTCGAGAACTTGGACCGCTGATGCGCAACAACTGGCTGCCGGACAGCACATTGCAATCCTCGGGAGACGTCGTTGACCACTGCTGCCTCGCCTGGAGCAGCCTAATCAATCAGCTACGGCGCAGCTTGTCCACCGGAATAGGTCTATGCGTTTTGGTCGGGGACTCTTCGCACAACCATTCAAATCTATGCTCCACCTCAAGTATCGGCTAGAATTTCAGAAACCCACTGGATCTCCCCGAGGGAAACCCATAATCCAAGTCTGGTAAGGCATATAGCATTCTTGAAAGTGCCAGGAAAATTGCGACCATATCGTGAAGACAAGAAATAAGGCCAAGTAAGGCGCGGCAGAATGTAAGGCCGCGTTTCGGAGGAACGGTAGAAACGGGAGACGTGCGAAGATCATCGTCTGAATCGGAATGAGGTAGTATCCGAACCTGTCAGCGATCACAGTCGAGATTGGAACAAGGAGCAAAGCCAGCGCCATTCCAATTGCACCGATACTAGCGAGGCCGTAATCTCTCGGAAACGCGCTCCTCCACCTCCTGCGCAGAAACATGAAAAAATAAACTGCAGAAAGAGCGAGAATTCCAGCCCTGAAGGCCGCCCCGGCCGCGTCTATACCAGTATCCATGTATCGGCTTGTCGCTACCTCTACGGCCTCGCTCGAGGCAAGGAAATAAGCGCCAGGAAGCGCAAGAATTGCAGCAAACACGAAGCGAGTGAACGCGTTTAACCCAGTAGCAAAAGGTAGCAGGAGTATGAAAATTATAGCACTGGAATGGAACCCAGCGGCGAGCACAATCCAGATCGCGTAGTTCAACGGCCGTCGATCGATAAATGCGTTAAACGCGATACATGTCAGCCCGATGGCAGCTCCCTGACGAATGCCGGACATCGGCATGTTGATGATCAGGATCGGAAACAAAAGCACAAGAAACCCGAGAGAGTCCGGCTGTCTGCGTGCAAGGACGTGTACGCCGACAAAAAAAACCGCACTCGAGATAACGTTTGCGACGGGGTACGGCAAATCGCTCTTGTTTATCCAGGCAAGAATAGCCCACCAAATCGGCTCTCGAATATTTTTTACCGTTGACCAATCATAGTTGACGGCATTGATATACTCAAAATAATATCCTGACCAATCGCATCCAACTTGGTAACGGAAAGCTGAGAACAGAAACAGGCTGAGTAGAACTAGGATATATATCTGCTTTCGTGCATTGCCCCAACCAGCGACGGGATACCGCAAAAGAAACAGAATACTCGTAAGCCCCACATACAGCATCAGCAATTTCTGTCCGTGTTGGTCACTTCTCTCAACATTTCTGCCACGCGCCCACCCCAGACCTGCAGAGAATAGTATCGCTCGACCTTCCCGCGTCCCGCTTCGCCCATCCGTGCCCGCAAGGCAGGATCACGGAGCAGGATCTGCAGTGCCTCGGCCCATTCAGTGTCGGATGAGGCGAGGAAACCGTTCACCCCATGCTCGACAATTTCAGAATTGACGCCCACAGGTGAGGCGATGACGGGTATACCGCAAGCCATATACTGAATGAGCTTATAGCCACATTTTCCGCGCGCCCAAGGCGTGTCGGTCAGGGGCATGATGCCGATGTCCATCTCATGGATCCGCGCAACCTCGGAGTGTTCGGTCCATGGTAGGGTGTCGAGCAGGGGATGCGCCGTGGCCGCGCGACCTGCGCCGACGGCGGCAATCCGCGCTCCAGCAGTCTCTGCCGCCTGTGTCAGAAGCGGCATCATCGGTGCCATGTATTCGGTCCAGGTGCTGGGCGAGCCGATCCAGCCGATGGTGGCGGCGTTTTCCAAGAATGGTTGAGGCCGTCGAGTATAGGACGTCATATTCACAACGGTAGGGACAATCTCGACCCGCTGCGCCCCTGCTGCCTTAGCCCGTGCTGCCAGGTAGCTGTTCCCAGCCGTGATAAGCGAAGCAGACGCCATCAGTCTGTCCAGCTTTCGGCCGAGGAGCCGCCGGATAGTTGCGGATCGATGTAGGTCATACCCATGGAAGACTGCGTCGTCGTAGTCGACGACAAGCGGAACGGCATTTGGCAACAGGCCCCGTTCAATGCCCCAAGGCAGCCAAGGCAGCGCCTCTTTTTCAACCCAAAGCAGATCTGACTTGCGCGCTTGAATCAACTGTAAGATACGCCGAGCATAAGCATCTAGTGCCGGGCCGAAGGTCGATCTCCCCGAGTAAAGCCTTTCAAGGTAACTGTTATCGAGAAACGGTGCGAGCGAATGCTCGATCCCCTCCAAATGCAATGCATCTCCATATTGCATCATGCGAAGTCGACTGGAGGCGCCTGACCTCTCATAGCGTGTCAACATAAGGGCCTTCATGCGGCTCGCTCGGTCCAGGTCATTAGGGTTAGGTTGACGCAAGGTCGGGTAGTCCAGTCTTGGCAATCATCGGCGGCATGATCCTGCTTAGTGACTTTTCCGATCGGGCCGAACATTAGCGCTTGTCTTCAAGTAATTGTTTATAAAGTTGGCCAAACGTTTCCGTGCCGCCTTCAAGCGAAAAGACCTCTTCAGCGGCTTTGCGGCAGCGAGCTGCGAGGTCAGGCTCTTCCAGCAGAGCCAACAGTTCAACCCATGCCGTTTCCATGGCTTGTGGCTCGGAGCTTTCGGCTAACACACCCACGCGGTAATCACGGATTATGCGAGCAACGTCGCCAACCCCCTCGTTGGCCACGACGGGAATGCCGCATCCCAAAATTTCTGCCATCCGGGTCGGGGAACGACCCAATTCCGATATCTCACCGCCCGCGTAGAACATTACCGAAGCGGTTTGCGCCTGCAAAACGTGGTGCACATCTTGGGAAGCGGCAGAAGCGATCTTCAGCCGATCTCCCAGCAATCCTTTTGGGTCAAGAACTCGCCGAACTCCTTGGGGATCGTCGCGGGTGGTCAGCTCAAATAGTGCATCCGGATCGTTTTTGGCAGCTACAGACAAGAAAGACGCCAGCCATTCCAAGCGAAACCAGCCACTGAGCACCGTGCCCAGGCACCCGATAACTCGCTGCTTGGGCGCCGAGCCTGCCGGCACGAAACGATCAAGGTCGGCGCAGGTCGGGATGACCTCCACCAGCTGACCTGCCATTTCATCAGGATAGGTGCGATTGAGATGATCAACCGCCGCATGGGTCAAAGACACAACTGCGCCCGCATGCCGCAAGCAAGCGCGTTCCGCAGCCACAATGGCGCGGTGCAGGGGTGAGCCACGGCGTAGACGGCCTGCGGTGATAAGCTCTTCAGGCCAAAGCGCACGCATGTCGAAAATGAATGGCACGTCGGTCATTCGTGAGACGATCAAGGCCACAGCCGCTGGTATGTACGACCGTGCATGAATAAGCTGTGCGCTCTGGCTTCGCACTTCACGGCGCAGCAGCCAGACCATCCGCAGCATCGACAGCGCGGGGGCGATCACCTTCGGATGGGGCCGGAAACGTTGAGGCAACCAGCGAATGCCAAGCTTGGTGCATTCCGCGCGCATCGCAGACATCCGCCTGGCGTCCGCGCGGTCCTCGTCCTTTTCGTAGGTAATCAGCGTGATCCGGTAGTCCGACGACAGGCCCCGCAGGTAGGCCAGCACCTGGCTTTGTCCCAAGGGCTCGAGCAGTCCGTTACGGGTGAGATAGAGGGAGGAGATCACAAGCGGTTGCCACGTTGCGAGATCATGCGTGCCGGTACGCCGGCGACGACCGCGCCGGCAGCGACGTCGTGCTTGACCACGGCCCCCGCTGCGATCACCGCACCGTCGCCGACGGTCACGCCATCCAGAATAATCGCACCGCCGCCGATCCACACGTCTGCGCCTATGGTGATGCCCCGCTGCGTCTCGCCCTGTTGACGGATTAACTTTTTGGAATCGGAAAAAACATGGTTTGCTGAATACATGCAGACATGGCTTGCAATCAGAGAGTTGTCCCCGATCTGGACACCTCCATTTCCTTGGATGAGACAATAGGGATTGATAGTGCAGTTCTTTCCAACCCTTATTTGCCCTCCATAGCTTTGCAAAAACGCTCCCTCCCGGATTATCGAACCTTCACCGATTTCAATCCGGCCGGCTGGCTCGAGATAGGGGGGCATCCGTGCGCAAATTAGCCGGGCTCCGGACATCAAAATAACACCTTCACTCAGAGCAATATGTTCAGGAAATACGAGGACCGCATCGTTGCCGATGAAGCCTCCGGGAGGAACTGAACACTCCGAAGGCCCGTGTTCCTTCTGACCGCCAATAAGCCATGCGAGGCGCAGCGCCGATTGATAGATTTTTTTTAGCAGTGCACGCAGCTTGATCATCGATACATCCGTTAGTCACCCACAAATCGGCGAAAGCCGTCTTTGATGCGCAGATGCCAGTCAAAGCCAAAGAAACTTAGTGCGTATTCGACCCGTAATCGGAAACTGTTGGCCACCCCCAGTGCAGTGGCGATCCGCAACGCCAAGCGCAAGCGCTCTAGAGGGCCGATCGGACGCGTTTCCGGGAGAACCAGCCCTGGCACCGAACGAAGCACTTCGAGGATGCGCTTTTCGATCCGGTTGCGCAGGACTGTGTCGATATCACCTGTCCATCCCGCTAAGTCTCTCTGCATGGTTCGGAAGGCGATCAGCTTGCTAAGCATGAAGCGGTTCCAACGGCTCGGCGTAGCGAGACTGTAGCCGGTGCCTGTGTTGTCGTCATGCAACCGCTGGCGTATCAAAGATTCACCGCAGGCAACAAAATGCCCCATCAGTGCCACACGTAGGAACAACGGCGCATCTTCAATTACTCCGCCTCCGAGAAGCGGTGCGAAGTGGTCGAAGACACCACGGGTATAAGCACAGGTGGGCGCGGCAGCAGGCAGCCATTGGGCATTGGCGGCGCCTTCTAATTCCCGCCCACTGAACTCGGTCCGCTTCGGTGGCATTTGCGCAATAATCTGCCCATCGCGGAACGTCTCGCGCCCGGAATGCACAACACCTTCCGGTAAGCCCGCTGCATGCCAGGTCGCAACTAACTTCTTTACTCGGTCTGATATTGAGATATCATCACCTGCAGCTACCACAAATAACTGTCCCGAAGACTGGTCGAACGCATATTGCACGTGCAGGGCAGTGCCAACATTGACCGTATTTCGCCGCACCTTCACTAAATGGGACCCACAATATTGCCGCGCCATCTCCTCCATGATCTCGAAGGTTCGGTCATTCGAACAGTCATCGGACAGAATGATTTCCAGCGGTGAATAAGTCTGGGAAAACGCGGCCTCCACCGCCTCGCGGATGTATTTCTCCTGATTGTAGGCAAACAGCGCAAAGGTCACGAGGGGGCGGTCCGGCGTGCCCTCGGGCAGGTTCGCGTTGCCGTAGGTGCGTATCACCGCTTGATCATCCATCCCGTCATCCTTTCCCCCAGACGTCCAACACTGGCGAGCCGACCCGGCATGGCCGCCTTCGACGACAGACGGATAATCGCCCAAACTCCGAAGATAGTGGCCAACCCAAGGCCCAATACTGCACCCAGCAGCTCTGACGAGCGCGCGGCAACATCCAACACAACCGCAGCAGCAATGACCGCAACAGCTTGCACTTTGACCGCAGTGGTCCAGCGAAAGCCGATTAGTCGACGCCCCACCGCCCAGACGATCGGTAGATAGGCGACATGAAGCGTAAGGAATGCGATCCCTGTCGCGTTCACGCCAATCAATGGCAAGCCGATCAGCACCCCAAGGACGAAAACAGCTATCCCAAGTGATTCCGTAAAGACAAAAGTCTTTCCCGCCCCTGACGCCAAGATAACAAATCCCAGTGGCCAGCTCATTACCTTGAGGATATCTCCCAAAAGTTGCCAGCGCAGGATCTCGACGGCCGGAGCAAATTCTGCGGTATAGAGCAGAGCAATGACCCAAGGCGCGAACCCGAGCATTGCCAAAAGGATCGGGGCACACAGAAGTAGAGCGACTTCCGTCTGCTCGTTAACAAGCCTGATCGCAGTGGTGTGGTCCTTTATGGCCGCTGCGAGGCGCGGATAATAATCTGTAGCCATCGCTCCCAGCACGACGCCGAGATAGGTCATCCCGATGGCCCAAGCAGCCTGAAACTGCCCGAGAGCATCGGCACCAAGTTCGCGCTGCACCAAGGTTCGTGCCGCAAGATGGCCCAGCGTCGTCACGAGCCCGCTGAGCATGAAGGCAAAACCAAGAGCGACCAGTGCCTGCCACTCGCGCGACATTTCACGAAGGGGAAAGCGAGGCCCCGCAGGGCGAGGCAGGCGCGATACAAAGAGGTGACCCAGCAGAAATGTAGCGACGGGCGCCACAAGCACCATCGCAACCACGCCGCTTGCGCCCCACATCCACAGAGCAAGGACACCAAGCACCGCTCCAAGAAGACCTGATGCAAGATTAACCTTTGCCAGATCACCTATTCTTCGAAGCCCTGTCAGGAGCGCGCTTTGCGATCCGGCTGCAATGGAAAGCCCTACACCAAGGGACAGCCAGGCTACTTCTTGCGCCCTTGCCGGATCGTCCAGCACGACATCGGCGATGATGGCGCTCACTGCCCAAAACAGCAGTGTGCCAATCGACGCCAGTATCATGGTGCCCCAGAACAGCGCACGGCGGGTCCGGCCGACTGCCACCTCACCGCCTTCTGCGTTGGCTGATGCAATTTGCCGCGTGCCGACATTGGCGACCCCGAGCCCCGCAATCGTGGCTGCTGTTTGTACAAGATTGAGATAGATACCTGCCAGTCCAACACCGGCTGGCCCTAGCAGCACGGCCACAGCCTTCATCTTAACCAAACCAACGGCAATGTTGATCACTTGCGCTCCGCCGATGATCGACGAGGATCGCAGGATCGTGCGGTAGGAGGAGCCACTCACAGAGCAGCAGCCCTCACCGCGTCAACGACCGCCGAAGCTTCGGCAAGCCCCAATTGCGGCCCCATTGGCAGGCTGACCACTTGATCAGCCAGCGCGCGCGCCAGGGGCAGCGCATCAGGTTCCAGCCCCATTCCCGCATAGGCCGCCTGCATGTGCGGCGGGATCGGATAATGGATAAGCGTGCCGATCGCGGCAGAGGTCAGCTTTGCCTGAAGCGCTTCGCGTTCAGGCGTGCGAACAACATAAAGGTGCCAGACCGGCTCTGCCCAATCCGGAACGTGGGGCAAGATCAGCCCGCAACCCTGAAGCCTATCAGCATAAAGCGCCGCGATGGCGCGCCTACGGTCGGTCCAATCGTCAAGGTGCTGCAACTTCACCCGAAGCACGGCGGCCTGGATCGGGTCAAGGCGCGAATTCACGCCCTCGACTTCATTTACATATTTCACCCGGCTGCCATAGTTGCGCAGTACACGGATGCGGTCGGCCAGATCGGCGCGGTTGGTGGTGACAGCCCCCGCATCGCCCAATGCGCCCAAGTTCTTACCCGGATAAAAGCTCCAGCACACCACATCGCCATGCGCGCCGATGCGTTGCCCTTTGTAACGCGCACCATGAGCTTGTGCGGCATCCTCAACGACCGCAAGCCCGTATCGGCGGGCAAGCGCGAGGATCGGATCGAGATCAGCGGGCTGGCCATAGAGGTGGACAGGCAGCAGCGCCTTGGTTGCTGCAGTGATAGCAGCTTCAATGCGCGCAGGATCGATGTTGTAGGTAACAGGGTCTGGCTCAACGGGAACAGGCCGCGCGCCCACAGCACTAACGGCGAGCCAGGTGGCAATGTACGTGTTGGACGGGACAATGACCTCGTCGCCTTCGCCTATCTCCAAGGCCCGCAAGGCAAGAATGAGAGCATCGAGACCATTGGCCACGCCTACCGCATGATCCGCCGTGCAAAAAGCCGCCCATTCCGCTTCGAATGCCTCCACCTCCGGGCCGAGGATATACCATCCCGAGTTTAGCACTCGTTGTACGGCGGTATCGATGTCGCCCTTGAGTTCGCGGTAAGCCGCACCAAGGTCAAGGAAGGGAATATTCATGTCCTGCGCTTATCCAATTCTGCGAGGAATTCATCGTAAGTTCGCAGGTAGTCGTCCGCCTCGTAGGTGCGCGACGCAAATACCAACAGAACAGCATCAGAACTGTACCTATACTGGGTGCCCCAGATCATTTCTGGCATAAATACACCCATGTCAGGCCTATCAAGCGTCACCTCGCAGCGGTTCTGTCCGTCATCAAGCAGCACGCGGCAAGAGCCATGCAGGCAAATCAAAAATTGCTGGCAGTGCTTGTGGGCATGCTCGCCGCGAAGTTCCATCGAGGGAACATCAAAAACTACAAAATAACGAGCGGGAGAAAAAGGAACCTCGGTTGGAACTTCGCCGACTGTCAAAGCTCCTCGCGCATCGGTGATCCGCCGCATTAGAAACATTGCACTATTGCCGACGCCAAGATCGACCTTAGACGGGCGCGGCAGATGACTGAGAGCATGAATGTCGATATGCTTGGGATCGGATTTCCGCCGAGCGCCTTCGCCATCAAGATAGCCGACGACCTGCGCGGGATTCCCCTCGACGATTGCATTCGGCGGCACAGATCGAAGCACGACAGCGCCGGCCCGGACCCAAGCGCCCTGGCCTATCGTGACATCGGCGCCGATCACGGCAGCAGCATCAAGGCGTGCATTCTGGCGTAGGACAATACCGTCACCGGCAAGCACGACCCTTGGGCCGAATGTCACCCCTTCGGCAATCTGCGCGCTTTCGGGCATGATGCAGTCAACGGGCTGGTTGGTCATCCCGCACGCACCTCTTCAAGGATCGCCAGATATCCGGTACGGTCAGCCTCGAACCGGCTGCGCGGATAGGTGAAAAAGATGTCCTGAGCGTCGCGTCGCAGTTCGATCATCCCGAGCCGCCGATAAATGGCGAGCGCATGCTCGTTGCCGATCCGCACATCGACAAGCGCTTGTGGCAGGCCAAGCACATCGAAACCGACACCGAAGGATAGCACTGCACTTTCCAGCGCTGCCTTCGGTGTCTTGTTTTGATCGAGGATCCAGCTGCCCCAAGTGAAACTGTCGGTGCCGATGTCGTAAAGCCGAACGAGCCCGCACCGCGTGCCATCTTTGCGCTCGATCACATAATAGAGCTCTTGAAGATCGGCTTCTCGTTTCTTGTACGAAGCGATCCACCGGCGCTGATCCTCGACATTGCCAGCGACCTGCGAGAGGTGCTGATTGTAGGCGGGGTCCATGCGCAAGCCATAGACATATTCTGCATCTTGCGGCCTTATCAGGCGCAGGACCAGGTTCGGACCTTCGATCCGGGATAATTTATCCAGCATAATCAGAGCCTCAAGTCGGTGTCTTGAACCGGAAACACACTCTTCAAGTCGCAAAAGACACATTCGCTGCGTCCATAGGCACACAGTGCAGCGGCTCCTGCTGTCCTGAAGACATCGTGGGCGACGGCCAGAACCACGCCATCGTAGCTTGAGAGCGCTGGCTCGGCGATCAGATCGAGGCCATATTCATGGCGCGCTTCTTCAGCGTCAGCCCAAGGGTCGTGCACATCCACCTGGACACCATGATCGGCCAGTTGCGCGACAACATCGACGACCCTTGTGTTGCGCAAATCGGGGCAATTTTCCTTGAAAGTGAGGCAGAACGCCATCACCTTCCATGTGGACTTACATGAATTCTACGGTTCAGCCGCTCAATAGCGAGCCAACGATCCTGAATACCTCTTGCCACCACCCCTGTATGAGATTTACGCGCAATGAAAGCTAAAAAATTTAATTACTTAAATATCATATCGCATTCGATAGATAGAGCGCATTTTTAAATATATTTATATTTATATTTATATTTACATTTTTTCTATCTTCGTGGCTTATTCAATAAAACTCGGAATCTTTTGAATTAATTCAAAGATATCATTAATATTTGAGATAGCAGAACCGCCCGCCTTCAAAAATCCGAGCCATTTATTAGGTGCAACTTAATTATGACGGATATTCACGAACCAATCTTCTTCACCATATTGCTTCTCCAATCTGGCGATAGCTTCGATCGGGGTCATAAGACTCGTATTGTTGTCAAGAAGCTTGAGCAAGCCAGGAATGGTTACCCGCGCAGTCGCACGGCTCACCATGTCCCCGGGGTGCAGTCCCTGCTCGGACATCTTGCGCTCGAGCCAAATACGTAGGCGCTGATCGGAAATCGGGAAACTGATGTGCCGCTCGCTGACGACGGCCTCACCTGCTTTCAGTGATGCAAGAAGCTTAAGCACGCCACCTTTATCGTCGTAAGGCTCTTCGCGAAGCGCAATGTCGGTGAGGTAAGATTGTGCGCGAACAAGGGTCATTCGAAATGTCGACGCCACGGCCGCGGGCGTCGGCGACACTGCGCCCGCGTCGATGGCAGCCTTAAGCAAAATCAACTCCAACTCGCGCTTGGCCAGCGACCCGAAGGGCGCATTGGCAAGCGCAGTCCAGACATTACGGCCAAGTTCTGAGTTTATATCCATTTACTCAGCGTTCGAGTGGAGGCACAAAAGAACTAGGCTCGGTATCGTGCTCGTCATTCCTACCTAAATCCCGTAATATTCCCGATACCAAGCAACAAATTGTCGCACACCCTCGCGCATCGGAGTTTGCGGGGCATAGTCGGTGAGGCTCTGCAAGAGGCTCGCATCAGCCCAGGTTGCAAACACATCGCCCGGCTGAATCGGCATGAAATTCTTAACCGCCTCGCGCCCGCATTCCTCTTCGATGGCGGTGACAAAATCCATCAGCCGCACCTTGTCGTTGTTGCCGATATTGACGACCCGGAACGGCGCGGCAGGAGACAGGCTGTCGCCGCTTGCAATCTCGGCGGGGCTGACGGGCCGCTCGGGCGGCTGTTCAATCAGCAGCGCCACTGCGCGCACGAGATCACTGACATAGGTGAAATCGCGGTACATCTCGCCATCATTGTAGATGTCGATTGGCGTGCCTTCGAGGATGCCGCGGGTGAACTTGAACAGCGCCATGTCCGGCCGTCCCCACGGGCCATAGACTGTGAAGAAGCGGAACATCGTGGTCGGCAGGTTCCAGAGGTGGGCATAGGAATGCGCCATCGCCTCGTTGGCCTTTTTGGTGGCGGCGTAGAGCGTCAGCGGCGTATCCACCTTCTGCCCCTCGTCGAACGGCATCTCGGTGTTCGCGCCATAAACCGATGAAGTGGACGCCATCAGCAGATGATCAACGCCAAGTTCCCGCGCGCACTCCATGACGTTAAAGGTGCCCACCAGATTGGCGTTCACATAGGCGCGCGGATTGACGAGACTGTAACGCACGCCCGCTTGCGCTGCGAGGTGGATGATCACATCGGGCTTTTCCGCCATGGCGAGCGCGTGGAGGCGATCAAAATCCTCCAGCATCCCTTCATGAACGATGAAATTCGGGCTGTCCGACAGCATTTCATGCCGCCGCTGCTTGAGGCGGACATCATAGTAATCGGTCATCCCGTCATAGCCAATGACCCGCCAGCCCTCCTCCAGCATCAGGTGCGCCAGATGATAGCCGATAAACCCGGCCGAGCCGGTTATGAGAATTGTTTTCATTATGGAAATTCTTGTCTCAGGACACCGCGATGTCGGGCGCGTCTTCCTGCTTCATGCCAATAACGTGATAGCCGCCATCGACGTGGTGAGTTTCGCCCGTCACGCCCGAGGCAAGATCGTAGAGGATATAGAGCGCAGAACCACCTACACAGGCGCAATCGCCAATTGCATGATACGTTACAGATCAAGTGCGTGGAAGGGACGGGCCGCAAGGCCCATCGCGCCTTAAGCAGTGAGGCGATTGGCGCACCTGAACTCGCACCGTAGGTGTCCATAGCATAGCGCAGAAACAGCACCGAGGACGTGCCCGCGGAGGCGGGCACGCAAATCAGGAACGCCCGACGCTGGTGTATTCAAACCCCGCGGCGCGCATGTCTTCGGGCTTGTAGACGTTACGCAGGTCCACCATCACCGGCGCCTTGGCGAGTTCCTTGACGCGCTTCAAGTCAAGCGCGCGGAAGGCGTCCCATTCTGTGACGATCACCACCACATCTGCGCCCTCGATCCCGTCATAGGCGCTCTCGCACATGGTCACCTCGGGCAGCAGCGGGCGGGCCTGCTCCATGCCTTCGGGATCATAGGCGGCGACCGAAACACCTGCATCCATCAGCGTCTGCGCCACGGCAATCGCGGGAGAATCGCGCATGTCGTCGGTGTTGGGCTTGAAGGTCAGGCCCAGCAGCGCCGCCTTCTTGCCCCGCGCCGCCTCCGCTCCGCCGAGCGCGTCCACCACCTTGCGGCCCATCGCCCGCTTGCGGCTGTCGTTGACCTTGACCACCGCCTCGACGATCCGGGTCGGGCTGTCGTAATCCTCGGCGGTCTTGAGCAGCGCCAGCGTGTCCTTGGGGAAGCAGCTGCCGCCATAGCCCGGGCCGGCGTGGAGGAACTTTGCGCCGATGCGGTTGTCCATCCCGATCCCGCGCGAGACATCCTGCACGTTCGCGCCGACCTTCTCGCACAGGTCGGCCATCTCGTTGATGAAGGTGATCTTGGTCGCAAGGAAGGCGTTGGCGGCATACTTGATCAGCTCGCTGGTGCGGCGGCTGGTGAACAGGATCGGCGATTCATTGAGGAACAGCGGGCGATAGACCTCGCGCATCACCTCGCGGCCGAATTCGTCCTCGGCACCGATGACGATGCGGTCGGGCCGCTTGAAGTCGCCGATGGCCGCGCCTTCGCGCAGGAATTCGGGGTTGGAGACGACCGAGAAGCGGTGTGCGGTGCCGGTCTCGCGGATGATCCGCTCGACTTCGTCGCCGGTGCCGACCGGCACGGTCGACTTGGTGACGACGACTGCGTCACCTGCAAGGCTCTCGCCCACTTCGCGGGCGACCTCGTAGACGAAGGTCAGGTCGGCATGACCATCGCCCCGGCGGCTCGGCGTGCCGACCGCGATGAAGATCGCGTCCGCGCCCTTGATGCCCTCGGCCAGCGAGGTGGTGAAGCTGAGGCGGCCGGCCTTCACATTGCTTTCGACCAGCGCATCGAGGCCGGGTTCGTAGATCGGCATGATCCCCGCGTGCAGACGGTCGATCTTGCCCTGATCCTTGTCGATGCAGACCACGTCATGTCCGAAATCGGCAAAGCACGCCCCCGAAACGAGCCCGACATAGCCCGATCCCACCATCGCAATCTTCATGGATACCTGCCCTTACGCGTTACGTCGCAAAAGTGCCCCGCCGGCTGAGCGGGATTATCGCGCCCGGTCGCCGTGGAAGATCTCGACCGGGCCGCCGCTTACGGAACAGGCCTGGATGATCCGCCGCTGATCGCCCTCGAGCACGAGCGCTGTAAGCACACCCGAACGGAAAGCGCCAGTATCAATCCCTATGCGATTGCCGCAATCCATCACCCGCTCGAAGATGGTGTGGCCGTGCACCACCACCTTTTCCAGCGGCCCCTGATGGTTGAGGAAGCGCTCGCGGATCCACAGCAGGTCGGAGCGCTTCTGTTCGTCGAGCGGACGGGCGGGATCGATCCCGGCATGGACGAAGACATAGTCCCCGGCGCGGATCATGGTCTCGAAGGCGGCGATGTATTCGCGCTCGGATTCGGGCACCAGCCTGGGCAGCATGGCAAACAGCTCGTCGAGTTCGAGCGTGGCGAACTGCTTCTTGGAGAGGCCGTAGCTCAGCACCGTCTCGCGCCCGCCATGCTTGAGAAAGTGGCGCAGCGCCTCGGGCTTTTCGAAGGCGGCGAGGAACATCTCCTCGTGATTGCCGGCCAGCACCCTGACCTTGGCGTGCTGCTGCCAGCGGCGGGTGCGGGCAATCACTCCGGCGCTGTCCGGCCCGCGATCGACAAGATCGCCGAGCAGCACGATGCGCGTGTCCGCCGGCCCCGAGCGGCGGTCATCATCCTCGATCGCCGCGATCATCGCCTCGTAGAGATCGAGCCGTCCGTGAATGTCGCCGACCACGTAGTAGCGCGTGCCGACCGGCACCGAAGGCAGCTTCGGCGCAGATTTCGGTCGGAAGATGTCGCGCAATTTCTGAAGCATGGTTGACTGGTTGTGTCCGGATGCGACCCCGGGGGAGCGCTCGCTTACAGTGATCGCCCCCGCGGTGCAACAAACCCTCCGGCCAGCGCGGCAGGCGGTGCTCGATTGTCGCCGGACAGCGGCGCGCTAGTCGAGCGAGAAGCTGACCGTGGTGACCACGCGCACCTTCTTGTAGGGGCTGTCGGCCATGCCCCAGCCGCCGGCATCGCCGTCGCGCGCCTCGATCTCGAAATAGCCCTGGGTCGCATCCCTGATCTTGCCGACGCCGGAGCCTGAATCCTTGGCGAACTGCTCGGCGGCGGCGCGCGCGTCCCTGGTCGCTTCGGCGACCATTTCGGGCTTGATGTCGTTCAGTTTGGTGAAGGTGTAGGCCATCCCCGATCCTTCCTCGAGGAACACGCCGCGCCCGACCAGATCGAACTGCCGCGCCACCGCTTTCTGCGCGCGGGCGACGTCGGTGGTGCGCAGCGAAAGGCGCTGGCGCACGGTGTAGGTGGTCACGCCTTCGTTGGTGTAGCTCGATACGTTGGCTCCGGTCGGCTGGAGCGCGTCGGCCGGAAAGCCGAGCTGCTTGAAGAAGGCCTCGATCGCCTGGGTATCGGCGCGCACCTTGCCCTGCGCCTCCGCGAGGCTGGTGGAGGTGGCCGAATAGGAGATCGTCCATGTCGCCAGATCGGCGGTGACGTTGCGCTCGGCCAGCCCGCGGACGGTGACGGCGCGCTCGGCATCCTTGGCACGCAGCAGCCCGTCGCCGAGCAGATATCCGCCCGCGATCAGGCCGGTTGCAAGGATGGCTGCTGTGCCGAACCAGCGCAGGTTGCCCGGCTCCTTCAGAACGCCCTCTGCCGCAGTCGCCGGTTGCACATCATCATCGCGCATTGCATTGTTCCCCAGACCAGAGTTGGTGCGACGAGTTGTGCATCAGCGTCGATGAACCGAGTTTGAATGGAAAAGGAAGCAGACCCGTGGTCAAATACCTCCACTCGATGATCCGCGTCACCGATCCGGATGCGACGGTCGATTTCTTCAAGCTGATCGGTCTGGAGGAAGTGCGCCGCTTCGATGTCGAGGCGGGGCGCTTCACCCTGATCTTCCTCGCCGCGCCGGGGCAGGCGGGCATCGCCGAGGTCGAACTGACCTACAACTGGCCGCCAGAGGACGGCAGCGGCGGCGAGGAATATGCCGGCGGGCGCAATTTCGGGCACCTCGCATACCGGGTCGAGAACATCTACGAGACCTGCCAGAAGCTGGCTGACGCGGGCCACATCATCCATCGCCCCCCGCGCGACGGGCATATGGCCTTCGTCAAGTCGCCCGACGGGATCTCGGTCGAATTGCTGCAGGACGGCTATCTCGAACCGGCAGAACCCTGGGCCAGCATGCCCAATGTCGGCAGCTGGTAAAACCTGGCGGGCAAGTGCCTTGCCGATGTAAACCTTCTCTAAACTATCAAAATATTTGAGGGCGTTGCATCTTGTGCAAGGCCGCGATAGTCTTGCGGCTTACACGGGGGAGGGGGTCGCCTTGCCTATCGCAGACCTTGACCTGTGGCAGTGGCTCGCTCTGCTACAGCATGAATTGCTGCTGTTTGCCGGGATCTTCTTCCTGATCGGCGCGGCCGATGATCTGGCCGTGGACGCGCTGTGGCTGTGGCTGCGCGTGACAGGTCGTGCCAAGGCCCCCATCCGCAAGCGCGCCGCGCTGGTGAACCGTCCGCTGCATGGCCCGGCCGCGGTGATCATTCCCGCCTGGCGCGAGGCCGCGGTGATCGGCGATACCGTGTCCCACCTTCTCGCGAGCTGGCCGCAGACGACCATGCGGCTCTATGTCGGCTGCTACCGCAATGATCCCGCGACGCTGGCGGCGGCGAGCGCGGCGGCGAAGGGCGATCCGCGCCTGCGCCTTGTGATCCACGACCGTGACGGGCCGAGCACCAAGGCCGATTGCCTCAACCGCCTCTACGCCGCCCTCGTCACCGACGAGGCGCGCTCGGGGCGGCGCTTCGCGATGGTGGTGTTCCACGATGCCGAGGACATGGTCGATCCCGCCGCGCTCGGCCTGCTCGACGAGACCATCGCCCACGGTGCGGACTTCGTCCAGCTGCCGGTCGAGCCGCTGGTGCAGCGTCATCGCGGCTGGTTCGCCAACCAGCTCGGCAGCCATTACTGCGAGGAATTTGCCGAGGCCCATGGCAAGGCGCTGGTGGTGCGCGACTGGCTGGGCGCGGGCTTGCCGGGGGCGGGCGTGGGCTGCGCGGCGGGGCGGGCTGCGCTCGAACGGCTGGCGCAGGCGCACCCCGAAGGACGGCCCTTCGCCAGCGATTCGCTGACCGAGGACTACGAACTCGGGCTCGGCATTGCCGCCAATGGCGGCCGCTGCCGGATGGTGCGGGTGCGCGGCGAGGACGGGCGGCTGGTGGCGACCCGGGCCTTCTTCCCCAACCGCTTCGCGCACGTGGTGCGCCAGAAGAGCCGCTGGGTGCTCGGCATCGCCTTGCAGGGCTGGGACCGGATCGGCTGGAGCGGCGGGATGCTCGAAGGCTGGATGCGCGCGCGTGACCGGCGCGGGCCGCTCGCCGCGCTGGTGCTGCTGATCGGCTATGCGCTGGTGCTGCTGACCGCATTGGGCGGGCTGGCGATCCTTGCCGGCGTGGGCGAGCCTGTGCCGCTGACCCCGATGCTGGAATTCCTGCTGATCGCCAATCTGCTCGCCTTCGGCTGGCGGGCGGCGATGCGGTTTGTCTTTGCCGCACGCGAATATGGTCTGGCCGAGGGGCTGCGCGCGGTGCTGCGGCTACCGCTCGCCAATGTCGTCGCCATCATTGCCGGGCGGCGCGCGGTCTTCGCCTATGCCCGCACGCTCGGCGGGCGCGCGGCGGCGTGGGACAAGACCGAACATGATCTCCACCCGCTGCGGCTCGGCCTTGCCGCCGCAGGCCGGCGCCAATGATGCGCACGGCGGCCTCAGGCCCGGCGCGCGGTGCGCCGCTGGCGATGATGGGGCTGGTGCTGGCCGCGTGGATCGGCGGGCGGGCGCTGGTGTGGGAAAGCCCCTTTCCCTCGCCTGCGGGGCTGATCTCCACCGGTTTCATGCCGCTCGCCGCCGTCGATCCTGCGAAAACCCCCGCGCCGGATGCACTGCCGACTGCGATCCGGCCTGCCGCGCCGCCTGCTCGCGGCGCTGTGCGAGCGCGCAGTGACGGTCCCTTCGCCTTGCTGGGCAGCGGCCTGACGGTCGGGATGGAGCCCGACTACGCTTTCGCTCACCACCAACTGTGGCGCGCCGCGCTGCGTTCCCCCGTGGGGGCGAGCCGCACGCCGGCGGTGTTCATCACCGAGACCGGGGACGATGCGCCCCCGTTCTTCGCGCCCCCCGGTGCTGCGGCGGCGAAGGGGCGGCGGGCAGGGCGCTGGTCGATGGATGCCTGGGGCTTCTGGCGACAGGGCTCGGACGCAGCGCCGATCGCACAGGGGCGCGTGCCGATATACGGCGCGAGCCAGATCGGGGCCGTGCTGCAATACCGCATCGACCCCTCGAACGCCCGCGATCCCCGGCTCTACGCCCGCGCCTACCGCGCGCTGGTGCGGCGCGGCGAGAGCGAGCTGGCGCTGGGCGCCTCGGCCCGCCCGCTGGCGCGCCTGCCGGTGCGGGTGTTCGGCGAACTGCGCGTCACCGACGGGGCCTTCCGCACCGAAGCCCGCCC
>CAZQOO010000015.1:0-3564 GCA_964594845.1 uncultured Porphyrobacter sp. | reverse complement strand
GTGACGCTCTCGACGAGCTTTTGATCGCGCTGGCGCGATACGAAAAGCCAAAAACACCGAGGATACGCGACTGCCGCGCCTTTTATCCCTCCGTCGCCTCGGCTAGCCTTGCGCGCATGGACGTCTACCTGCCCATCGCGAATCTTTCGGTCAACGGGCTGTATATCGTGCTGCTGGGCGGGTTGACGGGTATCCTGTCGGGCCTGTTCGGGGTCGGCGGTGGTTTCCTGACGACGCCGCTGCTGATCTTCTACGGTATCCCGCCCACGGTCGCTGCGGCCTCGGCCGCCACGCAGGTGACGGGTGCGAGCGTGTCCGGCGTGCTGGCCCATTCGCGCCGCAACGGGGTCGATTACCGGATGGGCACGGTGATGGTCGGCGGCGGGGTGATCGGCGCGCTGATCGGGGCGATCCTGTTCCGGCTGCTGCAGGCGCTCGGCCAGATCGATGTCGTCATCAACATTCTCTACGTGCTCATGCTCGGCTCGATCGGGACGCTGATGATGCGCGAGGCGATCGGGGCGCTCAAGCCCTCGCTGCTCGGCAAGGCCGCCCCGCCTGTCCGCAAGCGCCGTCACCATCCGCTGGTCGCCAGCCTGCCCTATCGCTGGCGGTTCTATGCCTCGGGGCTCTATATCTCGCCGCTGGCGCCGCTGATCCTCGGGATGCTGGTGGGCATTCTCACCATGCTGATGGGGGTGGGCGGCGGGTTCCTGCTGGTTCCGGCGATGCTCTACATTCTCGGCATGAGCGGCAACGTGGTGGTCGGCACCTCGCTCTACCAGATCCTGTTCGTGACCATGGTGACCACCATGACCCATGCGCTCACCACCAAGGCGGTCGATCTGGTGCTGGCCGCGCTGCTGCTGCTGGGATCGGTGCTGGGGGCGCAGTTCGGCACCCAGATCGCTTTGAAGGCGCGTCCCGAATATCTGCGCCTCGCGCTTGCCGCACTGGTGATCCTGATCGCGCTCAGGATGCTCTACGGTCTCGGGGTGCAGCCTGACGAGATCTACACGGTGACACCCCTGTGAGGCCGCGCCTCGCCGCTGCCCTGCTGCTGGCCCTTGCCGCGCCGTTGCTGACCGGGCAGGCCGAGCCGATCCTCGTGCCCGAGGTCAGCCAGTCGCGGATCGAGGTTCGGCAGGGCTTCACCGGCGCCAATCTGCTCCTCTATGGCGCGGTGATCGCCCCGCGGGGCGCGCGCGACAAGTACGACATCGTGGTGGTGCTCAAGGGCCCGGCCGAGGCGGTGAGGATCCGCGAGAAGGACCGCATCGCCGGCATCTGGATGAACGCTGCGGACACGGATTTCCGCTCGGCCCCGTCGTTCTTCGCGGTCGCCTCCTCGCGGCCGGTGAGCGAGATCGTCGATGAACGTACCGCGGCAATCTACGAGCTCGGCACCGACTTCATCCAGCTCTCGCCCTCGGGCCAGATCGACCCGGAGGAGCAGGCGCGGTTCGCGCGCGGGCTGGTGGAACTGCGCCAGCGGCAGGGTCTCTACCAGCAGAATCCCGAGGGCGTGCGGATCAGCGAGGGCGTGCTCTATCAGGCGCGGATCGATCTGCCTTCGAATGTCACCACGGGCCGTTACACCGCCGAGACCTTCGCGATTGCGCGCGGCCGGGTTCTGGCGAGCGCAACCGCGCGGATCGAGGTCGAGAAGGTCGGGCTCGAGGGTAGCGTGGTGGCGGCGGCGCAGCGCTGGTCGTTCGTCTACGGCCTAGGTGCGATCGCGCTCTCGCTGGCGATGGGCTGGGTGGCCGGACGCCTGTTCGCCCGCGGTTGAGCCCTGTTTCCTGATCGCTCCTGAGCGGCAATGTTGACCCGATCTTAACCTCGCGCGCCCTATCCCTTCAGCGACTTCTTCACGCTGGCGCAGGGAAAGGCGCGCATGACCGATCACGGCAGGCAGGATTTCGAACGCTTTACCGGGCCGACCCTCGGGACAGAGGATGACGCACCCGTTGGCGGCGGCGTCATGCACGACAACTCGCGCCTGCCGATCGGCGTGGTGCTGGAAGTGTCCGGTTCGGGCTCGCAGGTCGCCTTCGACCTCCAGCGCATCAACGAATGCATGAAGGACGACGATCCCTCGGTCGCGCTGGCCGGCCAGGTCGGCAGCCAGATCAAGATCCGCGTCGGCGATGCCTGGCTGCTCGCCAGCGTGCGCGACCAGCGCAAGGATCGCCGCACCGAAGGCGGGATCATCGCCCACATCGATTTCCTCGGCGAAGGCGGCGAGGAGAAGCTGACGGGGCGCATCCACGGCTTCAAGCGCGGGGTCACCCGCTATCCCGTGCCGGGCGGGATGGTCTATCCGGCCACCACCCGCGACCTTGAACAGATCTACGCCAGCGACGGCCGGGCCAGCGTCACCATCGGCAAGGTGTTTCCCACCCGCGACATTCGTGCCGGTCTCTATATCGACGCGATGCTCGGCAAGCACTTCGCGCTGCTCGGTTCGACCGGTACCGGCAAGTCGACCAGTGCCGCGCTGATCCTGCACCGCATCTGCGAGGCCGCGCCCAAGGGTCACATCGTGATGATCGACCCGCACGGCGAGTATTCCGCCGCCTTCCGCAACACCGGGCAGATCCTCGACGTTTCCAACCTGCAGATGCCCTACTGGCTGATGAATTTCGAGGAGCATTGCGAGGTGCTGCTCACCGGCAGCGGCAACGAACGGCAGGTCGATGCCGACATTCTCGCCAAGTGCCTGCTCGCCGCGCGTTCCAAGAGCCGGCTGGCGCAGACCATGGGCAAGATCACGGTGGATTCGCCGATCCCCTATCTGCTGTCCGATCTCAACAACATCCTGCAGGACGAGATGGGCAAGCTCGACAAGGCGACCTCGTCCGCGCCCTATATGCGGATCAAGGGCAAGCTCGACGAGCTGAAGGCCGATCCGCGCTACCAGTTCATGTTCTCCGGCATGCTGGTGGGCGACACCATGACGGCCTTCATCAGCAAGATCTTCCGCATGCCCGGCCACGGCAAGCCGATCTCGATCATCGACGTATCTGGCGTGCCGTCAGACATCACCTCGACCGTGGTGGCCGTGCTCTCGCGCCTCGTGTTCGACTTCGCCATCTGGGGCCGCGAGGAGAAGACCCGTCCGATCCTGCTGGTGTGCGAGGAAGCCCACCGCTACGTCCCCAACGAGAAGAATTCCGACGGCTCCTCGGTCGCCAAGATCCTCAGTCGCATTGCCAAGGAAGGGCGCAAATACGGCATTTCGCTGGGTCTCATCACCCAGCGCCCGTCCGACCTTGCCGAAGGCGTGCTGTCGCAGTGCGGCACGATCATCTCGATGCGCCTCAACAACGACCGAGACCAGGCCTTCGTCAAGGCCGCGATGCCCGAAGGCGCGCGCGGGTTCCTCGATTCGATCCCGGCCTTGCGCAACCGCGAATGCATCATCTGCGGCGAGGGCGTCGCGATCCCGATCCGCGTCACCTTCGACACGCTCGAGGAACACCGCCGCCCGGCCTCGGAAGACCCGAGCTTCGTCGAGCTGTGGAGCCACGACGGCGGCGAGGAGGAACTGGTCGAGCGTGT
>CAZQOO010000014.1:33880-38513 GCA_964594845.1 uncultured Porphyrobacter sp. | reverse complement strand
GCTTTCGGTGGCGAGCGCGGCGAAATTGGTGCGCAGCGGCGCGGCCTCCTCCACCAGCCGCCTCAGGGTCGCAAGCGCGCCCTTGCTGGCCAGATCGATCGCTTCGGACGCGCCGAGGCGGCGGCGGATGGCGTTGTGGAGCTGCTTGGCGTTCACCCGGAAATGGATCCAGCCCATCCCCAGCCCGTCGGCGCGCATTGCCGCGGCAAGTGTCAGCAGCTTCACCGCCCGCTCCGGCGCGGTGTCCTGCGCCTCGGCTTCCAGCGCGGCGATCAGGGGCGCCAGCGAAAGCAGGTTGTCGGGGCTGTGGGCGGTGAGCCGATTGGCGGCTTCGGCCAGCGCCGGGCCACCCGACAGGTCGCCCGCAAAGTCCTCGGCCCGCGCCTTGGCGAAGGCGGTTGCTGGCCGCAGGGTTTCAAGCAGCGGATGGGCGGGATCGAGGCTGGCGAGGCTGGCGGTGTAGCGCGCCAGCCGCTCGGCCTTCTCGGCCAGACGGAAGGCGATCGAGGTGTGCCAGCCGATGTCGGTGCGCCCGTCCATGTCGTAGCCGACCCAGCTGGCAAAGCGGAACGGCAAGGGGCGAAGCCTGCGCCAGTCACCGGGCCAGCGGGTGCGGGCCTCCTCGATCAAGCGAGCGACAATCGCGTCGCGCGCGTCCTGTGCGCGGGCCATGGCGGCCATCGCCGCGGCGTGCTCGTGATCGAGTGTGACCACACCGCGCGCAGCCGGAGCGGCGCACAGGCTCTCGTCGCTGCCATCGGCTGCCGAGGCTGCTGCGGCAACCGCTGCGGCCTGAGCGGGGGCGAGCAGGAAGGTCGGGTGGGCGGTGAACACGGCATGCAGCTGCGGCCGCTCCCAGCGCGCCGCGAAGCTGGCGAAATCATCCTCGGCGCTCGCCATCGGCACGCTTGCGGCAGGCGGGGCAAGCAGGCCGCGCAGCTTGCGGGCGCGGGCCTTGAGCCCGTCGCATTCCAGCTTGGCCACCAGCGCGGTGAGATCATCGAGCGTGAGCTCGCCCCCCTCCAGCGCGCGCGAGAGATCGAGCGAGAGCTGGAACACCGGATTGAACAGCGGCGTTTCCCGCGTGCGCTGGTGCAGTTCGCCCAGCCGTGTCTCCAGCGCCTCGACCGTGTTCATGCCGCCTCCTGATGCTCCGATGCAAACGCGGCGGCAGCGCCGAATAGTCCCGGCTGCGGGTGGACGATCAGCTTGACCGGGATGTTCGCCATCAGGCTCTCGAACCGGCCCTTGGCCTTGAATCGCGCGGCAAAGCCCGAGGCAAGCAGCGTGTCGCGGATGCGGTAGCCCAGCCCGCCGGCGATCACCACGCCGGCAAATCCGCCCTGGGCCAGCGCGATGTCCCCCGCGACCGAGCCAAGCGAGAGGCAAAAGCGATCGACCGCGGCCGCGGCAAGGCTGTCCTCGCCGCTGGTGCCAAGGTTCCAGATCTCGATCGCATCGCGTTCGGGCTCGGTGCGGTGTTCGAGCGCGGCGAGCGCCTGATAGATGTCGACGATGCCGGGGCCCGCCACCACACGTTCCACCGAGACGCGGTTGTGGCGGCGGCGCAGGCGGGCGAGGATCGCGTCCTCGATCGAATCGAGCGGGGCAAAGTCGATATGCCCGCCCTCGGTCGCCTGCACGCGGTACTGCTTGCCGGAACGCCACAGGTGCGCAACGCCGAGGCCGGTGCCGGGGCCGATCACGCTGATCGTGCCCTCGCGCCCCAACGGCGCGTCGGGGCCGGCGAGGTGCAGGAACTGGCTGTCGTCGGCGCGGGCCACGGCATGGGCGACGGCGGCGAAATCATTGACGAGGGTGAAGGCGGAGACGCCCAGCTTTTCCGGGATCAGCGCGGGACGGATGATCCACGGGTTGTTGGTGAAGCGGATCACCGGATTGGGGTTGCCCGTGCTCCCGACGGGGCCGGCAATCGCCATGCTGACCGCCGGGGGCAGGGTGCCGCCCTTGCGGTCCCGATAGGCTTCCCACGCGGTCTGGAAGCTGGCGTGATCGGCGGTGTGGAGCGTTTCGGGCGCATCGAGCGTGATCGCCCCGTCCGCGCCGATCGTGGCGATCGCGAAGCGCGCATGGGTGCCGCCGATATCGACCACCACCACTTCGTGCATTTTCGTCTCCCCGCACTTTCCTCGCGAGGCTGGTAGCAGGCGGCGCGCGGGATTCCCACGCGCCGCATACTTATTCAGATCTTACTTAGTCTCGACGCCCATTTCCTTGAGCAGCCGGTCGGCGCCGTCGACCTTTTCCATGGTCCACAGCATGAAGCGGCTGTCGACATGGATGGTGCGGTTGATCTTGGGATCGTACATCCAGTCGCTGACCACGCCCTCGATCGGGCCGGCGAAGGCGTGGCCGTCGTACTCGCAGGGGGCATTGAGCGTCGAGTAGCCCGAATTGCCGTTGGTGATGTCGACGGTCGAGAGGAAGTCGACCGGCAGGGTGCCGAGCTCGGGGGCGATGTAGCGGCCATAGTCCCTCGCCTTGATCAGTTCGATCATCCGGTCGGGCGCATCGAATTCGCCCCGGCCGGTGTGCTTGGCGAGGATCCCCTCGGCGGTGGTGAACGGCGTCCACACCTGCCCGTCAACCGCCTTGCCCGTCACCTTGCCATAGGTGAAGCGCAGCGAGCCGTTGGCGTCGGGATACATCGTGCGGCCCTGCGAGGCGGCATAGGCAAGGCGCGCTTCCATCACCTTGGACCGCGCCTTCTGCACCCGGCCCGAACGCTCCTTTTCGGCCGCTTCATTGGCCATCGCCTCGTCATAGGTGGCCACCGCAAGCTGGATGAAGGGATCGCTCGATGCCTTGAAGTCGGCCACCGACTTGCCCATCCATTCGAGGCGCTTGGCGGTGTTGGCGAGTTCGCTGCCGGCATAGAGCGAGGCCAGATCGCGCCCTTCCATGAAGGCATCGAAGCTCTTGTTGCGCTGTTCGGCGGGCAGGGTGCGGTATTCGGCGATGCCGTCGGCCCACAGCGCCATGTCGATGTCCTGCACGTAGCGGCGCTCGATGCGCTGCATGCCCTGGGTCAGGAAGGCACGGTCACGCTCCTGGAAGCCGGGCTCGCGGATCTTGTCGGGCTTGGCCTGTTCGTTGGCCCAGCGGTAGAGCGTGCGCGCCGCCCCGTAGAGCTGGCCGCGGCCGAGCATCCCGCGCTTGGCATCGGCAAGCGCTTCGGCGTTGTTTTCCGCGATCAGGCTGTCGAGCGCGGCGAGTGCTTCGCCATACTGTGCCTCGCGTGCCGGATCGGCCTTGATCCATGCGCGGAAAAGCGCTTCCTCGGCCTGCTTCTTTTCGACCAGCGAGATGGCATCGGCGCCGGCGATCTGTCCGGCGATCTTCTTCTCGTAGTTCTCCACCCCCTGGAGCGTCGCGGCATAGGCGATAGTGGCGGCCTGATTGCCCGCGGTCAGCTCGTCGATCCGGTTGCCGTATTCGGTCAGCATCGCCTGCTGGTAGGGGTAGAGCTCCTCGTAATAGAAGCGCGCTTCCTCGGCGCTGCGCAGGCGCTCGGTGGTGCCGGGGAAGCCGGCGACCATGATGAAATCGCCTTCCTTCACGCCTTCGCGGGCGATCGGCAGCCAGGCCTTGGGCTTGAACGGCACGTTTTCCTTGGCGAAGGGTGCCGAGGAGCCGTCGGGCGCGACATAGGCGCGGTAGAACGAGAAGTCGCCGGTGTGTCGCGGCCACATCCAGTTGTCCTTTTCGCCGCCGAAATTGCCGACCCCGCCGGCGGGCGCATAGACAAGGCGCACGTCCTTGATCTCGAGCTGCTGCTGGAGCCAGTATTGCTGCCCGCCGAAATAGGCGCGCACGTCGCAGCGGCGGTTGGCTTGGCGTTCGCAGGCTTCGATCAGCGCGGTGCGGTTGGCCTGCAAGCGGTCATAGCGCGCGCGGCCGTCGAGCTTCTCGGCACCCTTGAGCATGGCGGCGGTGACATCGCGCAGGTCCTCGATCACGTAGACGCGGCTGCCGGGCGCGGCGGGCAGTTCGTCACCCAGTTCCTTGGCAAGGAAGCCGTTGGTGAGATAATCGTTCTCGGGCGAGGAATTGTACTGGAGCGAGCCGGCGACGCAGTGGTGGTTGGTCGCCACCAGGCCCTCGGGTGAAAGGAACGCGGCCGAGCATCCGCCGAGCGAGGCGATCGCGGTCAGCGGCGGGCGCTGGAGGTCGCCGAGCGTCTTCGCGTCGAGTTCGAGGCCGGCGGCCTTCATCTCCTCGGCAATCGCCCCGGTCTGGCTCGGCAGCCACATGCCTTCATCGGCAAGCGCCGCGGCCGGGATGGTCATGGTCAGGGCGCTGGCCCCGGCGAGCAGGAAAATCTTGTTCACTAGCATCACCCTGTCATGGCGCTGCGCCCCGGCCATGGGCGGCAGGGCAGCGGCGCGTGTGGTCGCCCGGATGGGCTGAAGCCGCGCTGTTAGGCCACTTCGCTGCCCCGTGGAAAGGGCGAATCTGGCCGATCGACGAACTGCCTTTGTGCCGGGTTGAGCACCAGCAGCAGCCGTTCCCCGCCGGTTGCGGCAATCGGGGGCGAGCGGTGGATGGCGGGCCGGTCGGTGGAGAGCTTGCCCTTGAACAGACCGACATCGAAGGCGTTCATGCGGTTGAT
>CAZQOO010000014.1:0-33780 GCA_964594845.1 uncultured Porphyrobacter sp. | reverse complement strand
GGCGGGCGTGGTCTCGAACCGCAGGTCGCTGGGCGTGCCCTCGACCAGCGGCGTGAAATCGGCCAGCGGCGGGCGGCGCCAGATCGCGAGATTGCAGTCCTCCTCGCGGATCGCCTGAAGGATTTCCGGCCCGTCGGCGCAGCGGTATCCGGCGGAAAGCAAAGTGGCCATGAAGGGGCGCGACCTCTCGAAAAAGATATGTTGTAACATTCTTTAGAGGCACTCGCAGGTGGCGGCAAGAGTGCGCTTCGTCGCGGGCCGCGCATTTGCTCTCTTGCGAACGATTATCACTTCGGCCATGAGACCTGCACATTCGCAAGCACATCGCCACATCAACACCCGATAACCCGAAGGAAGACACCGCCCATGAACAGCAAGCTCAAGCTCTGGACCCAGCTCGGCCTCGGCACTGCGCTTGCGGGCGGGTTGCTTGCGGCGTGCGGCGGCGAGGCGGGCGGCGAGGGCGCGACCGGCGAGGCTGGCGGCGAAAGCGCGGCGGTTGCCGGCGAGGGTGAAGGCGGCGCGGGCGCGGGTGAAGGCACCGGCGGCGAGGCTGCCGGCGGCGAAGGCGAGGGAGGCGTTGCCGTTGCCGATTCCGCCTCTGATCCGGTCGCCTATGGCATCGCGCTGGCCGTGGCCGAGGCCCACGTGATCGCCGCGCGCGACGCCTATGCCGCCGGCAAGAAGGACGCAGCCGCCGAAATGTTCGCCCATCCCGCGAGCGAAGTGCTGGTCGAGATGGACCCGGTTTTTGCCAAGCTCGGGGTCAAGGACTTCAAGCCGCTGCTGACCGATGCCTCGGTGGCGGTGTCCGACGGCAAGAGCGTGGCCGAGGTGGGCAAGCAGTATGACGCGATCATCGCCGCCCTGCGCTCTGCGGCGGCCAAGGCGCCCGCCAGCGAGGCGCCCGAGGGTGCAATCGCGACCGGCATCATTGCCGACCAGATCGAGCGCGCCAGCGCGATGTACCGCGTCGCCGCCAAGGACGACCGCTACGAGCCCTATCTCGACGGCTACGGCTTCTACAAGGTTGCCGAAACCGGCTTCGCGCGCTCGGGCGGGGCGATCAAGACTGCCAATCCCGCGGCCCACGCGCGGATCACCGAGGCGCTGGCGCTGCTCGCCAAGGCCTATCCCGCGGCCACCCGTCCGGCCAAGCTGCCGGTCGAGCAGGGGGCGCTTTCGGCGGCCTCCTCCAAGGTGATGCTCGCCGCGGGGAGCTGATTCGCCGCCCCGGCGTGCGACTCGACCGATTCCGGCACCGATTCCGGGCTGCGGCCGCGCGCCAATTGTGCAAATGCGACAAATTGTCAGGCATCCCCATTGTGATGGGGATGGGCGCTTGTGTTTGCTGCGTGTCTCTGTAGTTTTGTTGCCCGAGGTCAGGGTCGTGCCGGTTCGGGAATAGCAGGAGGCAAAGCGCCTGCGGTCCGGGTCTGGCAAACACGAGGATGTTGCTGCAGGTGGTCCGGTCGCGCCGCACCTGTGGATCGCATGATCTGGGGGGAAAATTTGTCAGTCATTGAACGAGGCCCGCAAGGTGGAGTCCGTCCCCTTTCGTCCGTAGTCCCTTCCGGTCGGCGGCTGGCTGCCCCGCGCCGCCGTGCGCCATTGATGATGTCCGCGCTGGCGCTGGGGCTGGCGCTGCCTGCCGCTCCGGCTGCCGCGCAGGCCCTGCCGCAGATAACGCCGCCTAACCGCACCGATCTGATCCCGCCGGAACTGCGGCGCGAGGAACAGCGTCCGCAGCTTACCATCGATGGCGATTTCGAGCGCCCGCCCTGTGCGCTCGACCGTGCCGAATTCGCCGACATCCGCTTCACTGTCGGCGGCGCGCAGTTCAACGGGCTCGATCGCGTGCCGGGCCTGTCGCTGGAGGAAGCGGTAGCCGACTACAAGGGGCGTGAAGTGCCGGTGTCGGTACTGTGCGACATCCGCGCCGAGGCCAATGCGATCCTGCGCCGGCAGGGCTATCTGGCGACGGTCGAAATTCCCGAGCAGAGCCTCGCCGACGGCGTGCCCGATTTCAACGTGGTGTTCGGCAAGCTGACATCAGTGCGCGTGCGCGGCGATGCCGGCCCTTCGGAAAAGCTGGTCGCGGCCTATCTTGAAAAGCTTACCCGTCAGGATGTGTTCAACGCCAACGAGGCCGAGCGTTACCTGCTGCTGGCCGACGATATTCCGGGGCTCGACGTGCGCCTCTCGCTGCGTCCGGCAGCGGGCGGGGCGCCGGGCGACCTGGTCGGGGAAATCGCGGTGCTGCGCAGCCGCGGGATGGTGGACCTCAATGTCCAGAATCTCGGCTCGCGCGCGATCGGACGGTTCGGCGGCGTGCTGCGCGGCGAGGTCTACGATCTGACCGGTCTGGGTGATCGCACCACGATGGCGGTGTTCAGCACGCTCGATTTCACCGAGCAGCAGACGGTGCAGCTGGGCCATGATTTCCGGGTCGGCAGCGAGGGGCTGCGGATCGGCGGGCAAGTGACCTGGAGCACGGTCAACCCGTCGGTCGGGCTTGCGGGGTTCAATGTCGAATCCGAGACCTGGTTTGCCAGCATCAACGCAAGCTATCCCCTGCTGCGCAACCGCAAGCACAGCCTGTTTGCCGATACCGGTTTCGACTATGTCGATCAGGACGTCGAGCTCAACACCGTCGGCCTGACGCGTGATCGGGTGCGGATGGTCTATGCGCGGCTGGCGGGCGACATCACCGATCAGCAATCGGTGCTGCGCGCGGGCGGCTATTCGCCGTTCGAACCGAAGTTCCGTCTGCGCTATTCCGCCGAAGTGCGCCAGGGGCTCGACGTGTTCTCGGCCAGCCCCGATTGCCGCCCGAACCTGCTCGGCTGCCTGCTCGGCGGGATTGTTCCGCCCAGCCGGATCGAGGCCGATCCCACTCCGCTGCTTGCGCGCATGGCGGCCGGCGTCGAATATCGCCCGCAGCCCGATCTGGCCTTCTCGCTCGATACCCAGGCGCAGATCACCAGCGATCCCCTGCCCGCCTTCGAGGAACTGGCCGCGGGCAGCTTCTCGATCGGGCGCGGATTCGATCCGGGCGCGGCGCTGGGCGACAGCGGCGTGCTGTCCGCCTTCGAGATCCGCTTCGGCTCGCAGGTGCCCAAGGAAATGAACGGCTTCGCCTTCCAGCCCTATCTGTTCAACGATGTCGCCTTCCTCTGGAACGAGGATCCGAGCCGGCGCCCGGGCAACCCGGACAAGCTGTGGTCGGCCGGCGGGGGGCTGAGGGTCTCATGGGGGGCGGGCCTGCAAGGCGATTTCTCGGTCGCCGTGCCGATCGACCGTCCCGATCTTGCCGTTACCGGAGGCGATGTGCGCTTCCAGTTTTCGCTGACTGCCCGCCTGTTCCCGTGGAGATACTGAGATGACGAACCCCATCCGGAACCGTTCGCGCCTGATGCTTGGCTGCGGCAGCGCGGCTCTTGCTCTGGCGCTCGCGCTGGCACCGCAAGGCGCGCAGGCGCAGGGCATCGATGCCACCGGCACCGTGGTGTTCGGCTCGGCCCAGATCACCGACATTTCCCCGACCGAGACGACCGTCGATGTGCTCGCCCCGACGGTGGTGATCGACTGGACGCCGAACGAGAATGCCGCCGGCGATGCGCTCGATTTCATCCGCACCGGCGCCACAGCGACCTTCGATGGCGGCTCGCTGCCCGATTTTGCGGTGCTCAACCGCATCCTGCCGTCCACCAACGGCAACATCGTGGTGATCGATGGCACGGTTCTGTCGCGCGTCAATGATGCGCAGGGGCTGCCGGTCGCCGGCGGCTTTGTCGCCTTCTATTCGCCTACCGGCATCCTGATCGGCAACAATGCCGCCTTCGATGTCGGCAGTCTGATGCTGACCACGCTCAATGTCAGCAACACCGACTTCCAGAACTTCGCCGAATTCGGCTTCGGCATGACGATGCAGGGCGCGCAGGGCTCCACCGCGCGGATCCAGATCAATCCGGGCGCGCAGATCAACGCGCTGGCCGAAAACTCGTTCTTCGCCGTGGTTGCGGCCGATGTGCAGATGCTCGGCACCGCGCGGATCAACGGCAGCCATGCCTATGTCGCGGGCGAGATCGTCAACCTCAGCTTCTCCAACGGGCTGTTCAACATCTCGGTCCCGGTCGGCACCGCCGACACCGGTACGGTGATGGAGCTCAATGGCGACATCGGCGGCCCGTCGAGCAACGGGGTTGGCGACAATCACATGATCTATGCGCTGGCGGCGGCGCAGGCCGATCCGATCAGCATGATCTTCCGCGGCAATCTCGGCTTCGATCCGGCGCAGAGCGCGGGCGTGGTGAACGGCGAGATCATCCTGTCGGCCAACCACAACGTGTTCGGGCGGTTTGTCGACGGCGGCTCGATCAGCGACGGCATCAACGCGGTGTTCGCCGCCAATTCGGCCACCAGCGACGTGCGCGCCGACATCTTCATGGAGGATTTCAGCGCCACGAGCAGCGTGCTGGCGATCAGCACCCACCGCACGCAGGTGACGGCGCTCAACAACGACAGTTCGGTGCTCGGCAACCTGCTGATGGTCGGGCGCGAGAATGCCGAACTGACGTCGAGCAACGGGCGGAACTTCACCATTTCGGGCGATGTGCTGGTGTCCGCGCAGGATTACGGTGTCGTCTCCTCCAGCCTCCAGTCGCTCGACCAGATCAATGCCACCGGCGGCGTGGCCTTCATCGACGCCTTCGGCGGCGGCAGCATGGGCATCGGCGGCAACGTGCTGGTGGCCGCAGACGCCTTTGCGGGCGCGGAAGATATCAACGGCATCGCCGGCACCGCGCAAGCCGGTCAGGCGCTGATCGGTTCGACCGGCGGCATACTCAACATCGCTGGCAGTGCGACAGTCAGCGCGCGCGGGGTTGGCACCTCGCTGACCGGCATCCAGACCGGCGCGACGGTGCGCGGCGGGCTGGCGCAGTTCTTCGCCGTCCAGGGCGGGCAGGTAGGGCTCGACGGAAGCCTGATTATCGACGCTAGTGCTATAGGATCGCAGGGTTCGCTTTTCAGCCCGTCAACCCGGTCGGACGCGTTTGGCGGCGACGCTTTCCTCAATGTTTTCAACGGCGGCGGGTCGATCGGCATTGGCGGTGATGTCAGCGTCAGCGCCAGTGCATTTGGCGGCAGCTCCAACAATGCCGGAGCCGGTTCGCTTGGCGATGCCGGTGTGGCAATCGCCAACGTCAATGGTGCCGGACAGATTACCATCGGCGGCCGGCTGACGCTGGAGGCCGTGGGCATCGGCGGCACCAATGCCGGCGGCACCGGCGGGACCGGTCTTGGCGGACGCGCGTCGAGCCGGAGCATCACGGGCACCATCAGCATTGGCACCGACTTCGATGCGGATGCCCGCGGCGAGGGCGGCGATGGCCAGACCGGCGGGGACGGACTTGGCGGGATTGCCGGTGCCAATGCGTTCACAGGCTCGCTCACGATCGGCGGCAATGGTTTTGCGGCGGCCGAGGGCATGGGCGGCGATGCCAGCTTCGGCTTCGGCGGCAACGGCGGGCTTGGTCGCGGCGGGCAGACCTATTTCCAGGCTGATGGCACGCTCACCGAAACAGCCCTGCTGTCGATCGGCAATCTGGCAACCATCATCTCGAACGGCTTCGGCGGCAATGGCGGCCAGGCCGATGGCTCGGTTACCCCGGCCGGGCGCGGCGGGGACGGCTATGGCGGGCAGTTCACCGTGCCCAACCAGGCTGATCCCAACTTCAACAGCGGGGCCTTCCTGCTGGCGGGCGGCGATAATGGCCGGCTGATCATCAATGGCACCGCTCTGGCGGAATCTTCGGGTTTCGGCGGATTCGGCGGAAACGGCGGCAGCATCGGGGTCGGCGGGCGCGGCGGGGACGCCTTCGGCGGTCTGGCGCAGGCCGGGCTGGCATTGCTGGGGCAGAACGGCTCGCTCGGACAGGGCGCGGCGACCTTCGGCCAGCTGTTTCTCGATGCAGTTGCCGCAGGCGGCAGCGGCGGCTTTTCGATCGGCGATTTCCCCACCGGCGACGGCGGCAACGCGCAGGGCGGCAATGCCTTCGTGACTGTCCGCGCCGGGACGGTGACGGCCAATCTGGCCGAACTCAATGCTGGCGGTTTCGGCGGCCAGGGCGCCAACGGCGGGATCGGCACGGGCGGCATTGCGGCGCTGTTCGGCAGCCTTGGCGGCAGCATCACCGCCAATGGCTTCACTGCCCGGGCGCACGGCTCCGGCGGTTTCGGCGGGGGTGATCTTACCACGCCGGGCAATGGCGGGGACGGTTTCGGCGGCCAGGCCGAGATCGACCTGCAGGGGATTTCGGTCCAGATCAACGGCGAAACAGTGGTTGACGCCGAAGGCTACGGCGGCGGCACGGGCGAATTCGTCGCCGGCAATGGCACCGGCGGCTCGGCGCGGGTCGGCATTCTGGGCGCGATCGCGGGCAGCGGCACCTTCAACGGCAACACCGTCATCAGTTCCAACGGCTTTGGCGGCGGTGTCGACAACGGCAACGGCGCGCAGGCTGGCAGCGGCTTCGGCGGCACGTCGTCGCTGCAGGCGCTGGGCAGCGGCACGGTGAGCCTTGGCACGGTGCAGGTCATGGCCAACGGCTTCGGCGGCGAGGGCGAGATCCTCGGCTATCTCGCGGGCAACGGGACGGGCGGCAATGCCGACATCACCGCGACCGGTGCCGGCAGCCAGATCACCATCGCGCGCAATGTCACCACCCAGCAATTCACCGAACAGAACTTCGGCGCGATCATGTCGGCCACCGGCGTGGGCGGGCTCAGCTCGGCCGGCACCGGCGTGGGCGGCACCGGGCGCGGCGGGACGGCACTGGTGTCCGCGGCGGCGGGCGGCAACGTCGCGCTTCCGAACGATCCCTTCAACGATCCCGATACGGTTGGCTTCATCCGTCTGTTCGCGCGCGGTTTCGGCGGGAATACCACGATCGTTGGCGGCAGAGGCGGGGACAGCTTCGGTGGCAATGTCGTCATGGACGTGGATGGCGGTTCGCTCAGCATGGGCGCGACGGTGCTGTCCTCCTTCACCCAAGCGGGCACCGCGCAGGGCGCTGTGCTTGATGTCACGGGCGGCAACGCCTTCGCCGGCAGTCGCACCGTGCGTGTGCGCAACGGGGGCTCGGCGACGCTCAACCTGATCGGCGGCGGCGCCGGCGCGCAGGGCGGCAACGGCACCGGCGCCGGCAATGGCGGCAACGCCTATATCGGCCAGAACCTGTTCGAGGTCGACAACGCAACGGCGAACATCATCGGCAACATGCCGATTTTCGACCAGTCGCAGGGCGGCACCGGCCAGCAGGGCGGTAGCGTGTTCAACGTGAACCCCTCGACCGGGCTCACCGGTTCGCTGGACATCGTCCTGAACAGCGCTGCTATCGTCTTCTTCCCGGATGCTGCCGGGGTCACCGGGATCGGGGTGGATTTTGTCACGCGCGGCGGCAACGGCGTGGAGCGGGGCGGCAATGCGCAGGGCCCCAACGTCAACCTCACCATCACCCAGACCAACCTTTCGAGCGGGCGGCTGCGGGTCAACCCGATCATCCTGGGCGGCGATGCCAGCGCGATTGACGGGATTGGCGGCGATGCGCTCGGATCGCTGGTCAACATCGCAGTCACCAATTCGCAGCTTACCCTGCCGGGCGAGACGATCTTCGGGGCCGATGCCACCGGTGGCCTCGGCGGGGCCAACGGCAGTGGCGGCAATGCCACCAGCGGCGCCGTGGATGCGACCTTCACCAATTCCACAATCAATCTGATTGCCGACCAGCAGGGCGCACCGGGGGCCTTGCGGGTGCGTTCGCTCGCCGCTGGCGGCACGGGCGGGTTCATCGGCGATGCGACCAGCGGCCGGGCGGTGCTCAACCTGTTCGACAGCACGCTGACCGGCGCCGAAGTCTCGGTCGAGGCGCGCGCTCAGGCCGCTGCTCTGGCCGTCCCTCTGGCCTCGGGTCAGTTTGGCGGTAACTCGCTTGGCGGTGAGGCGCGGCTCAGCCTGTTCGGCAACAGCGGGATCGTCACGAACCTTGTCCAGATCTCCGCCAATGCCGATACCGGGCAGGGCGGCACTGCCGAGGGCGGGTCTGCCTCGCTCCTGATGGGGCCAAGCGGGACCGCCACGGTCGATGCGGCAGTCGTCAACATTCTCGCCGATGCGTTCACCACGGCCGATACCCAGGGCGGCATTGCCGGCGCAACGCAGGGCGGCGAGGCGCGGCTGGGCTCCGACGGCGGCAGCCTGATTGTCACCGGCAATGTCACCGTCAGCGCGCTGGCCTCAGGCGCCATCACGCCCGGAATCCTGTCGGGCGCAACCGCGCGCGGCGGGCTGGCGCAATTCTATGCGCGGCAGGGCGGCAGCGTATCGGTTGGCGGCAACATCAACCTCGATGCCAGCGCCACCGGTTCGCTGGGCTCGCTCGGCACGGCCTCCAGCGTCTCGGATGCCTTCGGCGGGCAGGCGTTCATCACCCTGCTCGACGGGGGCGGGACGCTCAGTGTCGGCGGTGATGCCGTGGCAAGGGCCAATGCGAGAGGGGGCAGCTCGAACAACGCCGGTGCCGGCTCGCTCGGCGATGGCGGGACAGCGATTGCCAACATCGACGATCAGGGCCAGATTTCGATTGGTGGGCAGCTCGTCCTTGAAGCGATCGGCCAGGGCGGTAGCAATGCCGGCGGGACTGGCGGCACAGGCCTCGGCGGCCGGGCGTCCGCAGCGATCTTCAACGGCGGCATCATCAGCATCAGCGGTCGCTTCAACGGCGAAGCTCGCGGCGAGGGTGGCGATGGCCGCACCGGCGGCGACGGCCTCGGCGGGATTTCCGGGGCCAATGCGATCATCGGTTCGATCACCATCGGCGATCGGGCTTTCGCCGGAACCGAAGGTGTCGGCGGCGACGCGAATTTCGGCGCTGGCGGCAATGGCGGCATCGGCCGCGGCGGCAATTCCTTCTTCCAGGCCAACGGCAGCTCGACCCAGAGCGCGAGCGTCTCCATCGTCGGCGATGCGATCGCCTTTGCGCAGGGCGTGGGCGGCAATGGCGGCGACGGCAATGGCGGCACGATCGCCGCAGGCCGCGGCGGCGATGGCTATGGCGGGCAGTTCAGCGTGCCCAACCAGGCTGATCCCAACTTCAACAGCGGGGCCTTCATCCTCGCCGGTGGCGACAACGGCAATGTCAGTGTCGGCGGCGAGGCCGTTGCGGTGGCGAGCGGCTTTGGCGGCGACGGCGGCGACGGACTTGATCTGCAGAGCGGCGGGGCCGGTGGTAACGGCTTCGGCGGGCTGGCGCAGCTGGGCTTTGCGCTGTTCGGCCAGAGCGGTACGCTCGGCCAGGGCTCGGCAACCTTCCGCCGCGTGCTGGCCGAGGCCAACGGCTTCGGCGGAGATGGCGGCATCTCGATTGACACCGGCAGCCTTGCCGGCGGCACCAAGGGCGGCGGCAATTCCGGCATTGCCCGCACCGGCAATGGCGGCACCGGCACAGGTGGCGGCGCCTTCATGACGGTGAGTGCAGGCGATATCACCGCCGACCAGATCGACCTACTGGCCGATGGCACGGGCGGCGAAGGTGCGGTTGCGGGCAACGGCGCGGGCGGCGAGGCGGCCGTGTTCGGCAGGCTTGGCGGCACACTCGTCGCGACGGGCGCCAACTTCAGCGCGCAAGGCTTTGGCGGCGGCACCTTTGCCGGCACCGGCGGCGACGGCATCGGCGGCCTCGCCGCGATCGAAGGTGACGGCATCACCGTCACCATCAATGGCAACGCGCTGCTCAATGCCAATGCCAGCGGCGGCGCACCGACCAGCGGCGCGGGCGGCAATGCCACCGGCGGCGAGGCCTATATCTCGGCGGGAACCCTCAATCCGGGCACGATCACCGTCACCGGCCATGCCCAGGTGGCCGCCAACGGCGCGGGCGGCAGCACGCTGACCGCCTTTGCCGCGGGCAATGGCAATGGCGGCGTGGCCTATATCGAAGCGCTTGGCGGGAGTGTCATCACGCTGGGGTCGGCACAGGCCGCAGCGGTCGGCAGCGGCGGAGCCTCGCAGCAGCACGAAGGCGGCGACGGCACCGGCGGCACGGCGAGTCTGGTCGCCGAGGGTGCGGGCAGTCGCCTGATCATCCAGCGCAATGTGCCCAATGCGTTCGGCAACACGCTCGGCGGCGCGGCGATGGTCAATGCCAATGGTGTCGGCGCGGCGACCCGCGGCGGCAACGGCATCGGCGGCACGGCCTTCGGCGGCACAGTCGAGATTTTCGCGACAACGGGTGGCAGCATTGCACTGCCGACCGATCTTGCCAGCGATCCGAACAGCACCGGCACGTCGCTGCTGTTCCTCGCCCGCGCCTTTGGCGGCGGCTCGGCGGTCGAGGGTGGCATCGGGGGCGAGGCTTTTGGCGGCAATGCCACGATCCTTGTCGATGGCGGCACGATCACCATGGGCCCGGCGGCGCTTTCGCCCTTTGCGCAGGCGGGCAATTCGCTTGCCGCGGCCAACAACATCACCGGCGGCAATGTCACCGGCGGCAACCGCACGATCCGCGTGATCAACGGCGGCAGCCTGACGATGGCCTCGACCGGCGGCGGCCCGGGCGGCATTGCGGGCAACGGCTCGGGCAGCGGCAATGGCGGCAGCGTTGTGGCCGGCAACAACCTGTTCGAGGTGATCGACAGCACCGCCAATCTCGTCGGCAACTTCACCCTGTTCAACCAGTCGCAGGGCGGCAATGGTGAACGCGGCGGCGATGCGAGCGGGGGAACGCTGACCTTCAACGCCTCCAATGCGACCATCAATCTGGTGGCCGATGCCAACGGCAATGCGGGGCTTTCGCTCAGCGGCGCGATGCAGGGCGGCAACGGGGTGAGTGCCGGCGGCAATGCCTCCGCCACGACTGCCAACGTCAATATCTCCAATTCGACGATTTCGGGCGGCCGGTTCGAGGTCAATCCGCTGGCGATCGGCGGCAACGCCTCGGCCACAAGCGGCATCGGCGGCAATGCGACCGGTGGGCAGGTGTTGGTCAGCATCACCGGATCGCAGCTCGATCTCGTCGGCGAGACCCTGTTCGCGGCCGATGCGATCGGCGGGGCGAGCGGCACCGGCGCGACGGGCGGTTCGGCCGATGCGGGATCGGTCGAGGTCAACATCACCGGCTCCACGCTGGTTATTGCCGCCGGCATGACGCCCGGCATCCTGCGGGTTCGCTCGCAGGCCGATGGCGGCGCGGGCGCGGTCATCGGTAATGCCACCGCCGGACGTGCCGTGCTCAACCTTACGGCCGGCGCGCTCACTGCCGACCAGATCGCGATCGAGGCGCGCGGCTTTGCCAATGCCGATACCGCCGGCCCGCTCGGCGGCATCGCAGTTGGCGGCGATGCGCGGTTCTCGGTTGCGGGGAACACCGCGGTGACGACCGATCTGATCGAGATCGTCAGCAATGCGCAGTCCTCCACCGGGGGTGCGACCTTCGGGGGGCGGTCGATCCTTTCGCTCGGGGCGGACAGCATCATCACGGTCGATGCCGGGCTGATCAATCTTCTGGCCGACGCATTCGGCAGCGATCCGACGACGGGTTCCAACCTCGCCGGGCAGTTCGTCCTCAACATCGCCGGCGGCAGCGTCAACGCCGGGGCGTTCTTCGCCTCTGCAATCGGCGATCAGCCGAGCACCGATTTCGCCCAATCCCAGCTGTTGGCCGACACCGGCCGTCTGAACGTCGCCTCCACGCTCACCGCGCGCACGATCGGCGATCTGCTGGTGAGCACCGGTAACGGCGGGATCATCGGCGACGCAATCACGCCCGATACCTCTGTCGCGATCGATCTGGATGCCAACGGCACGATCGAGATTTCCGGCGACGGCAGCACCGGCGGCCTTGGCGGACGGACCATCGACGCGCTGGCGGGCCGCTCGATCCTGCTGAGCGGCAACATCTCGACCCGCAACGGCGCGATCAACCTCACCGCCAATCACGGCGGGGCGCAGCCGCAAACCCAGCCGCCCGCGTCGGTGATCACGATGGCACAGGGCGCGCGGATCGATGCTGGCACCGGCACGGTAACGATCCATCTGCTCGATGGTGCGGGCGATCCCCAGCGCGAGACCGGCGCGATCACGCTCGCCAGCATCACCGGCGGCGCGATCGACGTGCGCAATTTCGGCACCAGCCCGGGCAGCGACATCACCGTGCTCTCGACCGGCGTGCTGACGGCATCGGGCACCGGACGGGCGATCGATCTCGCTTCGCTGGGCGGAGAGGTGATCAACCTCGCGGGCGATGCCGGGCTGATCCTGACCGGCAGCGGGCACTACGGCATCTTCGCCGCCACTCCGACCGGCTCGCAGATCGGCAGCCCGGCCAACTATGCGCGGCGCTACAACGTCCTCACCGAAGCGGCCTATGACGCGCTCGATCCGGGCGGCAATTTCGCCGCATTCCGGATTTCGCCGGTGCTCACCGTCACGGTCGATGACGCCTTCCGCTTCTACGGCAGCGCCAACCCGCAGTTCACGGCGAGCATTTCCGGCTTCCTGGCGGGCGATGATGTCACAGCCCTGACCGGCACGCCCGACTTCACCACCGCAGCCACGCTGACTTCGGGGATCGGAAGCTTCGCGATCAACGCCGCGCTCGGCTCGCTGCTAAGCGAGCAGGGCTACAGCTTCACCTTCGTCCCCGGCACGCTGACCATCACGCCGCGTCCGATCACGGTGACCGCGAACGACCTGTCGCGGATCTACGGCAACGCCAACCCGGCGCTGACTTTCACCGTCGGCGGCGAAGGGCTGGTCAACGGCGACCAGCTGAGCGGCGCGCTGGCGACCGCGGCGGGGCAGACCACGGGCGTCGGCACTTTCGCGATCACGCAGGGTTCGCTGGTGGCCAACGCGAACTACGTGCTGACCTTCGTCAATGGCGAGCTCACCATCACGCCGCGCCCGCTGACGCTGATTGCCAACAGCTTCTCGCGGCTGCTCGGCCTGCCCGATCCGGAATTCACTTTCCGGATTTCCGACGGCACTCTCGTCAACGGCGACCAGCTGACGGGCGATCTGGTGCGCGATCCGGGCGAGGCGATCGGGGTCTACGCGATCCGGCAGGGCTCGCTGACGGCGGGCGACAACTACACCATCGAATTCGTCAACGGCCAGTTGACGATCGATCCGCCGCCCGCGCCGGACGTGCTGACCAGCCCGACCATCATCGACGAACCGCTGCAGACCGGCGAAGACCCGCCGGTTGCCAGCGAGGAGGAAGAGGAACGCTTCGGCATGGACTTCCCCGAACAGCCCGATGCACCGCTGATCTCGGAAGAACCGCTGCTCGACGATCCGGTGACCAGCGGCGGCGATGCTTCGCTCTATTCGGGCGGCGGTGTTGGCAACCCCGGCAGCGAGGACAAGTGAGATGAGCCATAATCGCAAGCTTGCGCGTCCCGCGCTTGTCGCCGCAACTGCGCTGTTCGGTCTCGTCGCCAGCGTAGTCGCAGCCCCCGGCGCGGCGCGCTCGCCAACCGAGACCAGCCTCAGCCTGCGCGACACTTTCCCGATCGGTTCCAACGGCCTGTGCGAAGCGCAGATCCTTGCGCCCGAACCCGGGGCAGGCTTGTTCGACAGGCGCTATTCGATCATCTGCCGCGATGCCGCCACGCCGGTCGGCACGCTGTGGGTGGTCAAGGGCAAGGATGCCAACATCGCTCCGGCGCGCTTTGCCGGACAGGATGCCACCTGCAATCCGGGCAGCGGCGGGGCCGAAGTCCCCGGCCTGACCGTTGCCCAGCGGCTCGCCTGCTCGCGTTCGGGCAGCATCGTGCGCAACGATCTGCTGGTCGGCAGCCGCGGCGGGCGGACCTTCGCTGCCAGCGGGCTTGCCGCCTACAGCAAGGCGCTCGAACTCGGGCTGGCCTCGCTCGCCAATGACCGGGTGATGCCCGGCACGGTCGAAATCCCGCTCACCAGCGCAACCGACGAGATCGCCTTTGCCCGCCAGCAGGCCGAAGCAATCTCGGCCGATCAGGCGCTGATCGAGGCCTATCGCCGCAGCAATGCCGGCAACTTCGCGGAAGCCGCCGAGTTCTTCGCGGTCTCGGCAACGGCGCTCGCCGGGCCGGGCGCGGCCGAGGCGCGGCTCAATTCCGCGCTGCAACAGTCCAATCTCGGCAACTTCGCCGAATCCCGCCGCCTGTTCGCTGCCAGTCGCGAACAGAGCGCCGCCAATCCGGTGCTCGCCCGTCTGCAGCGCAATTACGAGGCGATGGACGCGCTCAACCAGCGCAAGGCGCAGGCCGCGCTGACGATACTGGATACGCCCGTCACCGCCAGTTTCACCGATGTCGAGGACCTGCGCCAGCTCCGGCTCGGGCGTTCGATGGCGAGCCAGCTGGCGAGCGAGAACGAGCGCATCACCAGCAGCTTCAGTTCCAGCCTCACCGCGCCCGAACGCGCGCGTCTGCTCGACGGGCAGCATGCCTATCTCAAGGCCACCACCCTGCGCCAGCTCGGCCGCGCGGGCGAGGCCGAGGCGCTGCTGCGCGAGGCCGAGGCGACGCTTGGCGAAGTGCGCGGCGGACGAGTGATTTCGGTCGCGTGGCTGCGCGCACAGGTGCTCGGCGAACTGGCCGAAGTGGCCGAGCGTTCGGGCCAGCAAGGCGAAGCCGAGGGCCTGCACCGGCAGGCCATCGCGCTGCTGGAAGTGACCTATCCCGACGCTCCCGTGCTCGATAGCGCGCGGGCGCAGCTGGCGGGCTTCTTCGCCCGCGCGGGACGGCGCGACGACGCGCTGGAAGTCTACCGTTCGATCGTCAGCGGAGCCGAGGGGCGGCCGATGCCCTCGCTGCGCAATCTGATGACCCCCTATTTCGCGCTGCTGACCGACGGCCAGTCCTCCGCCGCCGAAGCTTCGAGCGATCTTTTCGCCGCCAGCCAGCTGCTCCAGCGCCCGGGTCTCGCGCAGACCCAGGCCGCGCTTGCCCGCGAGCTTTCGGGCGGCAGTGACGAGGCCTCCCAGCTGTTCCGCACTGCGACCAATCTCGGCCGGTCGATCGAGCAGCAGCGCGTGGCGCTGCTCGATCTGGAATCGCTTCCCCAGCCGACCGCCCAGCAGAGCATCCAGATCGGAGAGCGCCGCCAGTTGCTCGAACAGCTGCTCGACCAGCAGGTCGAAGTGCTCGAACAGCTCGCCGCCTATCCGCGCTACCGGGCAGTGAGCGAGCAGGCGATCAGCCTGGCCGATCTTCAGGCGACGCTGGCCGCGGGCGAGGCCTATGTGAAGCTGGTGACGCTCGATACCGATGCCTACGTGCTCTATGCCACGAACGATCAGGCGATGGCCTGGCGCGCCGATGCCACCCCGGCCGAGCTTGAAAAGCTGGTCGCCAAGATCCGCGAAAGCATCGCGGTGATCGAAGGCGGACAGGTGCTGACCTATCCTTTCGACATCGAACGTTCGCGCGAGCTCTATGTGCGTCTGTTCGCGCCGGTGGCCGAGCGCCTGCCCAAGCTTGAGCATATCGTGTTCGAGCCCGATGGCGCGCTGCTCAAGCTGCCGATCAACCTGCTCGTCACCGATGATGCCAGTGTCGAGGCCTACAAGGCGCGGATGGCGGGCCGGAATCCCGACGAATACGACTTCCGCGGCACGGCCTGGCTTGGCCGGACGGCGCGGATCAGCACCTCGGTGGCGGCTGCGGCCTTCCGCGACGTGCGCAAGGCACGCCCGTCCAATGCCACCCGCGCCTATCTCGGCCTTGGCGAGAACCTGCCGATCGGCGAGGCGACGCCCGGTGCCTCGCGCACGCGTGCGGCGCTCGAAGGCGGCGAGAAGTGCCAGTGGTCGCCCAATATCTGGGCCAACCCGATCAAGGCGGACGAGCTGCGCGATGCCGCCACCCGCTTCGGCGGAGCCAGCCGCGTGCTGACCGGCGGGGAGTTCACCGACAGCATGATCATGGGGCTGGCCGACCTTTCGGATTACCGCATTCTCCACTTCGCCACCCACGGTCTGGTCACCGCGCCGCAGCCCGAATGTCCGCCGCGCCCCGCGCTGCTGACCAGCTTCGACGAGCAGAAGGAATCCGACGGGCTGCTGAGCTTTGCCGAGATCTTCGGCCTCAGGATCGATGCCGATCTCGTGATCCTTTCGGCCTGCGACACCGCCGGCAGCGCCACGGTCGGCGCGACCCGCGAGGCAGGGGTGACGAGCGGCGGCGAGTTTGCGCTCGACGGGCTGGTGCGTGCCTTCGTGGGCGCTGGCGGACGCACCGTGCTGGCGAGCCACTGGCCGGTGCCGGACGACTTCAACGCCACCGGACGGCTGATCTCGGGCCTGTTCACCGACGACGGCCGCGCGACTGCCGAGGCGCTGCGTGCCTCGCAGCTCGGCCTGATGGACGATGCCGATACCTCCCACCCGTTCTACTGGTCGGCCTTCGCCGTGGTGGGCGACGGCGCCGCGCGTCTCGCCCGCTGACCGGCAGAAGGGGCCGCACCCGGTGAACGAACCGCAAGCCCGGCGCGCCTCCCCGTTCGGTTGGCTGCTGCGCGGCTGGCGCAACGTGCGCGAGGCGGGCGGCGTGCAGCTGGCGGCGACCTTCGTGGTGCTGTGCGCCGCGCTGTTCATCGCCCGCTTCAGCTGGGTGCTGCCCGACGGCAATGTCCCGACCCCGCTCACCAGCGAGGCGGAGCGCGCCTTCTATGATCTGCGCGCCTATTACGCCGCCGATCTGGTCGAACAGGACCCGCGCGTCGTGCTGGTGGTCTATACCGATCAGACCCTGATCAACGCCCAGAAGCGTTCGCCGCTCGATCGCGGGATGCTGGCGCGCACGCTGCGCAATCTCGATGGCATGGGGGCCAAGGCGATCGGGATCGACATCCTGTTCGATCAGCCGCAGGACGAGGATGCCGAACTGATCGAGACCCTGCGTTCGATGAAGACGCCGGTAGGCGTGGCCTATGCCAACCTTGCCACCAACCGCGACGACATCGTCTACGAGCAGCAGCAGTATCTCGAGGCCTTCCAAAGTCAGCTGTCCGGCAGCAAATCGCGCCCTGCCAGTATCCGGCTCGACAACACCTTCGGCGCGACCCGGGTGTGGCCCAACATCGTCGCAGGCCTGCCGCCGCTGCTGGGCCGGGCGCTGATGGAGGAGTCGGGCGGGGTTCCGGCGGCTTTCGCCAGTTACGAGGGCGCAATCGATTATCGCCGGCCCAAATTTGTCGATGAGCCGATGTTCGCATCGCTCCAGATCGATCTTTTCGCCGATGCCGAAATCGACCCCGAAGTGCTGCCATTCCTCGCCGAGCAGATCCGCGGGAAATATGTCCTGATCGGCGGCGACATCGTCGACTACGACCGGGTCGAGACCACCTTCACCTCGGTCAATGGCGAGGTGCCGGCGGGGATCGCGGTCCATGCCGAGATTATCTCCCAGATGCTCGATAACCGCGTGCTTTCGCCGATCCCGATCTGGATGCTGTGGGCGATGGCGGTGCTGGTGGTGCTCACCGCCGCGCTCACCGCGCTGCTCGAATGGCCCGCGCGGCGGCTGGCACCCTTCATGGTGCTGCTGTTTGCCGTGTTCATCGGCACGCCGATTGTCCTGCAATTGCGCAATGTCGACACCTACGGCCTGCCCGCCTTCGGCTGGCTGATCGGCTGGATCATGGCCTTCACTGCCGTCACCGCCGCCGCCCGTGCATCGGGCGCGGTGCAGCGCAATTTCGCCGCCAGCGCGCTCGGCAAGTACATCCCGCGCGACATCGCGCAAGCGATCATCGACAAGCCCGAACTGCTCAGCCTGGGCGGCGAGAAGCGCGCGATCTTCGTGCTGTTCAGCGATCTGGAGGGTTTCACCAAGATGAGCCACGCGATCGCGCCGGAAATGGTGGCGAAGCTGCTCAACCGCTATCTCGACATGCTCAGCCAGGTGGTGCTGGATCATGGCGGGGTGATCGACAAGTTCGTGGGCGATGCGGTGGTTGCCTTCTGGGGCGCGCCGATCAGTCGTCCCGATGATGGCGAGCGGGCGGCCAGAGCGGGCTATGCGCTGTGGCAGGCGGGCGAGGCGTTCCGCGCCGAAGTGGCCGCGATGGACCCCGATCTGCCCAAGATCGGCAAGACCCGCGTTGGGCTGCACTATGGCGAGGCGGTGATCGGCAATTTCGGCGGGGCGACCCGCATCCAGTACACCGCGCTGGGCGATTCGATGAACACCGCCGCGCGGCTCGAGGCGGCCAACAAGGCGCTCGATTCGAGTGTCATGGCGAGCCGCGAGTTCGCCGAGGCCTCGGAGCTGGGCTGGTGGCGCGAGATGGGCCGCGTGGTGCTGCGCGGACGATCAAGTCCGGTCGATCTGCTTGAACCCGCGCCCGATTTCCCCGATGCCGACCGCAAGCTGCTGGCCGAAGCCTGCGCGCTGGCGCGCTCGGGAGACCGCGACGGCGCGGTTCGGCTGGCGCAGGATGTTGCTGGTCGTCATCCGGATGATTCAGCGTTACGTAATCTGGTAAAGCGAATGCTCGAAATGAACGAGGGAGGAACCTATGTTCTCGGCTAAATTGAAACGGACGATGGCGGCGCTGGCGCTGGGTGGCGCGGCGCTGGCTCTGCCGGTGGCGGCGATGGCCGGCGTGGTGGTGAAATCCACCGGTCCTTCATCCACGAAGTATCCCGTCGGCACCAAGCTCGACGACAATGCCTCGATCACGCTCAAGCCCGGCGACGTGGTGACCGTGCTCACCGCCGAGGGTACCCGCGTGATCAAGGGCGGCGGCACTTTCCGTGTCGGTGACCGGCCGCAGGTCGCCTCGGACCGCTTTGCCTCGCTCACCCGCAAGCGCGCCGCAACCCGCGTGCGCACCGGAGCCGTGCGGGGCGACACCGATGCGAACGCGACCAATCCGAGCCTGTGGTATGTCGATGTCACCCGTTCGGGCACGATCTGCCTCTATGACCTGGCGACCGTGCGGCTTTGGCGTCCGGCGACGGGCGCCGTCGAAACCTACCGCGTCGTCGGGCATGACGGTGCCAATCCGGTCGAGGTGACCTTCGACGATGTCGCCGCGGTCGCACCGCTCGATCCCACCCGCCTCGCGATCGTGGAGGGCGGACACTACATGATCACCGCGCCGGATGGCACAACCAGCGCCGAGCTCAACTTCGTGCTGTTGGCCGATGATCTCGAAGCCCCCGACGTGCTGGCCGAGGCGCTGATCGCCAAGGGCTGTTCGGTGCAGCTCGAAACGCTCGCCAGCACCCTCGAAGCCTCGGCCGAGGGAGCGGACTGATCCTGTCGCCCGGCCGGCGGGGTTTCCCGCCAGCGGTGCGATCGCTTCGAGACGAGCGGAAAAATTGCCGATTGCCTGTTGCATCCCCGCGCCAAGATTGGGACAAGGGGGCGGGTCGGTCTGACGGGGAGTCGGTGGCAGGGGTTTCCTGACGCAGCTCTACAAGCGTAGGTGCAGGGGCACTGCTAGCCTGCGCTGCGTGTTGGCAGTTCGACCGGCCGGGTGGTCCGGCTGAAAGCATCTCGGGGGGGATGGGATGACGGGAGTTGTCGCGAACGGGATCGCTGGCCTCATCCGCAGGCCCATGGTCGTGCGGCTGTTGGCGGCGATCGGGCTGGCGGCCCTCTATCCGGTATCGACCGCCATCGGCAATGGCACTTTCGAAGGCGTCGCCAGCTGCGCCGGTTCGACCTGCCATGGCCGCGCCGAAGGCAATGGGGCCGTCGTGCGGCAGGACGAAATCGCCACCTGGCAGGAACCCTCCTCACCCTCGGGCGCGCACAGCCGCGCCTATGCGGTGCTCGCCGGCCGGCGCGGGCAGCAGATTGCCGCCAGCCTCGGGCTCGGCAGTGCGACCTCGGCGCCCGCGTGCCTCGGTTGCCATTCGACCTATGCCCCGGCTGCCCAGCGCGGGCCCAAGTTCACGACGACGGACGGGGTCGGGTGCGAGAGCTGCCACGGCCCCTCGGGTGGTACGTGGCTGGCCGAACACTATGCCCTGCCCGCCACCCATGCCTCGAACGTCGCGGCGGGCCTGACCCCGCTCGACAATCCCAAGGCGCGCGCCAATGTCTGCCTCGATTGCCACTACGGATCGAGCAAGCCCGGACAGTTCGTCACCCACGCGATGATGGCCGCCGGCCACCCGCGGGTCTCGTTCGAGCTCGATCTGTTCAGCGCGCTCCAGCAACACCACCAGATCGATGCCGACTACACGGCCCGCAAGGGCGCGCCCAATGCGGTGCGCTTCTGGGCGGTCGGCCAGGCCGAGGCGGTGCGCCGGGCGACCAGCCTGTTCGCGCAGCCCAAGTTCGCTTACGAAGGCGCCTTCCCGCAGTTCTATTTCTACGATTGCCACTCGTGCCACCGCACGATCACCGACGGGCCGAGCCGCAAGCTCACCTTCGAGACCAATCCCGGCCGTCCGATTCCGTTCGGCAACCCGCCATTCAATGACGAGAACATGATCATGCTGCAGGCCGTGGCCGGCGCGCTTGTGCCGGGCGAGGCGAGCGCCTTCCAGACCGCCGCGCGCGACTTCCACAAGGCGATGGGCGCAGGGCCGGCCGAAGCCCGCGCCGCCGCGCAGGCGCTCTCGGCTCGGGCGGGCGCGCTGTCCGATGCGCTGTCGGGCCGGGCCTATGCCAATGCCGACGCCTTCAAGGTGATCGCGATCATCGCGGGCGAGGCGACCGCGGCGCGCTTTACCGACTATGCCGGCTCGGTGCAGGCGGTGATGGCGGTCGACACGCTGCTCAATGCTCTCGTCAAGGAAGGCCGGGTGACGCAGGGCGCGGCGGCGGGCATCCGCGGCGACATCGCCCGGGCCTACAAGGCGGTCGAGGAGCCCAATGCCTACCGTCCGGCGGAATTCCGCACCGCTCTGAAGTCCGCCGCGGGCGCGATCGGAAGGCTGCAGTAATCATGCGGGGGGGGATGAAAACCGGCTGGATCGCAGGCGCCGCGCTGGTGCTTGCCTCGTGCGGGGGCGGTGGCAGTTCGTCCGGCGGCGGTGCCACCGGTGGCGGGCCGACCCCGACGCCCACCCCTCCGGTGGCCGGCACGTTCTATTCCGTCCCGCCCGCCGAAAGCCTTTCGGCCGCCGATGTCGGAAGGGTCATTGCCCAGGCTGCGGCGCAGGCCGGCGCGCAGGGCGCTCCCGCCACGATCGCGGTAGTTGACCGGGTCGGCAACGTGCTGGCGGTGTTCCGGATGCCGGGCGCTCGCACCGAGGTGAAGATCCCCGACGCGCCCAACGGCAACAATTCCGATATTCAGGGCATCAACGTCCCCTCGGAGGCTGCCGCCATCGCCAAGGCGATCACCGGGGCCTATCTTTCGAGCAGCGGCAACGCCTTCTCCAGCCGCACGGCGAGCATGATCGTGCAGCCGCATTTCCCGCCGTCGCCGACCACGGTGGGGCTGGAAAGCGGCCCGCTGTTCGGGGTGCAGTTCAGCCAGCTGCCCTGCTCGGACCTGTCCGCGCGCGCCAGCGACGGACTGATCGGCCCGAAGCGTTCGCCGCTTGGCCTATCGGCAGACCCTGGCGGCTTTCCGCTCTACAAGAACGGCGTGCTGGTCGGCGGTGTCGGCGTAGCCGCCGACGCGGACTACAGCTTCGATCCCAACGTGCTCGATTCCGACGTTGACACCGACGAATTCATTGCGCTGGCCGGAACGGTCGGTTTCGAGGCACCGGCCGCGATCCGCGCCGAGCGGATCTTCGTGGACGGCACCAGCCTGCGCTTTTCCGATGCAGCCTATTCCGCGCTGGGCAATGTCGCCGGAGCCAGCTTTGCCAGCACGCCGGGCGCGCTGCTCGCGGTGCGCGGCTATACCGATGGCGTGTTGCGGGCGGGCACGGCCTATGGCACCGAAGCGTCAGGGCTGCGCCCTTCGAGCGCGGCCGAGTTCGCACTGCGCGATGCCTTCGTCCTGACGAACGGGGCAGGGGTCAATCGCTTTCCCGTGCGCGGCGGGACTGACGCGGGGGATGTCGCCACGCCGATTTCCGCCGCCGAAGCGCGGGCGATCCTCGAAGAGGCGTTCACGGTGATGACCCGCGCCCGCGCGCAGATCCGCCAGCCGCTCGACAGCCGGGCGCAGGTGACGATAAGTCTTGTGGACTCGCGCGGACGTATCCTGGGCATCGTGCGCTCGCCTGATGCACCCATCTTCGGGATCGATGTGAGCCTGCAGAAGGCGCGCACCGCGGGCTTCTTCTCCGGTCCGACTGCGGCGGCCGAGATGCAGGCGGCCAATGGGGAAGTGCCGCTGTTCGTCCAGCGGGCGCGGGTGTTCCTCGGCCTGCCCAGCGCGCTGACCGGCGAGTTCGCCTTCGCCGACCGTTCGGGCGGGAACCTGTCGCGGCCCTATTTCCCCGATGGCGAGGTGGGGACCCCGAACGGCCCGTTCTCGCGTCCGATCGATCAGTTCAATCCCTTCTCGACCGGGCTCCAGTCGGCGCTGGTGGTGTCGAACCTCGCCCGCCACGTCGGCTTCGTGCAGGGCTCTGTGGCCGATGACACGCCGCGGCGCTGCACGGGGTTGCCCAGCATCGCCGGGCAGGGCTCGCGGCTCGACAACGGTATCCAGATCTTTCCAGGCTCGGTTCCGGTCTACCGCGGCAATGTCCGCGTCGGCGCCATCGGCGTGTCGGGTGACGGGATCGATCAGGACGACATGATCAGCTTCCTCGGCCTGCACAATGCCGGTGAACGGGTCGGCGGGATCGGCAATGCGCCCAAGGAGATCCGCGCCGATCGCATCGTCGTGCAGGTCGGCAGCCGCCAGGTGCGGCTGCGCTACGTGAGTTGTCCCTTTGCGCCGTTCCTCGATACGACCGCCCAGAATGTCTGCGAGGGGCTCTAGCGATGGGATGGCTGCTTCCCGCGATGCTGCTGATGCAGGCCGCTCCTCCGCCGCCTGAGGAGATGGAGGCGCAGGTTGCCCCGCCGGGCGAGGCACCGGCGCGCGACTGGGAGCAGGATGCACCGCCGGTCGATCCCGGGATCATCGAAGGGCGCGAACGTCCCGGCTATACCGCGCCGCTGCCCGAGCGGATCGAGCAGAACAACGAAGGCGCGGTTCGCGCCCCGCCGCCGAGCGCGTTTCCGACCGACCAGCTGCCGATCCCCGATCGCTGGCGGCTGATCGAAAGCCTCGGGCTGGTGAAGGAAAACCTGTTCGATCCCTACAACCAGAACACCTACAAGGGCGACCGGCCGATCAACCGCGCGAAGGTGCCGTGGCTGCCGATCACCGGCGATGACTGGTTCTTCGTCGCCAACCTCATCTCCGACACGGTCTACGAACCGCGCACCTTCCCCATTCCCGTCGGCGTGCAGACCACCGAGGATCCCGACCGGCTCGACGTGTTCGGCAATGATTTCTCGCAGGTCTTCAGCCAGACCTTCATCGCCGGCTTCGCGCTGCTCAAGGGCTCGACCACCTTCAAGCCGCCGACGATCGAATATCGCCTGACGCTGGCCTATAACGTCAATTACGTCGATGTGCCCGAACGGCGCGTGCTGTTCGTCGAGCCCTCGAAGCCGAGCCACCGTCTGGACCAGTTCCTCGGGGTGCAGGAAGCTTTCGTCGATTACCACTTCAGCCAGTTCGACAATGATCGCTTCGACTTCATCTCGATCCGTGCCGGCATCCAGCCGTTCCAGTCGGATTTTCGCGGCTTCCTGTTCAACGACCAGCAACTGGGCGTGCGCCTGTTCGGATCGCGCGACAACAACCGCTTCCAGTTCAACCTCGGCGCCTTCTGGCGGCTGGAGAAGGACACCAACTCGGGCCTCAACGCGATCCTGCGGTCCCCGCGCGATGATTTCGTCTTCGTCGCCAATGCCTACCGGCAGGATTTCCTGTTCCCGGGGCTGACCAGTCAGGCGACCGTGGTCTACAACATGAACCGCGAGGCCGACGACATCCAGATCGACACCAACGGCTTCCCGGTGCGCCCGGCGCTGCTGGGGACGCTCAGGGGCCGTGAGTATGATGTCGTCTATCTCGGCTACAATGTCGACGGACGGCTTGGCCGCATCAACCTGACGGGCAGCTTCTACTGGGCGCTGGGCGAGGACCGGAACAGCTTCTTCACCGACCGTCCGGCCGACATCAACGCGCAGTTCGCTGCGGTCGAGGCGAGCTATGATCGCGACTGGATGCGCTTCCGCCTCTCGGGTGCCTATGCCAGCGGCGACAGCGATCCCAATGACGACACCGAAGGCGGGTTCGATGCGATCTTCGAGAACCCGGTCTTCGCCGGGGCCGACACCTCCTACTGGATCCGCCAGACGATTCCCTTCGCCGGTGGGGGGCGCGCGATCGGCGTAAATGGCCGCAACGGCCTGCTCAATTCGCTGCGTTCTTCCAAGGAGCAGGGGCAGAGCAACTTCAACAACCCCGGCCTGATGCTGCTGGGGATGGGTGCGGATTTCGATCTGACACCGGAATTCCGCCTTTCGGCCAATGCCAATCACCTGTGGTTCGAAAACACCTCGAACCTCGAGGCGCTGCGCAACGAAGGCTCGATCCCCAAGGAGATCGGCTTTGACCTGTCGGCAGCCGCGATCTGGCGGCCCAAGGCGACCCAGAACATCGTCCTGCGCCTTTCGGCGGCGACGCTGGTGGCCGGTGACGGTTTCAAGGATCTGTTCGACAATCTCGGGCGGGAGCAGAAATTCTACTCCGTCCTTGCCAACGTGGTGCTGACCTACTGATGCCGATGCGCGCCCAACCCTTTGCCCGTCATATCGCGCTGCTGGTTGCGGCGCTGTTCCTTGCGCTGGCGCTGTTTGCGGGCGACACCATGGCGGCGGACAAGGAAAAGCCGGTCAAGCGCGATTACAGCCGGGTCATCGCTCCGCCTGCGCCGCAGCGCCAGTCGGTCGCCGAGATGGAGGCCAAGTCCGAAGGCTGCAACACCTGCCACGTCAAGACCGATGCCCCGACCATGCACGTCAGTCCGGCGGTGCGGCTGGGCTGCACCGATTGCCACGGCGGCGATGCCAAGGTGCGTGGCAATTCGCAGCTGCCGCACGATCACCCCGACTATGTCGCCGCGCGGGATCAGGCGCACGTGCTGCCCAAGTATCCCGACAGCTGGCACTTTCCGTCCTCGGCCAACCCCAAGCGCTCCTATGCGCTGCTCAACAAGGAAAGCCCGGAGTTCATCAAGTTCGTGAACCCCTCGGACTACCGCATTGCGCGCGAGGCGTGCGGCGCGTGCCACATCCAGGCGATCGAGAGCGCCGAACGCTCGATCATGGCGACCGGCGCTATGCTCTGGGGCGGGGCGAGCTACAACAACGGGATTCTGCCTTTCAAGAACTACCTGCTGGGCGAGGCCTATACCCGCGACGGCCATGCGGCGAAGATCACTACGCCGGGTGCCGGGCCGGGGGGCAAGCTCTCGGAAGACCAGATCGCCCGCGGCGTGCTGGCCGAGATTTATCCGCTGCCGACCTGGCACGTGATCCCGCCGGGCGACATCTTCCGCGTGTTCGAGCGCGGCGGGCGCACGATCAACTCGCAGTTCCCGGAGATCGGCCTGCCCAACCCTTCCGGCCAGATCCAGCGTCTGGAGGAACCGGGCCGGCCTGACCTGAAGCAGTCGAACCGCGGGCCCGGCACGGGCTTGCGCGTCGCCATCCCGGCGCTCAACATCCACAAGACCCGCCTCAACGATCCCTTCACCTGGTTCATGGGGACGAACGACCAGCCGGGTGACTATCGCCATTCGGGCTGTGCCAGCTGCCACGTGGTCTACGCCAACGACCGCGAGCCGCGCCATTCGCTGACCTATGCCCAATACGGCCGCGACGGGCAGTCGATCACGGTCGATCCCACGATCGCCGCAAAGATCGAGCATGCTGCGGGCTATGGCGAGAAGAAGGGCGGCCACGGGGCCGTCAAGGAGCCGGGCCACAAGGACGGCGACGGTCACGGCCACGGCGACGCGACCGGCCCGGGCAAGCGCGCCGATGACACGCTGACCTATAACGGCGAGCAGAAGGAGAAGGGGCACCCGCTCCAGCACGTCTTCACCCGCGCCATCCCCACCAGCCAGTGCATGAACTGCCACATGCACCAGCCCAACATCTTCCTGAACTCGTTCCTCGGCTACACCATGTGGGATTACGAGAGCGACGCGCCGCACATGTGGCCGGAAAAGCAGAAATACCCCACCGCCGAGGAAGTCCGCGCCGTCACCGACCGCAACCCCGAAGGCGCGGCGCCGCGGGGCAACTGGGCCGATCTCGATTTCCTGCGCAACGTCTACGATCTCAACCCGAAGCTGAAGGACACCCAGTTCGCCGACTACCACGGCCACGGCTGGAACTTCCGCGCGATCTTCAAGCGCGACCGCGAGGGCAACCTGCTCGATGCCGAGGGCAATATCGTCGACCCCGACGATCCGGAGAAGTGGCGCCGCAAGGACGAAGGCAAGTTCGTCGAACCCGGCAAGAACCCGGGCAAGGCGGTCCACATGATGGACATCCACGCCGAAGTCGGGATGCAGTGCGCCGATTGCCACTTCGAACAGGACAGCCACGGCAACGGGCTGATCTACGGCGAAGTCGCCAATGCGATCGAGATCACCTGCAAGGACTGCCACGGCACGCCGGACGCCTATCCGACGCTGCGCACCAGCGGCCCCGCCGCGCCGCCCGAAGGCCACAATCTGTCGCTGCTGCGCAATCCCGACGGCAAGCGCCGGTTCGAATGGATGGAAGGCGCGGATGGCCGGCGCAAGCTGATCCAGCGCTCGATCATCGACCCGAACCTCGAATGGGAGATGAGCCTCGTCAAGGACTCGGTCGATCCCGCCACCCCGGTGTTCAACGCCAAGGCCGCGCGCGCCAAGCTCGTCAGCCGCTACGGCGCGGAGACCGGCAATTTCGAGTTCGGCACCGGCATCGCCGAGGGCGACCGCGCCCACCGCGATCCGGAAATGGCGTGCTTCACCTGCCACCTATCATGGACCACCAGCTGCGGCGGCTGCCACCTGCCGATCGAGGCCAACTGGAAGACCAAGATCCACCGCTATGAAGGCGGCGAGACGCGCAACTTCGCGACCTACAACCCGCAGGTCGCGCGCGACGAGATGTTCCAGCTCGGCAAGCACATGACCACCAAGGGCGGTCAGGTTGCCCCGGTGCGTTCGTCCTCGGCGCTGGTGCTGTCCTCGACCAACATCAACCGCGAGCGCATCTATGTGCAGCAACCGCCGATTTCCGCGATCGGCTTCTCCAGCCAGGCCTTCGCGCCGCACTTCCCGCACACCGTGCGCAAGACCGAGACCAAGACCTGTTCCGATTGCCACCTGTCGGCCAACGACGACAACAACGCGATCATGGCGCAGGTGATGCTGCTCGGCACCAACTACGTCAACTTCGTCGGGCTCAACGCCTGGACCGGGCTTGAAGGCGGGTTCCAGGCGATCCGCGTGACCGAATATGACGAGCCGCAGTCGGTGATCGGATCCTACCTCCACCGCTATGCCTATCCCGACTACTGGAAGCTCCATGTCGAGCAGAACGGCCGCGAGCTGAAGAACTGGGTGCGCGGCAAGACCTTCGACAAGGATCTGTCGGGCGAGACCCATCCGATCGAGGAATTCGTCAATATCCACGAAGGCACGAGCGGAAGGGTCGGCTGCCTTCAGCTGCGCGGTGAATACATGTTCGTGGCCGAGGGCAAGGGCGGCTTCGTCGCCTATGACGTCGCCTCGATCGCGAACAAGGGCACTTCGGAGCGTATCCTCAAGGGGCCGTTCTCTGCGCTGGGGCATGACACGCAGGTCAAGACCACCAACGCGACCTGCATGGCGCTCGCCACCAACCAGCCGATCGCGCCGACGCGCAACACCGACAAGATGCGCGAGATGAACCAGGAGCAGGCGTTCCTGCCGATCTACAACTACGCCGCCGTCACCGACAGCGTGGAGGGCCTGATCCTCGTCAACGTCAACACGCTGGCCGATGGCGAATTCCGCAACAACCAGCTCAAGCGCAAGGTCTATGCCGACGGCTCGACCGCGTGGAACCCCGACGGCGTACTGAACGGCGCGCGGCACATCGTGCTCGCCGGAGAGGTGGCCTACATCACCGCCGACAAGGGGCTGGTGGTGGTCGATCTCGCCAAGCCCGACGCGCCCAGGCTGGCCGCCGTTCGACCCTTGCGCGATGCTCGGGCGAGCGCGGTGCAGTTCCGCTATCTGTGGGTCTCGGATGCGGAAGGCGTGAAGCTGTTTGACGTCACCAACCTGCGCAATCCGGTCGCCGTGCCCGAGGCAACCGTGCCGCTCGGCGATGCGCGCCGCATCTACATTGCGCGCACCTACGCCTATGTCGCGGCCAAGGCGGAAGGGCTGGTGATCCTCGACGTGAAGAACCCGACGCGCCCGCGGATTTTCCAGAAGGTGACACTGGATGGCCAGCTCAACGATGCCGAGGACGTGATCGTCGCCACCACCAACGCCTCGCTGTTCGCTTACGTGGCGGACGGCAAGAACGGGATGAAGGTGCTGCAACTCACCAGCCCCGACAGCCAGCGCAACTTCTACGGTTTCAGCCCCGCGCCGGTGCCCGAACTGATCGCCTGGGCGAAGACGCCGACCCCTGCGATCGCGCTCTCGAAGGGCCTCGACCGTGACCGTGCGGTGGACGAGACCGGCGGGCAGATGGCGGTGTTCGGCCGATTGGGCTCGCGGCCCTTCACCCGGTCCGAGATGGAGCAGCTGTTCATGACCCGCAGCGGCGTGCCGTGGAAGGTGAGCGACGATGTCGACATGAACCGCTGGGTCGGCCGCACCCCGGTCGGGCCGCAACGGGCCAGCGCAAAGAAGTAGCTCCCATATCCTCGCCCCGGGCTTGACCCGCGGCCCCGCGTCTTTTGTCTGCGTGCCCGCCTCCGCGGGTACGTCCTCGCTGCTGTTTCCTTCGCTTCGCTACGGAGCAGCTGCGGCTCGCGCGCGTGCGCTCGCGGCCCGTCCGTTGGCGGGCCGATGGATAGCGTTTTCTTAGGAGCGATGCGCGGCGCTTAGCGCTCGGCGAACATGCCTTCGATCATCGGCTGCAGGCCGGCGTGGAAGCGCGCCAGCACCTGCCAGTCGCCCACGCGCTCGTAATGCGAGACGAGGTTCGCGCCGTCCCAGCGGTGCAGGGCATAGGTCGGCGGTTCGGTGGTGATGAGCTCGCGATCATCCGGCACGTGCTGGTCGATCGGGGTCAGATCCATCGCCACCAGCGGCGCGACCGAGGGGGTTACCCCCAGCGGGATCCCGGCAAAGCGGGTGGTGATCTGGCGGTGCAGATGCCCGCAATGGATCGCCTGCACCTGCGACTGGCCTGTGAGCACCTCGCGCAGGCGTTCCATCCACGGCTCGTTCGGAGCAGGATCCATCCAGTCGATGCCGGCAACCACCGGCGGATGGTGCATGAAGATCCGCGTCGGCTGCTCGGGTGCCTCGCCCAAGCGGTCGGCCAGCCAGCGCGCGCGCGCCTCGCAGAAAGCCCCGCCGTGGCGACCATCCTCAAGGGTGTCGAGACAGATGATCCTGAGGCCGAGCCGCGCCTCGATGACATAGTGAAGGAAGCCGCCATCCGCCGGCACGACCTGCGGAAAGGCCCCCAGCAGCCCGGGGCGGCTGTCGTGATTGCCGACCATGGGCACGACCGGGAAGGGCACATCGCGCAGCAGATCGGCGGTCTTGGCGAAGCTTTCCGCATCGCCGTGATCGGTGATGTCGCCCGACAGCACCAGCATGTCGGGGATATTCGGGCCGGACAACAACCGCGCCAGCGTCGCGCGGAACCGGGTGAGGTTCAGTTCCTCGGGCTTTTCATCGGGGGCAAAGCCGACATGAATGTCGGTCATCTGTGCGATCAGCACGGCTTGCGATGAGGATTGAGCGACCCGATCCATCGCTATTTTCTAGCGCGCCCCGCGATTGCTGCAACCCGTGTTTTCACAGGGGGAGGGGCGGCGGGCTGATAGTGCGGTTCGGGCCCCTTGGGCGACCACTGGCCCGAGGGGACGTGATAGGAATGGCACATCGCGCAGGACGAAGGCACGATTGTCTTGGTCTTCACCGCTGTCGCCCCGAGATGGCAATCGCGGCAGGACTTGAGATCGGGGATCAGCAGATCGCTCGCCACCTTCGAGGTGTCGGCGGCGTGGCAATCGGTGCATTCTTCCTTCTTGTGCGCCTCGTGGCTGAAGAAGCCGCTGGTCAGGAAGCGGTCCGGCAGGTTGACCGGCACCAGATCGGCCTGCCCGGCCTTGCGGGCGGGAATGTGGCATTCGGTGCAGATCCCGCCCGGCGAGAGCGCGTTGGACAGGCCGATATAGGCGCGCACCGGGCGACCGAAATCGGCAGCATAGGTGCCGCCGCGCGCGAACTGGCCGGGGCGCGTACGGGTCGAGGCGGGCGTGGCGCGCGGGCCGGTGCTGATGCGCGAAAGATCCTCGGCCAGGTCCTTGATGTCGCCGTGGCGCAGCTTGCTGAACCCGCCCCCGGCCGTGCGCCCGGAAACGAGGCTGTGGCAGCTCTCGCAGGCGTCTTCCATCTTTACTTCCTTGAAGCCGATCTTGTCGGCGTTCAGGCTGTGGCAGTCCTTGCATTCGAGCGGGTTGCCATAGCGCGGCAGGCTCACGGCCATCCGCGCCGCGCCGCCGCGCGCGTCCATGTGGACGTCATGCGGGAACTTGAGGCCGCTGCGTTCGACGGGCTTCGCATCGAGCGAGGCGCGCACCGGCTTGGCCGCGCCGAAGCTGGCGTAGAAGACCGGGCGGAACTGCGGGTGCGCCTTGCCGAAATCATGCGCGTCGGCGAGCTTGGTGTCGGTCAGGCGGCTGTCGAGATTGTCGTGGCAGTCCGAGCAGAAGGCCTCGCTTGCCGGCTGCTGGCGGACCTTGCCTTCGTGCTCGCTATGGCACGACACGCAGCCCAGCGGGCCTTCCTTGCCGAGGCTCTGGGCGATGTTCCATTGCAGCGCATCACCGGCAGACAGCGGCGCCATGCCCTTGGCCTGACGCGGCATGGCGGCGTGATCGGCGGTGTCCTTGTGGCACGAGACGCAGGTTTCATCCTGCACGCTCTCGAAGGCGTTGACGTGGCAGCTTTCGCAATTGTCCTCGAGGCTGTGGTGCCTGAGCGAGAGATCGCCGGTCGACCAGGCGGCGTCCAGCACCACCTGTCCCGGAGTCTTGCCCTCGGGATCGTTCTTCACCGGCGTGCGCAGCAGGTGGCTGCCGACCGGCACCAGCAGCAGCAGCAGGATGATCGCGCCTGCGAAAATCCAGCTCATCGCGCGTTTGGACGGCAACACGCTGGCGAGCGCGAAGCCGCGCAGCACATCGCCCTTGCCCTCGTCCGGGGTGACCTGCCGGATGGTGATGGAGATGTTGCCGTCGCTCTCCCGCGCGACCGCAAGGCGCGCGGCACCCAGCGCGATTTCGCCGCCGGTGCGCGGGTCGATGCTGCCTTCGGTGACCACCCGCCCGTCGAGCCCGAACCCGAGCGTGCCGAGCGCGGCGGCTGCCAGCGTGCCGTCGGCGGCAAGATCGAGGCGGACGTGGTTCTGCTCCACCGCCAGATCGGGCAGGTGGATGTCGTTTTCGGCCGCGCGCCCGATTGTCAGGCCGGGCTTGTCGACCATCCGGTCGCGGACGATCTCGCGGCCGGCGGCGGTAAAATCGATGGTGCGGATCAGGAATGCCATCGCCCGTTCCTCACCAGTAGAAGAACACGCTGATGACATGCGCGGTGAGCGCGGCGATCAGCGCGATTGTCAGCGGAATGTGGATGAACAGCCAGATCTCCAGCATCGCGCGGATGCGCAATTGCCCGCGGATCTGGGCGAGCTGTTCGCTGCGCTTTTCGAGCAGCGCAGTGACGCGCGCGCCGGCTTCGGAGCCGCCGCCGATGCTCTTGAGGGCCCGCGCCGTGGCACAGCCGGGATAGCTGCCGGTGAGCCGCGCGATCGGGCCGCCGGCGAAGATGTCCTGCCCCAGTGCCTCGATCACCAGATCGGCTTCGGCCCGGCCGAGCGGCTGGGCTGCGCTTTCCAGCTGGCGGTCGATCGCGGTCAGCGCCTCAAGCATCTGCTTGCGGGTCATTTCCTTGCGGTTGGCCGACAGGCTCTGCGGCAGCGTTGCGTAGACATAGACACCGTAGATGCCGGTGAAGATCACCAGCAGCATCAGCACATAGGCCAGCGTGTGGACGTTCCAGCCGATCTGGAAGCCGGTGTGCAGCGTACCGATCACGATCAGCGAGAGGCCGAGATAGACATGGGCCGAGGTCCACGCCTTGAGGCTCCACACCCCCGGATTGATCCGCCGCTTGCGCACCCCGAGCAGCGAGAGCCACAGGATCAGTGCAAAGCCGATGGTGCCCAGCGTGTAGCCATACCAAGAACCGCCATTGGGGCGCGGTTCCTGGTCGATCAGCAGATAACCCGCGATCGTGGCGCCGCACAGCACGAGCGCGATCCACAGCCAGCGGAAGCCCTTGTGCTTGAGGAAGCTGACGTGATCCGAATCGCGCCGCTGTTCGTCCTGCGTGAAACGTCCGGTGCCGCCGGTTGCCTTGGTAGCCATTACTCGGCGTCCTCGGTCAGCTTGGTGAAGGTCAGGAACTTGTCGGGGCTGACGCGGATCGCCGCGCCGGTCGGGCAGGCGCGCACGCAGGCCGGGCCGCCGTCGATGCCGGAGCACATGTCGCACTTGATCGCCTGCTTGGGCTTCTGCACGCCCTCGGCCTCGGCGGCCTTCTTGCGCCAGCTATAGGACGCTTCGCCCGGGCCGGGGCCCTTGCCGAACAGCATCCATTGCAAGAGGCTCGGCTTCTTGGGCGGCTTGGCATCCATGCGGATCACGCCGTAGGGGCAGTTGCGCTGGCAATTGCCGCAGCCGATGCAGGTCTCGTCGATGAACACCTCGCCATCCGGCCCGCGCTTGATTGCGTTGGGCGGGCAGTCGGCCATGCAGTGCGGATGCTCGCAGTGGCGGCACGAGGTCGGCACGTGAAGGTGGGCGTAGGTCTTGCCCGCCTCGCGATCGAGCCGCGACAGGCCGTCGTGGCTGTCGGCGCAGGCCTTTTCGCAATTGTCGCAGCCGATGCACAGCTTCTCGTCGATCAGCAGCACGTCGGTCGCCTCGCCGATCCCGTTGTCGACGAGGAACTGCGCGGTCTTGGAATAGAGATCGACCGCGCCCGAGAAGCTGTCCTTCTGTCCTTCGATGAAGGCATTGGTGGCGCGCCGGCCCTCCATGTCCTTCAAGGCGCGCTCGCGCAGCCGCGGGTTCTTTTCGAGCAGCGCTAGGAAGCCTTCGCCCGGCAGGCGGATCACCTCGGACTTGATCGCTGCCTTGACCGTCGCGGTGCGGGTCGACCCGTCGACCACCGCCATTTCGCCGAAGTATGATCCGGCGGGCAGGTAGGAAAGGAACACCGGCCTTTCGCCGATCTGCTTCTCGACGATCATCGAGCCGCGGCGGATGATGTAGACGTCCTTGTCGTCCGCGCCCTCGGTGACGACGATCTCGCCGGCGCGCTTTTCCTGCACCTGCGCGGCTTCGACCAGCGGGGCGACATCCTCGCGGGTGAGGCCCGATCCGAACATCTGCAGCAATTGCCGCTCGATCGAGATGCGCTCGATCGCCTTCTTGGCCGAGGGCACCTGCGATTGCAGCTTGAGCGCGGCGAGGCGCGAGATTTCCACCACGAT
>CAZQOO010000013.1:23400-38626 GCA_964594845.1 uncultured Porphyrobacter sp. | reverse complement strand
GGTGACGGCGGGGGTGTTTATGCTGTGCCGCCTCTCGCCGATGTTCGAGACCGCGCCGACCGCGCTGACCATCGTCACCATCGTTGGCGCCGCGACCTGCTTCTTCGCCGCCACCATCGGCACCACCCAATGGGACATCAAGCGGGTGATTGCCTATTCGACCTGCTCGCAGCTCGGCTACATGTTCTTTGCGGCAGGCGTGGGCGCTTACGGGGCGGCCATGTTCCACCTGTTCACCCACGCCTTCTTCAAGGCGCTGCTGTTCCTTGGCGCTGGCTCGGTGATCCACGCGATGCACCACGAACAGGACATGCGCTATTACGGCGGCCTGCGTAAGCACATCCCGTTGACCTTCTACGCGATGCTGGCGGGCACGCTGGCGATCACGGGCCTCGGGGTCTATCACCTCGGTGTCGGGTTCGCGGGCTTCTGGTCGAAGGATGCGATCCTCGAAGTCGCCTTCGCGCGCGGCACGCAGGTCTCGGTCACCGCCTTCTGGCTGGGCGTCGGCGCGGCGCTGCTCACCAGCTTCTATTCGTGGCGGCTGCTGTTCCTCACGTTCTGGGGCAAGCCCCGCTGGATCGAGAGCGAGCATATCCAGCACGCCGTCCACAAGACCCCCGAGGAAGCGTGCGAGGACACCACCGGCGGCTATCACCCGCATGAAAGCCCGCTGCCGATGCTGATCCCGCTGGGGGTGCTGACCATCGGTGCGGTCGCTGCGGGGCAGGTCTTCGCGCCGCAGTTCCTCGACAGCGCTGCCTTCTGGGCCGGTTCGATCTTCTACAACGAGCCGCTGATCCACGCGATGCACGCCGTGCCCTACTGGGTGAAGTATTCGGCCTTCGTCGTGATGCTGCTCGGCTTCACGGGGGCTTATGTGGCCTATATCGCCAAGCCCGACATTCCGGCGAAGTTCGTGGCCACCTTCGGTGCCTTGCACAACTTCGTCTATCGCAAGTGGTACTTCGACGAGCTTTATGACGCGATCTTCGTGAAGCCGGCCTTCTGGCTCGGTCGCAAGTTCTGGCAGCTCGGCGATATCGGCATGATCGACCGCTTCGGCCCCAACGGCATCGCCTGGGTGGTCGAGCGCAGTGCGACTGCGGCCAAGCAGGTCCAGTCGGGCTACGTCTACACCTATGCGCTGATCATGCTGCTCGGGCTGGTCGCCGCTGTCACCTACGTTCTGCTTTAGGAGCGCGCTTCGTAATGGAAGGCCTTCCCATCCTGTCGCTGATGATGCTCGTGCCGCTGGCGGGGGCTGTGGCGTGCCTGTTCGCGGGCGCGAATGCCGCCCGCTGGATCGCGCTCGGGGCGACGCTTGTCACCTTTGCGCTCGGCATCGTCCTGTGGTCGAATTACCAGATCGGCGGCCCGCAGTGGCAGTTCACCGAGAAGGCGGATCTGTTCGCCGGCTTCAGCTATGCGCTGGGGATCGACGGGATCGCGCTGCTGCTGATCATGCTTTCAGTCTTCCTGATGCCGATCTGCATCCTCGCCAGCTGGGATGCGATCCACAAGCGCGTCGGCGAATACATGGCCGCGTTCCTGTTCATGGAAGTGCTGATGATCGGCACCTTCGCTGCGCAGGACCTGTTCCTGTTCTACGTCTTCTTCGAGGCGGGCCTCATCCCGATGTACCTGATCATCGGAGTGTGGGGCGGGGACAACCGCATCTATGCGAGCTACAAGTTCTTCCTCTATACCCTGCTCGGCTCGGTGCTGATGCTGATCGCGATGTTCTGGATGGTGGCCGAGGCCGGCACCTCCGACATCCCGACGCTGATGCAATACGACTTCCCTCCGCAAGCGCAGACCTGGCTGTGGCTCGCCTTCTTCGCGAGCTTTGCGGTGAAGGTGCCGATGTGGCCGCTCCACACCTGGCTGCCCGATGCGCACGTGCAGGCGCCGACCGCGGGTTCGGTGATCCTCGCGGGCGTGCTGCTGAAGCTCGGCGGCTACGGCTTCATCCGCTTCAGCCTTCCGATGTTCCCCGAGGCTTCCGCGCATTTCGCCTGGCTGGTCTTCGCCCTGTCGATGGTCGCGGTGGTCTATACCTCGCTGGTCGCGCTGGTGCAGGCCGACATGAAGAAGCTGATCGCCTATTCGAGCGTAGCGCACATGGCGATCGTCACCGTGGGCCTGTTCGCCTTCAACGTGCAAGGGCTGGAGGGCGCGATGATCATCATGCTCAGTCATGGGCTCGTATCGGGGGCGCTGTTCCTTTGTGTCGGGGTCATCTACGACCGGTTGCACACCCGCGAGATCGCGCGTTACGGCGGGCTGGCGATCAACATGCCCTATTACGCGCTGTTCTTCCTGCTGTTCACCATGGCGAGCATCGGCCTTCCGGGGACCAGCGGTTTCGTCGGCGAGTTCCTCGCGCTGGCCGGCATCTACCAGACCTCCAGTCTGGTCGCGCTGGTGTCGACCACCGGGATCATTCTCGGGGCGGCCTACATGCTCTACCTCTATCGCCGTGTGGCGTTCGGCGGGCAGACCAATGAAGACGCCGCAGCGATGCCCGACATTTCGGCGCGCGAGTGGGTGATGATGGCCCCGATTGCCGCCGCGGTGCTGTGGATGGGGGTCTATCCCGAAAGCTTCCTGGCGCCGATGCGCGCCGACATCGCGGTGCTTGATGCCCGCCTTGCCTCAGCCGCCCCCGCATCCGATGCACAGCTTGCCCCCGGCACCCCGCGTGCCGGGGCGGCCAACGCGCTGCCTCACCACGAGAATGCCGCCAAGGAGGGCGCGCACTGATGGATTTCGTTCCTTCCTTCGCGCTTGTCGCGCCTGAGCTGCTGCTGATCGGCGCTGGCCTTGTGCTGCTGCTGGTGGCTGCCTGGGGCGGCGACAAGGCCGCGCGCGGTGTCGCGGTTGCCGCTGCCGCCGCGCTGTTCGGCGCGGGCCTGCTGCTGGTGCCAGGCCTCCACGTTGGCACCGACGGTCCGGCCACGCTGGCCTTCGGTGGGCTGATCAAGGTCGACAGCTTCGCGCTGTTCGCCAAGGCGCTGATCTATCTTGCCGCCATTGGCGCGCTGATCGTCGCGCCTGCCTTCTTCAACAGCGCGGCGGCCGGCACCGAGCGGGTGATGCGGGCCGAATATCCGGTGCTGGTGCTGTTCGCGACCGTCGGCATGAGCATCATGGTCTCGGCCAATGACTTCATGAGCCTCTATCTCGGGCTCGAACTCAACAGCCTCTCGGCCTATGTGCTGGCGGCGATCCTGCGCAAGGACACGCGCTCGGGCGAGGCGGGGCTGAAGTATTTCGTGCTCGGTGCGCTGGCTTCGGGCATCCTGCTCTACGGCATGAGCCTTCTCTACGGCTTCACCGGCGGCACTTCCTTCACCGCCGTGCGTGCAGGGCTGACGGGCGAGATGGGCACCGGCGCGCTGTTCGGGGTTATCTTCGTGCTCTCGGGCCTTGCCTTCAAGATCAGCGCCGTGCCGTTCCACATGTGGACCCCGGACGTCTACGAGGGTGCGCCGACGCCGGTGACGGCCTTCTTTGCCACCGCGCCCAAGGTTGCCGCCGTGGCGCTGACCGCGCGGGTCGCCTTCGAGGTGTTCGGCGCACAGGTCGCCGCGTGGCAGCAGATCGTGATGTTTACCGCGCTCGCCTCGATCGTTTTCGGCGCGCTGGGGGCGATCGGGCAGGAAAACCTGAAGCGCCTGCTGGCCTATTCCTCGATCAACAATATCGGCTTCATCCTGCTCGGTCTTGCTGTGGCCAATCAGGACGGGGCGAGCGCGATGCTGGTCTATCTTTTCATCTATGTCGCCATGAGCCTCGGCTCCTTTGTCGCGCTGCTGATGCTGCGCGATGACGAGGGCGCGCTGTTCGAGACCTTTGCCGATATCCGCGGGCTTTCGGTCACCCGTCCGGCCATTGCCTGGGCGCTGCTGCTGTTCATGTTCAGCCTTGCCGGCATCCCGCCGCTGCTCGGCTTCTACAGCAAGTTCGTGGTGTTCCAGGCGACCGTCGAGGCCGGGCTGATCGCCTTTGGCGCAATCGCCATCGCGGCCAGTGTGATCGGGGCGTTCTACTACATCAAGTTCGTCAAGGTGATGTTCTTCGACGAACCTGCGGGCGTCGTCACCGGCAAGAGCGGGGCGGGCCACTGGACGCTGCTCGGACTTACCGCGCTGATCATCTCGCCGCTGGGTTACCTGCTCACCCCCTCGCTGACCGATCTGGCCGACAAGGCCGCAGCCTCGCTGTTCCTCGCGGTTTGATCGAACTCGTCCCACAGACCGGTTCGACCAACGCCGATCTTGCGGCAAAGCTGCGTTCGGGCGAGGGCTGGACGGAAGGGACGTGGCTGGTCGCTCGCCGCCAGACCGCAGGACGCGGACGCCAGGGCCGCGAATGGTTCGACGGCGCGGGCAATTTCATGGGCTCGACGGTGGTGACGGTGGGCGAGGGCGCACCGCCGCCTGCCACCCTCAGCTTCGTGGCCGCGCTGGCAGTGCGCGATGCCGCCGCCGCCGCGCTGGGCGATGCCGGCTCGCTTGCGCTCAAATGGCCCAATGACGTGCTGCTGGACGGCGGCAAGCTCTCGGGCATCCTGCTGGAGATGGTGCGCGGGAACATCGTTGTCGGCATTGGTGTGAACCTCGCCCGCGCGCCGCAATTGCCCGACCGCAAGACCGCCGCGCTGACCGATGTCATCACCGCGCCGCTGCTCGAAGACTTCGCCGCCAGCCTCGCCGCCGCTTTCGATCACCGGTTGCAAGCGTGGCGCACCTATGGCCTGGGGCCGACCTTGCAGGCGTTCCTCGCGGGCTCGATCCACGCACAGGGCTCCCCGCTGACCGTCCACGACACCGATGGTTCGGTGCTGAGCGGCTCCTTTGCCGGGCTTGAGGAAAGTGACGGTGCCTTGCGGCTGCGCTTGGCGGATGGCAGCGAACGTGTCATTCGCGCAGGCGACATTTCTTAAGCCAAGGACTGCAACCCATGCTGCTCGCCGCCGATGTCGGGAACACCAATGTCGTCTTCGCCCTGTTCACCTATGACGGGGAGGGCAGGCACACCATCCGCGCGCGTTGGCGCATCGCCACCGATCCGCGCCGCACGGGTGATGAATATGCGGTCTGGCTACTGCAATTGCTCAAGATCGAGGGCGTGGAGCGTTCCGAGATTACGCAGATCATCGTCGCCTCGGTGGTGCCGCGGGCCGACCATAACCTCACCGTGCTGTGCCAGAAATATTTCGGCATCACCCCGCTGTTTGCAGGACAGGGCGCGGCGCGCTGGCGGTTCGAGATCGACGTCGATCAGCCTTCCTCGCTCGGGGCCGACCGCGCGCTCAACATCCTTGCCGCGCATCACAAGTATGGCGGCGATCTGATCGTGGTCGATTTCGGCACCGCCACCAAGTTCGAGGCGGTCGACTTCACCGGTGCCTACAAGGGCGGATCGATCGCACCGGGGATCAACCTTTCGCTCGATGCCCTGGTGGGCAAGACCGCCAAGCTGCCGCGCATCGCGATTCGCGCGCCCGACAGCCGCAGCGTGATCGGCCGCAACACCGAGGATCAGATGCTGATCGGCGTGTTCTGGGGCTATGTCGCCATGATGGAAGGGATGGTCGCCAAGATGAAGACCGAGATCGGACGTCCTGCCAAGGTTGTCGCCACCGGCGGGCTCGCCATATTGTTCGACGACGTGACCGAGATTTTCGATCACGTCGATGCGGACCTCACCCTCGATGGCCTCGCCATCCTTGCCCGTCAGGCCGAGAGCGCCTGACCTGCCAGCCAGAACCGGAACCACCTTGAAGAACGACTTTACCCCCGAAGACGAATTGCTGTTCCTCGCGCTGGGCGGATCGGGCGAGATCGGCATGAACGTCAATCTCTACGGCTGTCAGGGCAAGTGGCTGATGGTCGATCTCGGCATGACCTTCTCGGGCACCGAATATCCCGGGGTCGATCTGGTGTTCGCCGATCTCGACTTCATCGAAGAGCGGGCCGAGGATCTGATCGGGATCGTGCTGACCCATGCGCACGAAGACCATATCGGCGCGGTGCCGTACTTTGCGGGCGAATTGGGCGTGCCGCTCTACGCCACGCCCTTCACCGCCGATCTGGTGGCGCGCAAGCTGGAAGAGGCGGGGCTGCTCGGCAAGGTCGAGCTCAACATCATCGAGAAGGACGAGGGCGCCTTTGACCTCGGGCCCTTCACGATCACCTACATCCCGCTCGCGCACTCCATCGCGGAGGGCAATGCGCTGCTGATCGACACGCCGCACGGGCGCATCTTCCACACCGGCGACTGGAAGCTGGATGAAGAACCGATCATCGGCGAGCCGGCGACCGAGGACGATCTGCGCGCGATCGGCGATGAAGGCGTGCTGGCGCTGGTGTGCGATTCCACCAATGTCTTCAACCCCAACCCCTCGGGCAGCGAAGGTGCGGTGCATCAGGCGCTGATGGAGGAAGTGGCGCGCCACGCGGGCAAACGGGTGGTCGTCACCACCTTTGCCAGCAATGTCGCGCGGCTCCAGACGCTGGGCGAAGTGGCGCGGGAGACGGGCCGCCAGATCTGCGTCGCGGGCCGCTCGCTTGACCGGATCATCGAGGTGGCGCAGGACAATGGCTATCTCGCCGATTTCCCCAAGCCGGTCGATTTCGACACGGCGATGGGCCTGCCGCGCGGGCAGGTGCTGATCCTTGCCACCGGCGGGCAGGGCGAACCGCGTGCGGCGCTTGCCCGCATGGCCGAGAACAATCACCCGATCGAACTGGCCGCGGGCGATGTGGTGCTGTTCTCCTCGCGCCAGATTCCGGGCAACGAAATCCCGATCGGGCGGATCCAGAACCAGCTGGCAGCCCGCGGGATCGCCATGGTGACCGATCGTCAGGCCTTCATCCACGTCTCGGGCCATCCGGGACGGCCGGAGCTGGAGGCGCTCTACGACTGGCTCAAGCCTGAGATCCTCGTGCCTGTCCATGGCGAGATGCGGCACATGGCCGAGCAGGCGCGGGTCGGGAAGGCCTGCGGCATCCCGGCGCAGGTGGTGCAGAAGAACGGCGACATCGTGCGCCTTGCGCCGGGCAAGCCGGGCAAGCTGGCCGAAGTGCGCGCGGGCCGTCTGGTGCTCGATGGCGATATCATCGCGCCCGCCAATGGCGAGGCGATCACCATGCGCCGCCGGATAGCGGCCGAAGGCGTGATGGTGGTGGTGCTGGTGCGCGGGCAGAAGCCGCTGATCGAGGCGATCGGACTTCCGCTCGACGAGGACATGCCGGCCTTCATCGATGAAGCTGCGAGGGACGTGCTGAACGCTATCTCGCGGCTCAAGGGCAAGGACGCGCGCGATCCGGCCGCGGTGCACGAGGCCGCGCGTCTCGCCGCCCGCCGCGCGGCGCAGCGCTGGTCGGGCAAGAAGCCGCAGGTGCGGGTGGTTATGCCGGGAAGCGCCGAGTAATGCAGATCACCTCGATCGCGGCGATTTACTTCCTGTTCTGGGTGATGAGCGCCTTCATCATGCTGCCCTTCGGCGTCAAGACCGCCGACGAGGCGGGCGTCGAGAAGGTGCCCGGGCAGGCCGACAGCGCGCCGGTCAACTTCCGGCCCGGCAAGCTTGCTCTGCGGGCAACGATCATCGCGGCCATGTGCACCGCCTTGTTCGTGGCCAATTACGAATATGGTTGGGTGACGGTTGCGGATATCGACGTGCTGCCCAAGCCGCCCGCCGCCGCCAGCACCATCGCGGGCTAGGTGCGGAAGCGCTGGATCGCCTGGGCGAGCACGACATAGAGCTTGCCCATATCGGAACCCAGCATCGTCACGCTCAGCACGTGACCATCGCGGGTCGACAGCGTTGACCGCAGCATCGCCTCGAAATCGTGGATGTAGCGGCTGACATTCGCCTTGAAGGTCTCGTCGCGCGCATAGAGCTCGGCGATGTCGCGGGCGCCGCCATTGTCGATCAGCCGCACCGCGCGGCGGGTGAAGATCCCGCGGTCGCCCTTGAGATAGGCGTCCCATGCGGTGTCCGAGACTTCGGTCGCGAGCGCGCCGGCAATGTCGATTGCCGCTGAATTGAGGCTGTCGGTGATCAGCGCCATGCGCCGCGCGAAGTCGTTGTTGACCTGCTCCTCGGCCAGCTCGCGCGCGCGTGCCACGCGCTGTTCGAGGTTCCCGGTCAGCTCGTTCACCCGCACGAGCTGGTCGCGCAGCTGGATAACCACCTCGCGCCCGACGCCCGAGGCGTGCGCGGCGGCCTGCTCGATCTTGCCGACAGTGGCGGCGGCTTCGTTGCGCAGCGCCTTTTCGAGCACCCCGACCGCTTCGCCGCCGAGGGTTTCCGCCAGTGCCGCGGCCTTTTCGCGGGTACCTTCCTCCAGCGTGGCAAATGCCTGGGCAATCGCTCCTTCGAGCGCCGCCAGCGCCGTGCGCAGCTGTTCCTGCGTGTTGCCAGCCAGCGTGCTGCTTTCCTCGGCCAGCCGGGCGAAGCCGCCGCGCAGGCCCTTCAGCTTGGCGAGCGCATCGTCGGATTGCTCCGCCAGCCGGGCGCGCAGGCCCGCGATCGCCTCGTCCGCAGCGTCGATCTCATCGCGGGTTTTGATGAGATAGTCCGAAAGGTCGGTGCCGCTCTGGCTCGAACGCAGCATCAGCTGGCTGATCTCGTCTGCGCGGCTCTCGACTGCCGTCAGGCTTTCGCTTGCCTCGCCAATCGCAAGCTGCAGATCCTCGCGGCTCGTGCGTGCGCCCGACTGGATGATCTCGAGCAGGCGGATTCCGCTTTCGGTGAGCTGCGCCAGCCGCGCCTCGGTCTCCGCAAGGGCGATGCGCTTGGCCGAGAGCTTGTCGCCAAGGACATCGAACCCGGTCGACAGGCTGCTGCGTGCGGTTTCGCCTTGCTGGCTGATGTCGCCGAGCAGCGCGCCAAAGCGGTCGAGCTGCGCAGCCAGCGCCTCGCCCTGGGCGACGAGCTTCTCGGCATCGGCAATCTGTGCCTCGCGCCGCTGGGCGAGGGCATCGTCGAGCGCGGCGAGGCGCTGCGAGAGCACTTCGCTGGCCTGCGTCTCGCGCGTTTCAAAGGCGGCCTGGCGCTGTTCCATCGCCTCGGCAAAGCGCAGATCGCGCTCCGCGAGTCGCGCTTCGATGGCGTCTGCCTGTTGGATGATCGCGGCGACCCGTTCGCGCGTGTTGGAAAGGGCAGCGGCCTCGGCCTCGCTCAGGCGCCCGGCGGCGGCGGCAAGTTCGGCTTCCAGCACGCCCGTCTGTGTCCGAAGGGCCTCCATCGCGGCGGTTTCGAGCGCATCGAGCCGCTCGCGCCAGGCCGCGGCCTCGCCTTGCAGGCTGATGAAGCGGTTCGCCACCAGCCCTTCGACCCGCGTCACGTGGGCCTCGAAGCTGGCGAGCGTCTGGCCGACCGTGGCGGCAAGTGCTTGCACGCGCACGTCGCTGCTGGCGCCCAGCTGGCCGAGCCGCTCGAAGCCCTCGGTCAGCCGTTTGAGCTGCTCCTGTGCATTGTTGCCCGCGCCGCCGATCTGGTTGGCGACATCGCGCGCGGCGTTGGCGATCACCGGCAGATCGCCGCGCAGCCGGTTCATGTTGGCGAGCGCCGTCTCGCTGGTTCCGGCAATCGCCTCGACCTGCGCGCCATTGGCGGTGATGAGCTGCTGCAATTCGGCCGCATGGGTCGAAATCCGCTCCGCTGCGATCCGGCCCAAGGCCTCCAGGTCGCGCGATTGCGCTGCCAGAAACTCGCGGGCGAGGCTAAGTTCGCGGTTGACCACCTTGAGACGCTCTTCAAGCTCGGCGCTCTCGCGGCTCAGCAGTGCGGCGCTCGCGGCAAAGCGGTTGGCCTCGGCGCGCGAGGAACGCATGGCCAAAAGCCAGAGAATGCCGATCAGTCCGACCGGGACCGACCATTGGACGATCCACGCGGCCCATGCGGCGGGAGCGGGGCCAGCGATCACCTCGGCACTGATGGTCCAGCCGAAAAAGCCGGTCCACCCGGCAATGGCCGTGAGCGCCAAGGCAGGCACCACCCAGCCGAAGCGCGCGGGCGCCGCTGCATAGGCATCCGCTTCTGTCTCTGGCTCGGCCCAGCTTTCCTCCAGCAGCATCTCGCCGCCATCGGAAGGCGCCGCCTCGCCGGTCAAAGCCGTCTCGCCCGCGTCGTCCGCGCCGCTCTTGCGCCCCAAGGCGCGCATCTGGTGCCGTCCTGCCATAGGTGTCTCATACCACAGGCGGAGTCGGGATAAACCCCGCTTTAACCTAAACCGTGGTAGCCCCCACGCCATGGCCTATGACAACGGAGCTCTCGATGCGACCCTCGCCGCTGCGGCGGGCGACGATGCCGCACTGATGCGCGAGCTGCGCGGGGCCTTTCTCGAAAGCGCGCTGCGCCAGTTCGACCTGCTCAAGCGCGCGCGCTGCGATGGCAACTGGACCGTGGCGGCGATGCGACTGAAGGGGCTGGCCGCAAGCTTCCATGCCGAGGAACTGCTGGCCGCTGCCGAACATGCGCTCAATTCCGCGCCCGGAGAGCCGATGGCGATCCGCGAGATCGAGGCGGTGCTGGCCCGCTTCACCCGGCCTCAGCGTCGCTGATCCACCTTGCCTGCCGCCGATTTGCGGGCACAGGCCCCCTCGCAAAGCTTGAACGCCCGGCGCCAAAGCGCCTAATCGTGACGCATAGTCCCCTTGCGAAAGGCAGGCGATGCGCACCGCCCTGATCGCGGCCCTCAGACGAACTCCCTCAGGCGCTCTGCGCGGCGAGCTGTCGCTGGCAGGCCGCACGGTGCTGGCGCGGCAGGTCGACTGGCTGCGGAGCATCGGCTGCGAGCGCATCTGGTGCCTGTGCGAGCGCGTCGATGGCGAAGTGCTGCGGCTGCAACACGAGGTCGAAGCATCCGGCGGCAGTTTTCAGGCCCTGCGCGGGTTTCTCCACCTGCCTGCGCTCGCGCGGGCCGATGACGAGCTGGTGATTCTCGCGGACGGCCTGCTGCCCGATCCGGCGATTGGCGCGGCGGTGTTCACACAGGCCCCGCTCCCGACGCGCTTCGTGGCCGCCTTGCCCGCCAGCAGCCCGCTGGTGGCGCAACACCCCGATGATTTCGAACGGATCGATGCGCAGCAGCACTGGGCAGGCCTGCTGATGATGCGCGGTGCGCCGGTCCAGCATCTGGCCGATTTCCCGCCCGATGCCGATGCGATCTCGTTGCTGCTGCGGCTCGCGCTGCAGGCCGGAACCCCGTGCCGGGCGCTGCCGGGCGAGGATCCGGCTCCGGCGGGCTGGTTGCTGGCTACCGACGAAAGCGCGCTGGCGGCGCAGGAGCAGGCACTGATCACGCGTGCGGCGGGGATGCCCGATTGGCGCAGACCGTCGCTGGCGATCGGGCGCATCGCTGCGCAGGCGCTCGCGCCCCAGGGGCTGGAGAAGGGGCCGATGATCGCCGCGGGCGCGGCGGCCGCGCTGCATCTCGGCGCGCTGGGTGCCGCGGTGTGGGGCGCGGGGACGGCGGCGCTGGCGCTGACGGGCATCGGCGCAGTTGCAGCGGCGCTGGCGGGGGCGCTCGGACGCATGGCAGGCGAATTGCTTGGCCGAGACCGGCGGTTCTTGCGTCTGGCATGGCTCGATATGGTGGTGGATGTAGCCGCTGCGGCGGTCTTGCTGATCGTGCTGTCGCCGTCTGGAGCGCTTGCCCCGCTGGCGATGCTTGGCCCGGTGCTGGTGGGTCTTGCGCGCCTGACCCCGTCCGCTGCGCCGCTGGCCGCGCTGGCCGACCGGGCGGTGCTGCCCACCGCTCTCGCCATTGCCGGGGCTTTCGGCCTGCTGCCCCATGCCACCGCGCTGTTTGCGCTCGTTCTGCTGGGCGGAATGCTGCTGCGAAAGCCGGTCGATTGAACTAACGCGGATTTAACTATGCGCGGGTTATTCGCGCATCATGGGCGACGACACCATGGATCCGGCTGACGAGGCCACCGCCGAAGCGAACCTGCGGGACGAGCTGGCACGCGAGACCCGCGCGCTCGGTTCGGTCGTGCCGGTGCTGCGCCATCTGCTCGCCAGCGAGGGGCAGAGGCTGGTGAGCGATGCGATCCTTGCGCGGGTGCGCGGGATGCTGGGCGATCTTGCCGCGCAGCTGATCGCGGCAGGCCATGCCGGGCCGCAAGAGACGCTGGCCGAGACCCTCGCCGCCGATCCCGCGCTGCTGGCCTTCTGCCACGCGCTGGCGGCGGAAAGCCATCTTGCCGAACGGCTTCACCAGCAACGCGGCATCGACCCGGTGCTCAGCCCGCTGCTGCAGGAGCTGATCGCCTCCGATATCCCGGCGATTGCCGAGCTGGCGATGAACGCGCTCGCCGCGCAATCGCGCTTCATCCAGAGCCAACGCCGGATGCAGTTGCCGCTGGGCGAATTGCCGGCCGAGCTGTTCGATGCGGTGCTGGGTACGGGCCTTGACCGTGCGGCGCGCACGAGGCTTCAGCAAGCCTACGATGAGGGAGCAAGCCGGCTCGGCCTGCTTGCACGCCTTGTGGCCGCCATGCGGCGCGGAGCCGTGGCGGCGCTCGCGCTCGATCATGCCGGATCGGCGTTGTTCGCCAGCGCGCTTTCAGCGCTCGCCGGTCTGACACGCGCTCATGCCGTGCTGGCCTGCCACGAGGGGCAGGGGATGCGGCTTGGGCTGGCGCTGCGCGTGGCGGGCCTGGCGCCCGAAGCGATCGAACGGCAGTTCCTCACCCTCGATCCGGCCGCACCTCTGTCGCGCGATCTGGCGCTGCTCTCGCCTGACCGGGCGCGGCTGCTGCTGGCCGCGGACGTGGATCGCTGAACACCATGGACCCGCGCGATACCCTGCTTGGCGCCCGTGGGCTGACCGATGCGCGCGACTGGCTGACAGGCGCCGACGAGACGCTGGCCGAGTTGCAGGCGCGCTGTGGCGGGCGGGTGCCCGGGCCGCTGGCGATCCCCGAACTGCTCGCTCTGGTGCAGCAGGCGCGCGAGTTGGGCCTCAGGATTGCGCGGGCCTTTACCGCCTTCGATGGCGAGGCGGTGGTCAGCGGGTTTGCGCGGATCGATCCCACGGCCATGTCAGCGGCGGGCGGCTGCGAGGTGCTGGTGGAGAACTGGCAGCGCAGCCTTCCGCCCGTTCCTGAAGGACGGGCCTTTGCCGACCGGCTCGACGCGATCGACCGCGCGACCGCAGAGGTCAGTGCGCGGCTCGATGCCCGCCAGCAAGTGCAAGTTCTGAGCGCGCTAGCGCCCGATGCTGCCGCGCTGCAGGCCGCCGCGATGGCGCGGCCCGGGCAGGTGTGGAGCGATCTTGTCGAACTGGGCGACGTCACCCATCACCAGCCGCTCCACTGGCGGCTGCTCGACGGAGCGGCTTGCCGCTTTGCCGGATCGGCGCGGCACTGGCGGGTGCGGCTGATCCCGCTTGGCCCCGATAGCCAGAGCCCGACCGGCTTCGAACTGCTTCTGATTGCCGACGAGCCGCTGGCGGTTGGCGCTGCGGATGATGCGGCGGACAGCGGGGCGCAGGCCACGCCCACCCGTCTGATCGGCAGCGCGCTCGCCCCCGTTCTGCGACAGCCGGTGGCGCGGATCATCGCCAATGCCGAGACCATCCGCACCCGCCTCGCCGGGCCGTTGCGCGAGGAATATTCCGACTATGCCGGCACCATCGCCAGCGCCGGGCAGCACCTTGCGGCCATGCTGGATGATCTCGCCGATCTCGAAGTGGTCGAAACCCCGGGCTTTTCGACCGTGTGCGAGCGGGTCGATCTGGCCGATGCGGCGAGCCGGGCAGCGGGAATTCTGGGTGTGAGGGCGCGGAACCGCGACATCGTTCTGACAGTTGCGGGCGAGCGCGGCACGGCGGTGGCCAGCGCCGAGTTCCGCCGGGTGCTGCAAATTCTCATCAACCTGATCGGCAATGCGATCGCCTATTCGCCCAGCGGCAGCACGGTGACGGTTGCTGCCGGTGCGGCTGAAGGCGGCAGGGTCAGCGTCAGTGTGGCCGACGAGGGGCCGGGCATCACGCCCGAACAGGCGGAGCGCATTTTCGACAAGTTCGAACGGCTCGGACGTGGCAGCGACGGGGGCAAGGACAGCGGCTCGGGCCTCGGCCTCTACATCTCGCGTCGTCTGGCCGAGGCGATGGAGGGGACGCTGAGCGTCGACACGGCGGCAGGGGGCGGGGCGCTGTTCCGACTTGAGCTGCCGGCAGCCTGATCTGCGCTAGCGTTTGCGCCCCAGCCACAGCAGCACCGCTCCCGCAGCCGCGATGACTGCGCCGTAAAGCGCCCAGTCGCGCCGGTCGAGCATGAAGCTCTCGGGCGGCCACTTGACGACCCCGAGGCCCTGGAGCGCCCAGAGGGTGCCTATGACCAGCAAGAACATCCCTGCGGTCCTGAGCACCGTCCGGACCATTGCTACGATCGCTTATCGAGCGCTCAGCGGCACGTAGTCGCGCTGCGTCGGGCCGGTGTAGAGCTGGCGCGGGCGCCCGATCTTCTGGCCGGGGTCCGAGATCATCTCGTTCCACTGCGCCACCCAGCCCACGGTGCGGGCCAGCGCGAAGAGCGCGGTGAACATCGTGGTCGGGAAACCGATCGCGGAGAGGATGATGCCCGAATAGAAGTCGACATTCGGGAACAGCTTCTTCTCGATGAAATAGGGATCGCTGAGCGCGATCTCTTCCAGCCGCAGCGCGGTCTCGAACAGCGGATCGTTGACCTTCAGCGCATCGAACACCTCGCGCACGGTCTTCTGCATCACCGTCGCGCGCGGGTCGTAGTTCTTGTACACCCGGTGGCCGAAGCCCATCAGGCGGAACGGATCATTCTTGTCCTTGGCGCGCTCGATGTAGTGCGGGATGCGGTCGGGCGTACCGATTTCCTTGAGCATGTTGAGCGCCGCTTCGTTCGCGCCGCCGTGCGCCGGGCCCCACAGGCAGGCGATGCCGGCCGCGATGCAGGCAAAGGGGTTGGCGCCCGAGGAACCGGCAAGCCGCACCGTCGAGGTCGAAGCGTTCTGTTCGTGGTCGGCGTGGAGGATGAAGATCCGATCCATCGCACGCTCGACTGCCGGGATCACCTCGTATTCCTCGGCAGGCACGCCGAAGGTCATGCGCAGGAAGTTGCCGGTGTATGACAGACGGTTGTCGGGATACATGAAGGGCTGGCCGACCGAATACTTGTAGGCCATCGCCGCGATCGTCGGCATCTAGGCGATCAGGCGGTGCGA
>CAZQOO010000013.1:19817-23390 GCA_964594845.1 uncultured Porphyrobacter sp. | reverse complement strand
GGATCGGCAATATCCGTGCTGTCGTGGTAGAATGCCGACAGCGCGCCGACGACGCCGCACATGATGGCCATCGGGTGCGCATCGCGGCGAAACCCGCGATAGAAGGTCATCAGCTGCTCGTGCAGCATGGTGTGCCGGGTGATGGTGTAGGTGAAGGTGTCGAGTTCCTGCTTGCTCGGCAGTTCGCCGTTCAGCAGCAGGTAGCTCACTTCCATGAAGCTCGAATCCTCGGCCAGCTGGCCGATCGGATAGCCGCGATGCAGCAGAACGCCCTCGTCGCCGTCGATATAGGTCAGCGCGCTTTCGCAGCTGGCAGTGGAGGTGAAACCCGGATCGAAGGTGAAGGCACCGGTCTGCGCGTAGAGCTTGCGGATGTCGATCACGTCGGGGCCGGTGCTGCCTTCGAGCACGGGATACTCGTAGGTTTTCCCGCCCAGTTCGAGTTTCGCCAGCTTGTCTGCCAAGGTCTGTCTCCTGTCCAAAAATCCCGCCCTTGCCGTGCGCCCCTACGCAGCCTGTGCGTCGAGCCGGGCAAGCGCCTCGTCCCGGCCCAGCAGGACCAGAACATCGAAAATCCCGGGTGATGTGGTCGTCCCGGTCAGCGCCGCGCGCATCGGCTGCGCCAGCTTGCCGAGGCCCAATCCAAGCTCCTCCGCAAGCGCCTTCGTAGTGGCTTCGAGCGCCTCGCTTGTCCAGTCGTTTTGCGCCGCAAAAGCATTGCAAATGCTGCGCAGGATCGTGCGCGCGTCGCCTTCGAGCAGCTGGGCTGCCTTCTCGGTCATGGCGAGCGGGCGCTTGGCGAAGAGGAATGCAGCCCCTTCAGTGACTTCGTTGAGGTTCTTCGCACGCACTTTGAGCACCGGCATCGCCGCCGCCAGCAGCGCTTCGTCTGCCCCTTCGCCAATTCGTGCCGCCACGAGTGCGGCAAGGCGGGCATCATCGGCCTCGCGCAGGTAGTGGCCGTTGAGATTCTCCAGCTTTTTCATATCGAAGCGCGAAGGGCTCTTGCCGACCCCGTCGAGATCGAACAGCGCCACGGCCTCCTCGCGGGTGATCTCCTCGCGGTCACCATGCCCCCAGCCGAGGCGCAGCAGGTAGTTGAACAGCGCCTCGGGCAGGATGCCGAATTCGTCGCGATAGGCCTCGACCCCGAGCGCGCCGTGGCGCTTGGACAGCTTCGCCCCGTCAGCGCCGTGGATCAGCGGGATATGGGCATAGACCGGATCGGGCCAGTTGCCCGGCTCGATTGCATTCATCGCGCGGATTATCGGCAGCTGGCGGAAGGCGTTGTTCAGGTGATCATCGCCGCGGATCACGTGGGTGACGCCCATGTCGTGATCGTCCACCACCACCGCGAGCATGTAGGTCGGCGTGCCGTCCGCGCGCAGGATGATGTAGTCGTCGATTTCCTCGTTCTTCACCGTCACTGCACCCTGCACGCGGTCGGGGATGGTGACCTCGCCCTCGTTGGGCGTCTTCAGCCGGATGGTGAAGGGCGCGCCTTCGGGGGCTTCGGACGGATCGCGGTCGCGCCAGCGTCCGTCGTAGCGCAGCGGCTTCCTGTTGGCGCGCTGCTCCTCGCGCATCGCTTCGAGTTCCTCGGGGGTGGCGAAGCACTTGTAGGCGTGGCCCGCGTTCAGCAGCTGCCACGCGACTTCGGCATGGCGTTCGGCGCGGTCGGACTGGAAGATCGGCGGCGCGTCATAGTCGAGCCCGAGCCAGTCGAGACCCTCGATGATCGCGTCGATCGCTTCCTGCGTGCTGCGCTTGCGGTCGGTATCCTCGATCCGCAGGAGCGTGCGACCGCCGTGATGGCGGGCGTAAAGCCAGTTGAACAGCGCCGTGCGCGCGCCGCCGATATGCAGGAAGCCGGTGGGCGAGGGGGCGAAGCGGGTTACCACTTCGCCCGGAAGGGCGGGGAGGTCGCTGCTGCTTTCGCTTGCCATGGACTGTCAATTCCTGTTCACTTTGAGCGGCTTGGTGCGGGCATCTTCCGGCGCTGGGCCGGTCGGGGGGCGATCCGATGCGCGATGTGCCGATCATTCCGATGGGAGACGATCCCGGCAGCGCTTCTGCCGGGCCCGTCGTGTCGGCGCGGCCTTGGCAAAGCGGCGGGCGATTGTCCAGCACCGGCGCAGGGCTCGGCGGCCGGATGGCGGACGCAGCGGAGCGGTTTCTCGCCGCAGCCGGTTTCGATCGTGCGCCATGGCTGGCGGTGCTGTTCATGGGCGGGATCCTCGCGTGGTTCGCCTTGCCGCAGGCATGGCACTGGGTGGCGGCCATGGGCATGGGCTGCGCTGCGGCATTGGCAGCGGCGCTCCTGTGGCCCGCAGGCAGCGCGAGGGGTGACGCGCGTGTTCACCTGCGCCTTGCGCTGATGGCCGGCGGGCTGGTGTTTGCTGCCGGTGTTGCGGTTGTCTGGGCGCGCTCCGAGATCGTCGGAACCCCGGCGATTGCCGCGCCGCGGGTCGAGCTGTTGCAGGGGAGAGTGCTGGAACGCGAGGATCAGCCCGCCGAGGGGCGTATCCGGCTGACGCTGGCCGTGCGGTTCGCCGGGGAAGGGTCGGCGCCCGAGGCGCACAAGGTGCGGATCAATGTGCCGTTGGCGGCGCTGGAGGGTTCTGCAGCCGGACCGGCGCTGGCCGAGGGGGCGGTGGTGCGGCTGCGCGCGCGCCTGATGCCGCCGGCAAGCCCGATGCTGCCCGGCGCCTACAACTTCGCCCGCGCTGCGTGGTTCAGGGGACTGGCGGCCACAGGCAGCGCGATCGGACCGGTCGTACTGCTCAGCCCTGCGCCCGAAGGCGGGACGATCGCCCGGCTGCAACGCGCGCTGTCGGGTCACGTGCGCAAGCGGGTCGATGGTTCGGCCGGAGCCATCGCAGCGGCCTTTGCCAGCGGCGATCGCGGCGGGATCAGCGCGGGCGACGAGGTGGCGATGCGCGATTCCGGGCTGACGCATCTGCTCTCGATCAGCGGTCTGCATGTCAGCGCGGTGGTGGCGGCGGCCTATTTCGCTGTGTTGCGGCTGCTGGCGCTGTGGCCGGGTCTGGCCTTGCGGCTGCGGCTGCCGGTCGCGGCGGCGGCCGGCGGGGCGCTGGCGGGGATCGCCTATACGCTGCTTACCGGGGCCGAGGTGCCGACCGTGCGAAGCTGTGTCGCGGCGATGCTGGTGCTGTTCGCGCTGGTGCTGGGGCGCGATGCGCTGTCGCTGCGGATGGTGGCGGTGGCGGCGGGCCTTGTGCTGCTGCTGTGGCCCGAGAGCGCGATCGGGCCGAGTTTCCAGATGAGCTTTTCGGCGGTTCTGGCGATCATTGCCCTGTCGAACAGCGCTCCGGTACGCGCCTTCCTTGCCGCACGCCAGGAGCCCTGGTGGGGGCGCGCGGGGCGGCGGGTGGTGATGCTGTTCGTCACCGGCATCGTGATCGAGCTGGCGCTGATGCCGGTGGTGCTGTTCCACTTCCACCGCGCCGGGCTTTACGGGGCGCTCGCCAATGTCGTGGCGATCCCGCTGGTAACCTTCATCGCCATGCCGCTGATCGCGCTTGGGCTGCTGTTCGATCTGGCGGGCGCGGG
>CAZQOO010000013.1:0-19717 GCA_964594845.1 uncultured Porphyrobacter sp. | reverse complement strand
CTGCTGTCACTGCGCGACAGCCGGTCAAGCTATGCGCGCGACAACCTGCTGGAGCTGGCCGGGGTCGCTGCCGAGCCGGTCCCGCTGGCCGAATGGCCTGGCGCCCGCTGTTCGAGCGCCTTCTGCATGCTGACGATCCGGCGCGAGGGGCGCGACTGGACGATCCTGATGGCCCGCAGCCGCGACCGCATCGAGGAACGCGCGCTCGCCACCGCCTGCGCACGCGCCGACATCGTCATCGCCGACCGCTTCCTTCCCCGTTCCTGCCGTCCGCGCTGGCTCAAGGCCGATCGCAAGCTGCTGGAGCGCAGCGGCGGCCTGTCGATCCATCTCGCAACTGAGCGGATCGACAGCGTCGCCGAAGGCGAGGGGAGCCATGGCTGGTGGCGGGGGGCTGGCGGCGCGGGGAGGGCGGTGCTGCCTCACCCCCGCGCGCACCCGTCACGCCATCAGTGATAGCGGCGCAGGAGTCCTGCAAGCTTGCCCTGCACCTGCACTTCATCAGGGCGGTAGTATTGCGGATCATAGGCCGCATTGGCCGGATCGAGCCGCACCTGCCCGCCTTCCTTGCGCAGATACTTGAGCGTTGCTTCCTCGCCGCGCACCAGCGCCACCACGATCTCGCCGTCGCGGGCGCTGTCGGTGCGGCGAACCAGCGCGAAATCGCCATCGAAGATGCCTGCCTCGACCATCGAATCGCCCGACACCTCAAGCGCGTAATGCTCGCCCGGGCCGAGCAGGGCGGCAGGGACGGGGAGCGTGCTCTGTCCTTCCAGCGCCTCGATCGGAGCGCCGGCCGCGATCCGGCCGTGCAGCGGCAGTTCGATCACGTCGTTGGCCGGCTCGGTCGCTGCACTGCGCTGGGCCGGCATCGGCACCACATTGCCGCCCGTGGCAGCGGCCCGCGCGGGCGTCACGTCCTCGGGCTGGCGCACCACTTCGAGCGCACGCGCGCGATTGGGCAGGCGACGCAGGAAGCCGCGTTCTTCCAGGGCGGAAATCAGCCGGTGCACGCCCGACTTGCTCTTGAGGTCGAGCGCTTCCTTCATTTCCTCGAAACTGGGCGAGATGCCGGTTTCTTCCAGACGCTGCTGGATGAAGCGGATCAACTCGTGCTGCTTTGCGGTCAGCATTGATCAGGTCTCCCATGGTCATGTCCGTGCCGCGCCGATGCGGCCGGGTGCATGGCATGTTCGTCTTTATGGTGAACGAACGAGGAACAATTAGGCAACTCGCCGGAACGAGTCAAGCGTCGCCCTTACCAGACCCGCGCATTTCAGCCGTTCCGGAGCAGGAACACGCGCACCGGATCGCCCGGAGCCACGGCCGGCGAGCCGGCCGGGCGATCGATCAGGCAATCGGCTGCGGCCAGCGCCGAGAGGGCCGAGGAATCCTGCGATCCGGCAAGCCGCACGCTCGCCCCGTCGCTGACCCCGCGCAGGAACTCGCGGCGCTTCTCGGTTGCCGGAAGGGCCTCGCCCGCCACCATCGTCACGCTGCGCGGCAGCGGATCCGCGGCGCCCATCGCGGCGCGCACCAGCGGCAGGGCGAACAGGAAGGCGGTGACGAAGCTCGACACCGGATTGCCCGGCAGGCCGAGGATTACCTGCCTGCCCCATCCGGCATCGCGCGTCGCGACCATCAGCGGCTTGCCCGGCTTGATCGCGACCTTCCAGAAGTCGATACGCGCCCCCCAGTCCTTCAGCGCCTGCTGGATCAGATCGTGATCGCCCACCGAGGCCCCGCCCGAGGTGACGAGGATGTGGCAATCCTCGGCGCGCTTCAGCGCCGCCGCCAGCGCCGCGGGATCATCGGCAACCGGGCCGAGAAACGCGTCGACCAGCCCGATGTAGGGCGCCAGCATCCAGCTCAGCATCACGCCGTTGCTGGCCGGGATCTGGTGCGCGGCAAGGGGCTTTCCCGCCGGCACCAGCTCGTCGCCGCTGTCGAGCACCGCCACCGAGGGCGCCATCACGACCGGAACGCTGCTGTGTCCGGCAGAAATGGCGAGTGCCGCCGTAGCGGGGGTCAGGCGCGTGCCCTTGCTCAGCACGATGTCGCCCTTGCGGAAGTCGAAGCCCGCGCGGCGGATGTGGCGGCCTTCGGGCGGGTGCGCTTCGCCGGGGGCCAGCGCCAGGGTGCCCGCGTCCACTACCGCGTTTTCTTGGATCAGGATGCTGTGCCCGCCTTCGGGAACGATCGCGCCGGTGGAGATCCGCACACATTGCCCGGGGGCGAGTGCGCCGCCGAAGGGCGCGCCCGCGCGGCTTTCACCCACCAGCTGCCACGGGCCGGTCCCGCAGATCGCATAGCCGTCCATCGCAGAGAGATCGGCAGCGGGCTGGCTGCGCAGTGCTGCAAGGTCCTTTGCGAGGTAGTCCGGCGTGGCCACCTGCGAGAGGCCGACGGTGGTGGTGCAGGTCTGCGGCGCCAGCGCCAGCAGGCGGGCCTGCGCTTCCTCCAGCGTCAGCAGCGCGCTCATGCGCTCTCGGCCTTCCAGTCGCCCGACTTGCCGCCGGACTTGGCGATCAGGCGCACTTCGGAGATCACCATGCCCTTGTCGATCGCTTTTGCCATGTCATAGATTGTGAGGAGTGCGATCGAAACCGCTGTCATCGCTTCCATTTCCACGCCGGTCTTGCCGGTCAGCGAGGCTGCGGCGGTGGCACGGATCGCCCCTTCCTCATAGGCGAAGTCGATGTTCACCGCCTCCAGCCCGAGCGGATGGCACAGCGGGATCAGCTCGCCGGTGCGCTTGGCGGCCATGATCCCGGCGATGCGCGCCGTCCCGAGCACATCGCCCTTGGGCGCGTTCCCTGCGCGGATGGCCTCCAGCGCGTCAGCCGACATGGTGATCCGCCCGCTCGCAACCGCGCGCCGCGCCGTGGCGGGCTTGCCGCCGACATCGACCATGTGCGCCGCGCCTTCGCTGTCGAGGTGGGTGAGTCGCCCGGTCGCTTCGTTCATCCTGCGCGCCCCTTTCCTTGCTGAAGGCCCATGTTGGAGACACAGGAGACACTGTCCTGAAACAGAAAACCGTGCCTTTCGCAGCCCGTCACCGGATGTGCGCGGGGAAGGGGGCTGGCGAGTGTCATGCCGCGACTTCTGCCCGATTCTCGCAAGGTAGGACAGCCAGCGCTTTGATCAGTCCGCGCCTTCGAGCAAGGCCCGGGTGGCGGCGGCGACATCGTCCGCGCGCATCAGGCTTTCCCCGACAAGGAAACTGCGCACGCCGGCCGCTTCGAGGCGCCGGCAATCGGCATGGGAATTGATCCCGCTCTCGCCGACGATCAGCGTGCCTTCGGGCATCAGCGGGGCGAGGCGCTCGGTGACGGCCAGCGAAGTGGTGAAGGTCTTGAGATCGCGGTTGTTGACCCCGATCAGGCGCGATTTGAGCACGCGGGCGGCCCGTTCCACCTCGGCCTCGTCATGCACCTCGACCAGCACGTCCATGCCAAGCTCGCGGGCGGCGGCTTCGATCTCGGCCATGGCGCTGTCCTCCAGCGCGGCGACGATGATCAGGATCGCATCGGCCCCGATCGCGCGGGCTTCGAGGCATTGCCACGGATCGACCATGAAGTCCTTGCGCAGCACCGGCAGCGCGCAGGCGGAGCGGGCCTCGACCAGATAGTCCTCGTGTCCCTGGAAATAGGGCGCATCGGTCAGCACCGAAAGGCAGGCCGCACCGCCTGCCTCATAGGCGGCGGCGTGCTCGGCGGGGCGGAAGTCGGCGCGGATGAGCCCCTTGGAAGGGCTGGCCTTCTTGATCTCGGCAATCAGGGCATAGCCGTTGGCGGCACGCGCGCGCAGGGCGGCTTCGAACCCGCGCGGGACGGATTGGGTCCGTGCTGCGCGGGCAAGGGTTTCGTCCGGGATGGCGCGCTTGCGGGCGGTGACGATCTCGCGCTTGGCGATGCAGATTTCTTCGAGCTTGTTCATGTCTTTCACTTCGCGAGCGCGATCCACTTGTCGAGCAGGGCCAGCGCCGCGCCCGAATCGAGCGCCTCGGCGGCCATCGCGGCGCGTTCCTGCCAGTCCGCGCCGCGCCCCGCCACCAGCAGCGCGCCGGCAGCGTTGAACAGCACGGCGTCGCGATAGGGGCCGGGGGCGCCCATCAGCAGCGCCTTGAGCGCCGCCGCGTTGTGCCTCGCATCATCGCCGCGGATCGCCTCGATCGGGGCATGGGGCAGGCCGGCCGCGGAGGCATCGACGCGCTCCATGCGGAAGGCGTTGCCGGTCACCACCGCAACCTCGTTGCCGCCGGCAAGGCTCAGCTCGTCAAGCCCCTCGTCGCCCGAGACGATCAGTGACTTGCCGGTGCCGAGCCGCGCCATCGCGCCGGCATAGATCGGCACATAGGCAGGCCGCGCAATGCCGATCAGCTGGCTTTTCACCTTCGCGGGGTTCGACAGCGGGCCCATCAGGTTGAAGATCGTGCGCTGGCCGATCCGCACGCGGATGGGCTGGATGCGCGCCATCGCCGGGTGGTGGTTCTTGGCGAAGAGGAAGCAGATGCCGATTTCGGCCAGCGTCTTTTCCGCCGTGCGCCCCGCCGCGTCCATGTCGAGGCCGAGCGCCTCCAGCGTGTCCGCCGCGCCCGCCTTCGAACTTGCCGCGCGGTTGCCGTGCTTGGCGACCGGCACGCCGCAGGCGGCGACCACGAGGCTGACGGCGGTGGAGACGTTGAGCGTGTGGTGTCCGTCGCCGCCTGTGCCGCACACGTCGATGGCATTCTCGGGCGCGTCGATCGGGATCAACCGCGCCCTGAGCGCCCGCGCTGCGCCGGCGATCTCGTCAGACGTCTCGCCGCGCGCCGAAAGGGCGACGAGGAAGTCCGCAATCTCCTCCTCCGAAGGCGTGCCATCGAGCAGCACGCCGAAGGCGCTTTCCGCCTCGGCTTCGGAAAGCGGAGCGGTGATGTCGGGCAGCAGGTTCATACCGTCAGCCTTGCCGGCAGCACCGGCTCCAGCCCGCACACCGCCAGGAAATTGGCGAGCAGTGCATGGCCGTGCTCGGTGGCGATGCTTTCGGGGTGGAACTGCACCGAATGGATCGGGAGGCTCGCGTGGCGGAAGCCCATGACGCTGGGGTAATCCGCGCCCGGCGTCTCGGCATGGGCATTGGCGACCAGATCGTCGGGCACGTCCACCACTTCGAGGCTGTGATAGCGCGTGGCGATGAAGGGCGAGGGCAGGCCGGCGAAGACCCCGCTCCCGTCATGGGTGACGGGCGAGGTCTTGCCGTGCATCAGCCCGCCGCGCTGCACTCGCCCGCCGAAATGCTGGCCGATCGCCTGATGGCCGAGACACACGCCCATCAGGGGCTTGCCCGCGTCCGCACAGGCGGCGACCAGATCGAGGCTGATGCCTGCTTCATTGGGCGTGCAGGGTCCGGGCGAGATCAGGAACCCGGCAGCATTGGTCCGCAGCGCCTCGGCCGCGGTCAGCGCGTCATTGCGCTCGACCCGCACTTCGGCCCCCAGCTCCATCAGGTAATGGACGAGGTTGAAGGTGAAGCTGTCGTAATTGTCGATGACGAGGATCATGCTATTCCGATGGCGAGAAAACTTGGGGTTCGCAATGATTCCATATCTTACTGTCGATCATGTCTCTGCTTTAAGTGATCTAGGGGTCGCTGGCGCCGCAATTTTTGCTGCATGGCAGGGCATCAAGAGTTTGGAAATTTGGCGGAACGAACGCATTGGTTCTAGAAAAATCGAGCTGGCTGAGGAAGCGCTCCTTAGCCTTTACGAAGTGCAAAATGCTTTGCGAGCAATCCGGTCTCCATTTGGCTACATGGGGGAAGCAGACGGGCGGGAAGCAGGGGACGCAGAGTCACCGGCGCAGAAGCGCTATCGCGACATCGGCTACATTGCTTTTGAACGCGCTAAGCGGCACCAAGAAAAATTCGATAAATTGCACTTGATCTCTCTTCGAGTGAGAGCGGTGTTCGGAGAAAGTTTTTCAAAGCCTCTAGAAGATGTTAGGCAAACCATAGAAACCGTCCGCATCTCCGCCCAATCCCTCTATGAAGTTCCCTATCAAGGATTTGAGGACCGCGATTTCCTCAATGAGTTACAAGGCGACGTTTGGGCACTGGGTTCAAAAGATCTCGAGGATGGAAAAATCGGCAAGCTTGTACTTGATAGTGTTGGAGACGCTGAAAAGCTTTTCGGACCAAGCCTTGAGAGGTCTCGTTCTTTGAAAAAAGCATGAGCTAGCTCTTTATCCGCGACCTAACCTCCTGCCCCTTCGATTTTCGTCACCACGATGATCGGCCCGACGCGGCCCTTGTCCATGCGACCGCTCGCCGGGTCCAACAGGCTCGACACCTGCCCGTCGAGATAGAGGGCATTGCTCACCTTCACCACGTCACGGAAATAGCGCGCCAGCTGGCCGAAGCTGACCGGCGCATCGGAAATGACGAAATGCGCGCGTCCACCCGCGTCCACCGCAACACCGTTGCGGATCGCCCTGGAGGGGCCGTTGTCCTGGATTTCGGGGTGCAATTTGCCGTCCACCAGCAGCAACGGACCGGACTGGGTGCCGAATTCGGGCCGCTCGCCCACGGTCTCGAAGAAGGTGTTGCTCCCCAGCACGCGCCAGTATCCGCCCGTGCCGAAGAACACCCCGTTGGGCTTCATGTAGAAGTTGCCCTCTCCGGTGCCGCGATCCAGCTCCTTCAATCGCTCGCCCTTTTCGACATAGTAGCCGAGGGGCTTCAGATCATCGCCATACATCCCGCCATTGACGGCAAAGGCGATTGCGGCCGGATCGACAGTGCCTGCAAAGGCGGACAGCGAGCCGAAGGGCTGCTTGTCCGCCCCGAGGTTCGCCATGGCGATGCGGTGCTTCGCCGGATCGGCGGTGCAATGGGTGAGGGGGACGTCCTCGAAGGTGACCTTGCGGCAGGCGCTGTCGGCGGCGACGCTCGGCGTCGGCGTCGGGGCGGGTTTGCTCGAAGGCTCCGACCCGTCGAGCCGCGCGCGCACCAGCGGCTCGCCGGCGGGCTGTTCGGAACAGGCCGCAAGCGCCAGCAGCGCGGCAGACAGCAGAGCGGCGCGGCGGATCACTGGCCGTATCCCGGCTCGCCCGCCACCCGCACCGCCTCGCGCGCGGCGGCGATCAGCGCCCCTGCCTTGGCGCGGCATTCGGCGAGTTCGTAATCGGGATCGGAATCCGCGACGATCCCCGCGCCCGCCTGCACGTGCATCACCCCGTCCTTGACCACTGCGGTGCGCAGCACGATGCACGAATCGAGGCTGCCGTCAGGCGCGAAATAGCCCACGCCCCCGGCATAGGCCCCGCGCGTTTCCGGTTCGAGGCTGGCGATGATCTCGCACGCCCTGATCTTGGGCGCGCCCGAGACGGTGCCGGCCGGGAACCCTGCGAACAGCGCATCGAGCGCGTCCTTCGAGGCATCGAGCTGGCCCACGACATTGCTGACGATGTGCATGACGTGGCTGTAGCGCTCGATGGTGAAGCTGTCGGTGACTTCCACCGTGCCCGCCGCCGCCACGCGCCCGACGTCGTTGCGCCCCAGATCGAGCAGCATCAGGTGCTCGGCGCGTTCCTTGGGATCGGCCAGCAGGCTGGCTTCGTTGGCGATATCCTCCTCGCGCGTCGCTCCGCGTGGCCGTGTTCCGGCGATCGGGCGGATGGTGACTTCGCCCTCTCTCACCCGCACGAGGATTTCGGGGCTGGAGCCGACCAGCGCAAAGCCCGGCAGATCGAGGAAATAGAGGAAGGGCGAAGGGTTCACCCGCCGCAGCGCGCGGTAAAGCGCCAGCGGTGGCAGCGGGAAGGGACAAGTGAAGCGCTGCGCCAGCACCACCTGGAAGATGTCGCCTGCAAGGATGTAGTCCTTCGCCTTGAGCGCCATCGCCTTGTAATCATCGGGCGCGATGACGGGGGCGAGATCGAGCAGGGCATCCGGCAGATCGGCGCCGCCCTCGCGCGGCATCGCCTCGCCCAGCTGGCTCAGCACCGCATCGATCCGTTCGCCCGCATGGGCAACGGCGGCCGCGGGATCATCCGCCTGCCAGATCGGCGCGACCGCATAGAGCGCGTTGGTCAGCCCGTCGAACACCAGAATGACGGCAGGCCGCACGAACAGCATGTCGGGCAGGGCCAGCGCACTGTCGGGCGCACGCGGGAGGCGCTCGACGAGGCCGATGGTTTCATAGCCGAGATAGCCGACGAGGCAGGCAAGCGCCGGGGGCAGGCCCTCGGGCAGGGGATCGATGCGACAGGCCGCGGCCAGCGCGCGCAGTTCGGCCAGCGCTTCGCCTGCGCAAGGGACAAAGGCCTCGCGGTTGTGCCGCCAGTCGCGGTTGATCGCCGCCGCGTTGCCGCTGGCGCGGAACACCAGATCGGGATCGAGCCCGAGCAGGCTGTAGCGCCCGCGCACCTCGCCGCCCTCGACGCTTTCGAGCAGGAAGTCGCCGCGCCCGGGCACCATCAGCCGCCGCGCCGCGCCCACCGGCGTGTCGCTGTCGGCAATGATCCGGCGCCACACCAGCGCCGGCTGCCCCGCGGCCAGCGCGGCGGCGGCAGGGGCGGCGTTTTCGGGCAGGCCTGCGGCGGGACTGTCGGATCGGCTGTTCACGAAGCGGCTGCGCCTGCGCTCACTGCTCGCCGGCCAGTTGCTTGCGCACCGCCGCGATCGCCGCCTCGTCGCGGGTGGTGGTGAGCTCCTTGCGCATCGCGGCGGCAGCCTGACGGCGATATTCCTCGGTCAGGGTCGGGGCGAGCTGGCGGCGGGTCTGTTCGAGCAGGCCCGGCTCGCCTTCGACCGGATCGGTGCTGATGTCGTCGAGGCTGACCACATACCAGCCGATGTTGCGCGGCCCTTCGAGCACCTTCACCGAGCCTTCGGCCATGCTGAACATCAGCACCAGCGGCGCAGGGATGTTGCGCCCGCGCTGGGCCAGCAGGGCGCGGCGTTCGAGATCAATCACCTCGCGCTCGAAGCCGGGCTTGTTCTCCGCGGCCAGCGCGGCGGCAAGATCGGCGCTGCCGCGCGCCTTGGCGGCGATCCGGTCAGCCGCAGCCTTGGCAAGGATCGCGCCCTGCGCACGCTTCCACCCGGCCACGGCCTGCGGCTTGATCTCCGCCAGCGGCGGGGCCGAAGCCTCGTCGACACGGGCGACCTCGAACACCACGAACTGCCTGCCGGCCACAACCTCGGCCAGCTGCGGCTCGCTTTCCTCCATCTGGAAGGCGGTCGCCAGCACCGGCACCAGCTGCGGGACGATCTGCACATCGGGGCGACCAAAGGCCTTGCCATCGGCGAGCAGGGCCGGCGTGGTCTCGACCTTGAGACCATAGGCCTTGGCGACCTCGGCCAGCGCGGTGCCGCTGTCGATCTCGCCTTCGATCTCGGCCACCAGATCGGCGATCGCTGCGTTGCGCTTCTCGACCGAGAGCGCCTCGGCAATGGTGCCGCGGACCTCGGCAAGGCTGCGCGCCGGGATGCGCTCGATCGTGTCGACCCGGGCGACATACCAGCCGAGCGTGCCCTGCGCGGGCTCGACCACGCCGCCCTGTGCAGCCTTGAAGGCGCTCTGGGCAAAGGCGAAGCTGGTGGCATTGGCCATCGCTTCGCGGTCACGCAGCGGGGCGGGGGAGGCGGTGAAGCCGGCTTCGCGCGCGGCAACTTCAAGCGGGGTGCCGCTCTTGATGCGGGCGGCAAGCGCGCGAGCGGCGTCCTGGGTCGGCACCACGAAGGCCGTCACCGCGCGCCGCTCGGTTGCCTGATACTGCGCAGCGTCGCGTTTGTAGCGGGCGGCGATCTCGGCCTCGGTCGGGACTGCGTCTACTTTAAGCGTGTCGTCACCGAACACCGCAAAGCGCAGCGTGCGGCGCTCGGGCCGCATGAACTGGGCGCGGTTCTTGCCGTACCATTCGGCCAGCTGCGCCTCGCTCGGATCGCCGGCGGGGGCGAAGGCGGCACTCGGGATCAGCGCGATCTCGCCCTTGCGCCGTTCCAGCACCAGCGCGGCATATTGGCGCGCGATCTTGGCAGGCATCTGCGGCGCGGCGAGCGCGGGGCGGAGCAGCTGGTCTTCGAGCAAGCCGTTGACAAGATCGCGGCGGAACACGGCATCGGTCAGCCCCTGCTGGCGCAGCGCGGCGATATAGGTCTGCTCGTCGAACTGCCCGCTCAGCGACTTGAAGGCCTCGATCTGCAGGATTTCGCTGTTGACGAGGTTGTCTCCGGCCCTGAGGCCATATTTCCTGGCATACAGACCGATGGCGTTGCGATCGATCAGCTGGCGCATCACTTCGTCGAGCGCGCCGGCTGCGATGAATTCGGGCATGGTGAGCGTCGGCTGCTGCTGGCGCACCTGATTGAGCGCGGTGTTGGCCGCAGTCACGAGCTCGGTGCTGGCAATCGGCTCGCCGTCGACCACCGCCACGCGGTCACCGCCGGACACGCCGCCGAAGGTCGTTGTCCCGGTGATGTCGGCCGCTGCAAAGGCCAGCGCCATCAGCACCAGAAAGCCGAGGAAGATCGGCAGGCCGATTTTCGACTGGAAGAAGCGGCGGAAGAAGGTGAGCATTGTGGTCGTGACCCCGAGCGGAAAACAGGCAGAGAGCAGGAGCCGTCGCGCAGCCCTGCCGCACCGCCAGCCACAGGCGGTGCGGCGTGCGCTTTATAGGCCATGCGACCGCGCGGCAACAGGTCACCGCCGCTTTTGACTACAGGGCCGTCCTCGGCTAGCGGACGCGGCCCCGGGGCGATACAGCAACCACAGAATCACCGCTCCGGCGAAGCAAACCTCTCGAATCATTCAGGTGCAGGACAAAAGCATGACACGCCGACCCTACATCGTCGGAAACTGGAAGATGCACGGCACCCGCGCGATGCTTTCCGAAGCGCGCGCGATCGACCGTGCGGCCCAGCGCCACATGAAGGTCGAAGTCGCGCTCGCGCCGCCCTTCACGCTGATCCACCCGATCCACCGCGAGGCCGAGCAGATCTCGGTGGGCGCGCAGGATTGCCACCAGGCCGACGGCGGCGCCTACACCGGCGACATCTCGGCGGCGATGGTCGCCGATGCGGGCGCGAAGTTCGTGATCCTCGGCCATTCCGAGCGGCGGCAGGGCCACGGCGAGAGCGACGCGCTAGTGCGTTCCAAGGCGCAGGCGGCGCTGGCGGCGGGCCTCAGGATCATCATGTGCTGCGGCGAAACCGCCCAGACCCGCGAATCGGGCAAGGCCGTGGCCTTTGTGAAGAAGCAGCTCAAGGCCTCGCTTCCGGCCCCGGCCGATGCGCCCGCCGACGTGGCCGAGCGCATCACGGTTGCCTATGAACCGATCTGGGCGATCGGCACCGGCAATGTCGCGACCACCGCCGACATCGCGGAAATGCACGCCGTCATCCGCAAGCTGCTGGTCGATCTATACGGAGAGGCACAGGGGCGCGAGGTGCGCATCCTTTACGGCGGCTCGGTCAAGCCCGAGAACGCGGCCGAAATCTTCGCCGTGCCCGAGGTGGGCGGGGCGCTGGTCGGCGGGGCGAGCCTGACCGCGGACAGCTTCATGGGCATCGCGCTCGCCGCCGGCGAGCCGTCCGACCACTGAGCGGTCAGGGCGGCCTGCCGCTCGCCCTTGCCGATTCCCCCGCGCGCGCCTACATGGCCCGCCAGTATTGAAGCCGGACGCGCCTCGCGTCCCTCACAAGAGATTCGTCTATGTCGCTGTTCATCTTCCTCACCGTGATCCAGGCCATCGTGGCCGCCGCGCTGGTTGGCGTGGTGCTGATGCAGCGTTCGGAAGGTGGCGGGCTGGGCATCGGCGGCAGCCCCTCGGGCGCTTTCGGTGCGCGCGGCGCGGCGGATTTCCTCACCCGCGCGACCAAGTGGCTGGCGATTGCCTTCGTCTCGCTGTCGATCGTGCTCGCCGCGCTGGCGGTGCGCGAGAGCCGGGTGGGTGCGGTGACCTCGACGCTGGAACGCGCCAACGGTGCGCCGGCGGCTGCGCCCGTGCCCGATCTGCTGGCCGAGCAGCCGGTGGCACCGGTTCCGGCGGCGCCGGCTGCCGGTGAAAGCCCGGCTCCGGCACAGGAACCGGCCGCGGAGTAATCCGCCCGCGCGGCACCGCTTTGCCGCGCTCCCGTGCGATTGCTGTGGATGGAGCCGCGCGCGCGCACGCAATTCGCTTGCCCCGAATCCCTCTCGCTGCTTAAGGCCCGACTCCCATGGCGCGGTTCATTTTCATCACCGGCGGCGTGGTCTCCTCGCTCGGCAAAGGTCTCATGGCTGCCTCCTTGGCGGCGCTCCTGCAGGCGCGTGGCTACAAGGTCCGCATCCGCAAGTTCGATCCTTATCTCAACGTCGATCCGGGCACGATGAGCCCCTATCAGCACGGCGAGGTGTTCGTCACCGATGACGGGGCCGAGACCGATCTCGATCTCGGGCATTACGAGCGTTTCACCGGGGTTTCCGCGCGCCAGAGCGACAACATCACGAGCGGAAGGGTCTATCGCGACATCATCGCCAAGGAACGCCGCGGCGACTACCTTGGCGCGACGGTGCAGGTGATCCCCCACGTCACCGACGCGATCAAGGAATTCGCGCTGGCCGATCAGGGCGATCACGATTTCATCCTGTGCGAGATCGGCGGGACAGTGGGCGACATCGAATCGCTGCCCTTCATGGAAGCGATCCGCCAGCTCAGGAACGAGCTCGAACCGCTCCAGACGCTCTCGGTCCACGTCACGCTGGTGCCCTACATCAAGGCCGCGGGCGAGCTGAAGACCAAGCCGACCCAGCATTCGGTGCGCGAACTCGCCAGTCTCGGGATCAAGCCCGACCTGCTGCTGTGCCGCGCCGAGCATCCCATTCCCGACACCGAGCGCCAGAAGATCGCCAATTTCTGCAACGTGCGCAAGGAAGCGGTGATCCCGGCGCTGGATGCGCCCTCGATCTACTCGGTGCCCTTGCAGTATCATGCCGAGGGGCTCGATGCCGAAGTGCTGCGTGCCTTTGGCATCACCGATGCGCCCGAGCCCGATCTGTCGGCCTGGCGCGACGTGACCGACCGCTATTTCAACCCCGAAGGCGAAGTCACCATTGCGGTAGTGGGCAAGTATGTCGGCCTGCCCGATGCCTACAAGAGCCTCAACGAGGCGCTGGTGCACGGCGGGCTGGCCAACCGGGTCAAGGTCAACATCCGCTGGATCGACGCCGAGATCTTCGAGGGCGACGACGACAGCCAGATCATCGCCCAGCTGGAACCGATGCACGGCATTCTCGTGCCCGGCGGCTTTGGCGAGCGTGGCAGCGAGGGCAAGATTGCCAGCGTGCGCTTCGCCCGCGAACGCAAGGTGCCGTTCTTCGGCATCTGCCTCGGCATGCAGATGGCCTGCATCGAGGGCGCGCGCGCGGCCGGGTTCGAACACGCCTCCTCGACCGAATTCGGCCCGACCGACACGCCGGTGGTGGGCATCATCAGCGAATGGATGAGCAAGGAAGGCCTCCAGCAGCGCGAAGCGGGCGGAGACCTCGGCGGCACGATGCGGCTCGGCGCCTATCCGGCGAAGCTTTCGGCCAACAGCCACACCTCGCGCATCTATGGCGGGGCCGAGATGATCTCGGAACGCCATCGCCACCGCTACGAGGTCAACAGCGCCTTCATCGAGCCGCTGGAACGGCAGGGCCTGATCTTCGCCGGGATGAGCCCCGATGGCCTGCTGCCGGAGATCGTCGAGCGGCCGGATCACCCGTGGTTCGTGGGCGTGCAGTTCCACCCCGAACTGAAATCGCGTCCCTTTGATCCGCACCCGCTGTTCGCCGGCTTCATCGCCGCCGCGCTGGAACAGTCGCGACTCGTCTGACTCCGGTCCGGCGCTGGTTTTTTTTGGGGGGTCGCGCGCTTCCTTCCAGCCTTGTTTGACGGGTGTCCGCACCGTTTTGTTACAAGGATTTGGGCGACCGTGTCGTATCCTTACAAGTTTGTAAGTTTACCCTTGCGTGAGATTGCGTTTCCGCATTAGACGCAGGGGCATAGAGAGGATTTGGGAAGGGCGAGCCGGTCTAGACCGGCCTGACACCGCAACGGTTTTTGACGGTTGTTAACGTTCTTCGGGAACCCTCGCCGGCTTAGAGAGCTTGCCGAATTTTGTCCGTCTTCTGCGACCCGGACGGACAGGACGAGGCAGGGCGGCGAAAGCCGCGGGGGCGGATTGCGAAATCCGCCCCCTTTGATTTGAGCTCCCCGAAGCGTCACATCCCCGGGGACCGGCCCAAGGCTCAGGCCGCGCTGGCCTGATCGCCGCTGTTGCTGTCGTTATCGAGCGGAACCGCCGTGAGCCGGGCCGCGCCGTTGATGGCGATCTTCTGGGGCTTCATTGCCTCGGGCACTTCGCGCACAAGATCGATGGTCAGCAGCCCGTCGGCCAGATCGGCGCTTTCCACGCGCACGAAATCGGCGAGTTCGAAGCGGCGCTCGAAGCCCCGGTTGGCGATGCCGACATGGATCAGTTCCGAACCATCGGCCACGTCCTCGCGCTTGCGGCCCTGCACGACGAGCAGGTTCTGCTGCGCGGTGATGTCGATGTCACCGGGACGGAAACCGGCCACTGCGAGCGTGATGCGGTAATTGTCATCACCCGAGCGCGAGATGTTGAAGGGGGGGTAATTGTCGCCCGCATTGAGCCGCGCCTGGTTCTCGAGCAGGTCGAACAGGCGGTCAAAGCCCACGGTGGAGCGGCGATAGGGCGTGAAATCGAAACGCGACATAGATGCAAATCCTCTTGGTCGAGCGATCTGGTTCTGACGCGGGCCTGCCGGATGCAGCACCCGCCTGTTGCCGTGCGATCCCCGAGACTGGCGGAACGTTGCAACAGGCTCTATCTGGTTTGCCGCAGCATGCTTTCAAGAGGACATGATGGCTGGCCCACAGATCGACATCTACACCAAGTTCGCCTGCCCCTTCTGTGTGCGGGCCAAACGCCTGCTGAGCGAGAAGGGCGCAGCCTTCACCGAACATGACATCACGCTGGGCGGACCGAAGCGTGACGAGATGCTGGCGCGCGCGCCGAACGCGATGACGGTGCCGCAGATCTTCATCGGCGCGGTCCATGTCGGCGGGTGTGACGATCTTCACGCGCTGGAGGCTGCGGGCAAGCTCGACGCGCTGCTGGCTGGCTGATGCCGGTTATCGGTGTCCTGCAGATGTGCTCGGGGATCGATCCCGATCACAATCTGCGCGTCATCGCGGATGCTGCGGCGCGATGCGCCGAGCGCGGGGCGCAGATGCTGTTCACCCCCGAAATGTCGCTGCTGCTCGATCGCGACCGTGCCCGTGCGCGCAAATGGATCGAAAGCGATGCGCCTGCCGACATGATCGAGCGCCTGTCGAGGGTGGCTGCCGAGACCCATCTTGACCTTGTGATCGGATCGATGCCGGTGGCGACCAGCGGCGGCAAATGGGCTAACCGGACGCATTGTTTCCGTCCGGACAGCGATGGTCCGGTCACCTACGACAAGATCCACATGTTCGACGTCGAACTCGCCAGCGGCGAGAGCTGGCGCGAAAGCGCCGCCTATGAACCGGGCCGCGCGGTGGTGACGCTCGAAGATACGCCGGTCGGGCGGCTTGGCCTGACGATCTGCTACGATCTGCGTTTTCCTGCCCTGTTCGGCGAACTCGGCAACCGGCGCTGTGATGCGATTGCGGTGCCGGCGGCCTTTACCCGTCCGACCGGCGCGGCGCATTGGCACGTCATGCTGCGCGCGCGCGCAATCGAGGCATCCGCCTTCGTGATCGCGGCGGCGCAAGTGGGAACTCACGCCGACGGACGCGCAACCTATGGCCACAGCCTCGTGGTCGATCCCTGGGGCGAGGTGCTGCTCGACATGGGCGGAGAGGAACCGGGCCTCGCCTTCTGCGAGATCGATCTTGCCCGCATCGACGCGGTGCGTGCGCAGGTGCCGTCTCTTGCCAACCGCCGCGAAATCCCCAAATCGTGATGCATCATGATCGTGTTTGATCTTTCCTGCGCCGACGGTCACCGCTTCGAGGGTTGGTTCGGCTCCTCGGCGGATTATGATGACCAGCAGGCGCGCGGGCTCATCGCTTGCCCGCATTGCGGCTCGGCCGATGTCGCCAAGGCCCCGATGGCGCCTGCCGTTCCGGCCAAGGGCAACCAGCGGCAGGAAGTTCTGCCGCCCGAAGCCCCGCGACCGGTGGCCAACTCGCCGCTGCCGCCGCAGGTTCAGCAGGCGCTCGCCGCACTCGCCAAGGCGCAGGCCGAGGCGCTCAAGAACTCGACCTGGGTGGGCGAGAAATTCGCCGAGGAATCGCGCGCGATGCATTATGGCGAGCGCGATGCCGCCCCGATCCACGGACAGGCGAGCCTTGCCGAGGCCAAGGCGCTGATCGAGGAAGGCGTTTCGGTCGTCCCGCTGCCATTCCCGGTGGCCCCGCCCGAAAAGTTGAATTGATTGGAAGGGTCCGGCTGCTATGTAGCGGCTCAGGACCCCGTAGCTCAGCCGGATAGAGCATCAGATTCCTAATCTGAGGGCCGCGCGTTCGAATCGCGCCGGGGTCACCATTACCCTTGCTGCCGCTTCCACCGCCGCTCGGCATGGGCCGCCAGCGTCAGCACTCCCGCCGACATCACCAGCAACAAGACACAGGTCGCGCGCCACCCGCCAGCGTCATAAACCGCCGTGCCAAGCGCGCTGCCGACCGCGCCGCCGACGAACATGGTCACGATGTAGGTGGTGGTCAGGCGCGTCCGGATTTCAGGCGCGAGGGTGAACAGCGTCATGCGCCCCGTCACATCCACCGTGGGGCCGACCATGTTGGTGATCAGCAGCGGCACCAGCACCGTCCAGATGCTGAAGCCCAAGGGATAGAACAGCGCGATGCCTGTCATCTGCACCACCGCAGCCACCAGCCGCGCCCGGCGCGGGCCGACCTTGTCCGCCCAGCGTCCGAGTCGCGGGGTGGTGAAAATGCTGATCGCCGCGACCCCGGCAAGATAGCCCACGTCATCGGTGCCATAGCCAAGCTCGGCGCTGGTGAGATGCAGCGCCAGCGCCAGCCAGCTGGCGGTGAAGATCGCGAAATTGAGCCCCTGGATCGCGGCGGAAATGCGCATGTCCGGGTGCCTTGCCGCGAGCGTGAAGACCGAGAGGATCAAGGCGCCATAACCCGCCTGCGGCTGCTTTACGGGGGCCACTTCGCTGCGCATCGCCACCGGCAGGAAAGCGGTGACCGCGGCCATCAGCACGAAGGCGCAGACATAGACCGTGTGCCAGTCGGCGTGCGCGGCGATGATCCCGGCGCTTACCCGTGCCACCAGAATGCCGAAGATCACGGCGGCGGTGAGCTTCGCGGTCACCTGGCCCAGCCGCTCGGGCGCGACCCGTTTGGAAGCGAAGGCGGGGATCAGATAGGGCGCGATCGTGCAGAAGCCGAGCAGCGTCGAGGCGGCAGTGAAGGCAATGAAGCCCGGGGCCAGCACCATGCCGAGCAGGCACAAGGTCTGGCCGCTGACGAAGATCAGGCACAGGCGGCGGTTGGAGGTGAAATCGCCCAGCGGGAGCAGCAGCAGGATACCCAGCGCCAGCGCCAGCTGGTTCAAGGCCGGCACCAGCCCGATCTCGGCCTCGCCGACCCCGAACCCGCGCGCGACGTCGCCGATGATCGGATGGATGTAATAGGCATTGGCGGTGACCACCGCGATGGTCAGCGCCAGCGCCCGCTCCTGCGTGCGGGTGAGATAGGCCGGAGAAGGGGCCAGGGGAAGGGGAGCGCCGGCGGTGTCCCTCAAGCGATGACGCCCGCCTTGCGCGCCATCGCGATCACGCCTTCGGCCAGCTCTGCCGGTCGGTCTTCCTGACTGAAGTGGCCGCAGGCGGAAAGCATCGCATGGGGTTGCCCTTCGGCGCCCTTGATGCGCTTCGCCAGCAGCGGACCGGCTTGCCCGAGCACCGGATCATCCTCGCCGAACAGGGTGAGGAAGGGCCGGTCGAAACCGGCAAGGCCCTCCCATGCGGCGATGTTGTCGGCCACCCCCGGCTTGTCGTCCTCGATCGGCACCAGCTGCGGGAAGGCGCGCGCGCCGGCCTTGCTTGCCTCGTCGGGAAAGGGGGCGTCATAGGCCGCGATCTCGGCCGGGGTGAAAGGGGTCTGCGAGCCACGATCCATGATCCCGCCGATGCGGAAATCGGGCGAGGAGCGTGCGAATTCGCGCCATGCGAGGAAGCCCGGCGAGGCCTTGCCGCCACCGGTCGGCAGAAAGGTGTTGCTGGCGACCACGAAGGCGAAGCGTTCCGGTTCCTGCCCCACCAGCCTGAGGCCGAGCAGCCCGCCCCAGTCCTGACAGAACAGCCCGGCCACCTGCGGCACCACGGCATTGCGCCACTGCCGCAGCCAGTCGGCATGGCGGGCATAGGTGTAGAAGGCCTGATCGTCGGGCTTGTCGCTCTTGCCGAAGCCGATGAGATCGGGCGCAAGGCAGCGCAAGCCCGCGTCCACCAGCAGCGGGATCATCTTGCGGTAGAGGTAGGACCAGGACGGTTCGCCATGCAGCAACAGCAGCGGCGGCGCGTCCTTTGGGCCTTCGTCGAGATAGTGCATCCGGCCCGAAAAGCCCTCGCCCAGATCGATGGTCAGCCAGTTCTCTGCGAAGGGATAGCCGGGCAGGCCCGCAAAGCGGGCCGGATCGTGTGCGATGATGTGCATGGGTTCTCCTCCCTCGTCGGCAGTTCAGTATCAGATCGAAACGGGATTGCCAGACAGCTTGTCCAGCGCCCGTCCAAAGGGATTATTTGCGCAACGCTCTTGCGGCGCGGGGCCAAGTGTGATTCTGTGAGACTGTCGGTTAACGGGACAGGTTGAAGGGGTTCGTGGCCATCATGCGCAGGGCGATTTCGAGCGACAGGCGCAAGCAGCTGATTGCCTTGGTGGTGCTGCTGGCGCTCGCCGGCTTTGCGGTTGCGGGGCCCACGGGTCTGCTCGCCTGGAGCGAGAACGCCACCGCACTCGAACAACGCGAGAAGGAAATCGCCAAGCTGAGCGCCGAGCGCGATGCCCTGCGCAACCGCGTCAAGCTGCTCGACCCCGAGGCGGCCGATCCCGATCTGGCCAGCGAGCTGGTGCGCGAGAAGCTGGGCGTGATCCACGAGGATGAAGTGGTGATCACGCTTGAGGACGAGTGATCCCGCAAGGGCTTGCCGGTTGCTCTGATTTCGTATGCGCGTTCGGTTTTCTGCAACGGCTTGCCGTTGCGTCATCCCCGTTTGCCTGCCTATAGAGTGAGGCATTGGACGGCGCTTCTCCTCCCCATGAGCGCGCCAGAGAGAGGGATACTTATCTTGGCCAGAAAGCCCGCAAAAGCCGCGCCCGCACCGGACGATGGCGACTTCATCCTTCATTCGCTGCAAGAGGCCTTCGAAGCCCGGAAGCGCTACGCCGCGAGCGAGGCGGAGATGCTCGAGTTCTACCGCCAGATGCTGCTGATCCGGCGGTTCGAGGAGAAGGCGGGCCAGCTTTACGGGCTCGGGCTGATCGGCGGTTTCTGCCATCTCTACATCGGTCAGGAAGCGGTCGCGATCGGTCTGCAATCCGCGCTGGATCCCGAACGTGACAGCGTTATCACCGGCTACCGCGACCACGGCCACATGCTCGCCTGCGGGATCGATCCCAAGGTCATCATGGCCGAGCTGACGGGCCGGGAATCCGGCATTTCGCGCGGC
>CAZQOO010000012.1:28945-40182 GCA_964594845.1 uncultured Porphyrobacter sp. | reverse complement strand
CCTGCTTCCTCGATCTGCTTGCGGGTGCAGGTGCAGGGATAGAGCAGCCCGCGCGCCTTCAACGCCCCGGCAGCGGCGGCATAGGTGGAAAGGCGGGTCGATTGGGCGGGCACCTCGTCCCATTCGAGCCCCAGCCACTCCAGATCGCGGCGGAATTCCTCGGCCAGTTCGGGGCGCGAACGCGGGCCGTCGATATCCTCGATCCTGAGCAGGAACCGCCCGCCGCCCGCCCTTGCCAGATCATGCGCGATGATCGCCGAAAGCGCATGGCCGAGGTGCAGGTGCCCGTTGGGGCTCGGCGCGAAACGGGTCACGAGAGGCGCGGCGGGAGACATCGCCTGCGCCCATGCCACACGACAGATTGTTTCGCTATCCACAGCCTGTCCACAGCGTGTCCCTGTGGATATGCGCCCTGTCACGGGTTTGACTCTTTGCCGTGCAAGGTCAGGATGCAGTCAATCAGGGAGGAACGCAGGCCCGTGTTCAATGCCGAACTGATCGAGAAGGCGGCCCGGTTCCGCGGTGTCGATGAAGACCCGACGCGCAACCTTTCGGCCTGCCCCGCGCTGGTGCTCAACGCCGACTATACGCCGCTGTCCTATTATCCGTTGAGCCTGTGGCCGTGGCAGACCGCGATCAAGGCGGTATTCCTCGACCGGGTGGACATCGTCGCGAGCTATGACCGCGAGGTGCATTCGCCCAGCCTCGACATGAAGATCCCGAGCGTCATCGCGCTCCGGCAATATGTGAAGCAGAGCGAATTTCCCGCCTTCACCCGCTTCAACGTGTTCCTGCGCGACCGCTTCCAGTGCCAGTATTGCGGCAGCCACGAGCATCTGACCTTCGATCACGTCACCCCGCGCCGCCTCGGCGGGAGGACGACGTGGGAAAACATCATCACCGCCTGCGCGCCCTGCAACATGAAGAAGGGCGGGCGCACGCCCCGGCAGGCGGGCATGGCGTTGCATCAGGCCCCGATCCGTCCGACCAGCTGGCAGTTGCAGCAGGCCGGCAAGCTGTTTCCGCCCAATCACCTGCACGAAACCTGGCGCGACTGGCTCTACTGGGATGTCGAGCTGGAGGCCTAGCGGGCCGTCAGCCTGTCCCATTCTTCCCAGGCGATGCTGCGCCCCGGATAGGCAGGGTTGGAGAACCGCCATTCGCGCGCGATCCAGTCCTTGGTCCACGCAAACAGCGCTGCATCGAAGCCCGCGTCGAACTCGGCCTTTGTGACCCAAAGCCGCACCTCGGCATCATAGCCCGGCACCTTGCCGGGATAGACATAGACGCAGCCCCGTTCGCGGCTGCCGTCGGGCGTGAGCACCGCATAGGCGAAGGATTCGCGCCGCGCGAAGCGGCCCGCTTCGGTCTCCATGTCGGCCATCGCCTCGGCCGCGGTGATACCCTCGCGCGGCCAGCCGGTGGAGCGGGTGAAGGTCTGCTGCAAGTGCGTGATCGAGGACATGTAGGCAGCGTAGTCGATATCGACCAAGGCCGGGCCGAGCGGCACTAGCTTGAAGCCTGGCCCTTCGACGAGCGTGGGAACCGCAAAGTCGGGGGCGACAAAAGGCGCCTTCTTTGCTGCATTCTCAGGTGGCGGTGCCTGCGCGAAGGCGGGCGCGCCGGGCAGGGGCAGCAGCATCAGGGCCGGAACGAGGAAGAATGGCGAGCGTGGCATGGCCTGTCCTTTGCGGGCCCGGATCCGTGGCCCGGCGGCAAGCTTAGGTCACCGCGGCCCGCTGGCGGAATTCGTCACTTTGCCACTCTCCGCTCTGGAGCACCTCGGCAAGGTGGCGCGCGGCGGCGGCGATATCGGCAAAGCTCAGATAGGCCGGCGCAAAGCCCAGCCGCAGCACGTCGGGATCGCGGAAGTCGCCGATCACCCCGCGCGCGATCAGCGCCTGACAGATGGCGTAGGCCTCGGGGTGGCGGAAGGAGAGCTGGCTGCCGCGCTCGCTGGACAGGGCCGGGCTGACGCATTCGAGCGCCACGCCGTGCGCCTCGAGACAGGCGAGGAAGAACTCCGAAAGCGCCTGCGATTTCTCGTAAAGCCGCGCGACGCCGATTTCCGCGATCAGATCGCCGCCGACTTCGAGCGCGGCGAGGCCGAGCACCGGCGGGGTGCCGCATTGCAGCTGCTCGATCCCCGGCGCGGGGGCGTAGTCGTCGGAAAAGGCGAAAGGCGCGGCGTGGCCGAACCAGCCGGTCAGCGGCTGCGCGAGGCCCGCGTGATGCCGCTTGGCGACATAGGCGAAGGCCGGAGCCCCCGGCCCGCCGCACAGGTACTTGTAGCCGCAGCCCACCGCGAAATCCGCCCCCACCGCGTTCAGATCGACCGGCACCGCCCCGGTCGAATGCGACAGGTCCCACAGCACCAGCGCGCCTGCCTCATGCGCGGCGCGGGTGAGCGCCGCCATATCGTGCATCGCGCCGGTCTTGTAATGGACATGGGTGAGCAACAGCAGCGCGACGTCCTTATCGAGCGCGTCAGCCAACGCGTCGCGCGCCGCCAGCCGCCGCGTCGCAAGACCCTGCGCTTCGAGCCCCGCAATCATGTAAAGATCGGTTGGGAAGTTGCCGGGCTCCGACAGGATCACCTTGCGGCCCGGGCGCATCTGAAGCGCCGCCGCGATCAGCTTGAACAGGTTCACCGAGGTGGAATCGCAGGCGATCACCTCGTCCGGCGTAGCCCCGATCAGCGGGGCGATCTTCGCTCCCACGCGGCCTGCCATGTCGAACCAGCCTGCATCATTCCATGACCGGATCAGCCCCTCGCCCCACTCCTGCTCGACCACACGGCGCAGCACTTCGGGGGTCGCCCTGGGCAGCGCGCCCAGCGAATTGCCGTCGAGATAGATCACCCCTTCGGGCAGGGTGAAACGCTCGCGGAAGTGCGCCAGCGGATCGGCCGCATCGAACTCGGCGGCGCGCTGTTCGGGGGTCATATCGCTGTCCTGACGCTCAGCAGTTCGGGGAAGAACGCCTGTTTGAGCACGCCTTCAAGATAGGGCACGCCCGCGGTGCCGCCGGTGCCGCGCTTGAAGCCGATGATCCGCTCGACCGTCTTCAGATGCCCGAAGCGCCAGCGCTGGAAATGGTATTCGAGATCGACCAGCTTTTCGGCCAGCTCATAGAGATCCCAGTGCGCCTGCGGATCGCGGTAGATCGCCGCCCAGGCCGCTTCGACACTGGCGTTGTGGACGTAAGGCCCGCCGGGATCGCGGCTCGCTGCCTCGGCATCGATCGCGAAGCCGCGCCGCGCCAGCAGGCGGATCGAAGCGTCATAGAGGCTCGCCCGTCCGGCCTCCGCTTCCAGCCGCTCGGCCCAGTTCTCGTTATCCTTGTGGAGCTTCACATGCTTGCCGTCGCGCCCGCCGAGCATGAATTCCATCATCCGGTACTGCGCCGACTGGAACCCGCTCGACGCGCCCAGATAGGGGCGGATCGCCGAATAGTCGTGCGGGGTCATGGTGGAGAGCACGTCCCAGCTCTGGATCAGCTGCTGCTGCGCGCGCGCCACCCGCGCCAGCATCTTGAAGGCGGGGCGCAGGTTGTCCGCCTCGATGCATTCGCGCGCAGCGGTGAGTTCGTGCAGGCACAGCTTGAGCCACAGCTCGCTCGCCTGATGGACGATGATGAACAGCAGTTCGTCATGCGCATCGGACGAGGGGTGCTGCGCCGCAAGGATGCGGTCGAGATCGAGATAGCTCGAATAGGTGACTTTGCCGGCCATGGCTTGCGCCTTAGCGCGCCATGGCAGCAGAGGAAACTACCCCTCGATCACCCGCGCTTCGGGGTGATGCTTGTCGATGTGCCTGAGGATGATCTTCAGGTTCTTCGTGTTCGAGCGGAACAGCACGTCGGCCGCGTCGCCCACCAGTGGGATCGCGCCGATCGCGGTATCGAACAGGACGTTGAACCCCATCCGCGCCTGCTGCCAGCGCGACATGCCGAGATTGCGCGCTTCCCAGATGATATAGGCGCCCATGGCAGTGGTGATGATCTCGCCCAGCACCGGGACGAGGCCGACGATCACGTCGAGCCCGATCGGCATGTTGATGCCGGGGATCACGAGGCTGCGTTCGAGCAGCTTTTCCATCGCCATCACGCGGGCGCGCACCGAAGCGGCGTCGGTGCCGGTGGGCAGTTGCATCGCGATGATGCGGGGCGGGACGGGGCGGCGGTCCATGGTCTTGTCCATGGCCCTTATGTGGTGGGCTGGGACAGCGGGAACAAGGGGTGCAGACCCCATTGGTTGGCGAGGTAATTGTTGATCGACCCGCGCACCAGCGACCAGCGCACCGGTGCACCAAGCGGGATGTAGACCTCGCTCGCGATCAGCGCGGCATGGGCCTCGCCCAGCAGCCGCTCGCGCGTAGCCGGATCGCGTTCGCCGAGAGACTGGCGCACCAGATCGTCGGCCTTGGCCGAGCACAAGCCGGCCTTGAGCGAGCAGTTGAACTGGTTGAGATACCAGCGCGGCGAGGAATAGCGTGCGACATTGTCCCGCAGCTCGATTTGCGCGCCCTTGCCAGGATCCACCCGCTCGATCGCAACGCCGATGCTCGCCCATGCGCGGGCAAGCTGGCGGAACAGCAGATCGCTGCCGGGGCCGGGCGGCAGGCCCACCCGCAATCTGGCTTCCTTGCCCGACTGCGTGCTCCACGCCCGGATTCGCGCCGCAGCCGTCTGGCGGCGCTGGTCGAGCGTCAGGTTCTGCCAGCGCTGCGCCGGATAGCGTGGCTGGGCGAAGGCGCCGGGCGGCACGATCCACGTGCTCGACTGCCAGCCGCCAAGGCCGAAGGGCTGGATCAGCGACCCCCGGTCGATCGCCATCGAGAGGGCCTCGCGCCGCGCGGGGTCGGCCAGCAGGCCCGTGTCGTCGCGGATCACCAGTCCCAGCAGCCCCATCGCGGGATCGACCTGGATCGTCCCGCGCGACAGGGGTCCGGCCTCGGCCAGCGGAAAATCGACAATGCTGCCGCCCAGCACCAGATCGACATCCCCGCGCGAGAAGGCCTCGACCGCCTGCCGCGCCGAGCGCGCCTCGACATTGAGCGGGCGGGCGATCTCTTCCCAGTCCTCGCGCGCGGGCAGGCCACGCGTTTCGGGAGGGAGCGCCGAAAGCCGGGCGACCGGCGCGTCCTCGTCGCGCGACAGCACCATCGGGCCGGCACCGGCACCGCTCTTGACGAAGCCGAGTTCGGGCTGGGCCAGCAGCCGCAGGAAATCCGGCATCGGGCTGGACAGGCGCACTTCCACAACGCGCCCGGTCATTGCGCGGATCTCGTCAACCTTGCCCAGATCGAGCCCGAGCGAGGTGCCCTTGAGGCGCGCAATCGATTCGCGCAACAGGCGGCGGACATCGGTGGCGGTGATTTCCTCGCCATCGGGCCAGGTGCTGTCGCGCAGGCGGAAGATATAGCTCAGCCCGTCATCGGTAATGATCCAGCGTTCGGCCAGCGCCGGCACCACCTGCCCGCCGGGATCGAGCGCGACCAGCCCTTCGAAGGTCGCCGCCCGCACATGCTGGGCCGCGGGCGACAGGCGCACGCCCTGCTGGAACAGGCTTTGGGGCGAGCCGATGATCGAGACATTGATCGGCCCGCTGCCGCCCGATGGGCCGCAAGAGGCGAGCAGCGTCAGGATCAGGGCCAGCCGGAATCTCATCGGCCCCTGCCTAGCAGCTTGCGCGGCGATGGTCAGCTTGTCTGGGGCACTATTGCCCGACGAAAGCCGGGCCGGCCGCAATCAGATCTTGCGCAGCTTGCCCGGCTCGGGCGGTGGCGGGGCGCGATGCGCCCACGAGGCCTTGAGCATCGTGGCCGGCGCATGCTCTTCGCTCTGCAGCGGGCGCCGCGCCTTCTGCGAATCGATTTCCTCGTCGAAGGCGATGCCGAAGCGGTTGTCCTGCACCCACGCCACCCCTCCGACGATGCGGCCGATATTGCGCAGTTCCACCTCGACGCGGTGACCGCGCTTCACTTTGAGATTGCCCTCGGCCATCATCCCGCCGTCGGAAAGGTTGCGCACCCGCACGCGGTGGATCTCGGCCCCCTGCTCAATGCGAATGTCAGCCAGCAGGAACAGGCTGTCGCGCGCCACGCTCCGTGTCTCAACGCCCGTCATCTCAGGATCGCCTCCGTATCATGCCCCTTGGCCAGCGGTCGCGCAATTGTGGTTCATGCGGCGCACCGACGTCCGGTGTCGATCGGTAGGCAGGGGCGGTTAACGGGTCGTAAATTATGATCTCGCAGCGGCCCTCTTCGCGCATACTGTCTCAAACAGGCACAGCCTGCACATGAGACCCCGGCGATCAGTCGTCGCGCGAGATCTTCTCGCGGCGTTCGTGGGCTTCCTGGGCCTCGACCGTCATGGTCGCGACCGGCCGGGCGATGAGACGGCGCAGGCCGATCGGATCGCCGGTCACCTCGCAATAGCCGTATTCGCCCTCGTCCAGGCGGCGCAGGGCCGCATCGATCTTGGAGACAAGCTTGCGCTGCCGGTCGCGCGTGCGCAGTTCGATGCCCCAGTCGGTCTCGCTCGAAGCGCGGTCGGTCAGATCGGCTTCGCGGATCGGGCCATCGGCCAGCGATTGCAGGGTCTGCCCGGCGGCGGAATGGATCGAGCGCTTCCATTCGATCAGCAGCATCCGGAAATAGGCCTGCTGGCGCTCGTTCATGTATTCCTCGTCCTCGCTGGGAACATAGTCCTCGGCGAGCAGGCGCTTGGCCTTCTCAAGGATATCGATTTCGTCAGACGCCGCAGATGCCATGTGGCCCTCTAATCCCCAAGAGCGGCTTGCGGGGCCGTTATGTCCTGACGCCTGAATATTTTCATGGCCCACTTGGTCCCGCAAGATGAAGCTATGGCCGCGCTATAGGCAAGCCCCCCAAAGCGCACAAGCGGCTTTGGCAATCAGCTCCGGGAAACTCGGCAAGGCCGGCTTGCGCGCCCCCGTCCGGCCGAGTGCGGTTAACAAAGCGTCTGCGGCGTTAACCATTTATTGACCATGATGGCCGACTTCTCGGGTGACGGAGGGCCGCAGGGGGCGGCTCGGGTCACTAACGGGGACTAAACCATGCAACTGATCACGATCACCGGTCGGGACACGGATGCTTCACGCGACACGCTGGCCGATCTCGGCCTGGCACGCTGGCTTGCCGCTGCTGCTGACGGCGACATCAACGCCTGCTTCGATCTCGGCGTTGCCTTTTCGACCGGCAGCAGCGGGGCCGAATGCGATCTGATCGAGGCACACAAGTGGTTCAACCTCGCCGCCGCGCGCGGTCACGAGGAAGCCGCCCATTGCCGCGCCGACATTTCCGACGAGATGACTGCCCGCGAAATCGCCGAAGCCCAGCGCCGCGCGCGCCAGTGGCTCGCCGAGGATGCCCGCCGCGCGGCCTGATCAGCCTTTCCTGAACGGAGTGCGGCTGCCCAGGTAGAGCTGGTCGCTCGCCACCCCCGCCCGCTCGCGTTCGAGGAAATCGGCGACAGCGGCACGGAAGCCCGGATCGGCGATCCAGTGCGCCGACCATGTCTGCACCGGCTCATAGCCGCGCGCGAGCTTGTGGCCGCCCTGCGCGCCCGCTTCGACCCGGGCCAGGCCACGCGCGATGGCGATGTCGATCGCCTGATAGTAGCACAGCTCGAAATGCAGGAAGCGCACCTCGCGGGTGCAGCCCCAGTAGCGCCCGTAGAGCGCATCCTTCCCGACGAAGTTCAGCGCACCGGCAATCGGCATCTCGCCGTCATAAGCGAGGATCAGCACGATCCGGTCCCCCATCCTTTGCCCGAGCAGGCTGAAGGCCTCGCGGGTCAGATAGGGGCTGCCCCATTTGCGACTGCCGGTGTCCTGATAGAACACCCAGAAGGCGTCCCAGTGTTCCTCGCGGATGTCCGCACCGGTAAGGTGGCGGATCGTCAGCCCCTCGACGGCAGCGGCACGCTCCTTGCGCAAGTCCTTGCGTTTCCTTGAGGAAAGCGCGCCGAGGAAGTCCTCGAAGCTGGCATAGCCGCGGTTCAACCAGTGGAACTGGATATCGGCGCGCAGGCCCCAGCCGGCGGCTTCGAACAGCGGCAATTGCGCTGGATCGATGAAGGTCGCATGGGCGCTCGAGAACTTGTTCTGGAGACACACCGCCTCAGCCCCCTTCAGCAGATGGGGGGCGAGGCTTTCGTCCGACAGGAGCAGGCGCGGGCCGGTCGCCGGGGTGAAGGGCGCGGCGATCTGGAGCTTGGGGTAATAGCGCCCGCCCGCACGGTGCCAGGCATCGGCCCAGCTATGGTCGAACACATATTCGCCCTGGCTATGCCCCTTGGCGTAGGAGGGCATCGCCGCGAGCAGCGTTCCCGCATCGTCGGTGATGCAGATGGGCGCAGGCTCCCAGCCGGTGCCCGGGCCGACGGAACCGGAGTCCTCCATCGCGGTGAGAAATTCGTGGGAGACGAAGGGGTTGTCGTTCCCGCCGAGCGCATTCCACGCTTCGCGGTCGAAAGCGCCGACCCCGGCGGCAATGCGCACGGTCAGCTCTGCTCCCTGTCCTTCCCCGGGGCTCACGCCAGCCCTGCCCCCTCGGCGATCAGCGCATCGGCATGGGCGATACCCCGCGCACGGGTTTCGGGCGAGCGCACCGTCCATGTCAGCAGCGGGCGGCCGCTTTCGCGCCACAGGTTGGTGAACGCATTGGGAATGTCGCGCACGTCGCTGGCGAGGAAGTCGGGCTGCGCGCGTTCAAGCGCGTGAGGCGCGCGCCAAGCGCCCCGGTAGCCGTGATCGAGCGTGTCCGTGATGACGAGGCCGCGCGCCATCTCGGGCGAATGCTTCGCGAACCATTCGCCAACGCGCAGATCGAAGCTCATCACCGCCAGCGGCCCGGCATAGTCCGACAGGCCCTTGGCAATCGCCATGCACGGCTCGGCAACCGCCAGATGCGGCTGAGCCTTGATCTCGACGAGGATCGGCACCCGGCCCGCCACCAGTTCGAGCAGATCCGCCAGCCGCCAGATCGTCTGATCGGTGTCCATCAGCGCAATCCGGCACAGATCATCGGCGGCGCGCGAGGGGGTCTTGCCGCGCTCCTTGGTGAGCCGGTCCAGCTCCCAGTCGTGGAACACCAGCGGCACGTTGTCGCGGCTCATCTGGATGTCGCATTCGATCCCCATGCCGGCCGCGATCGCGCCTTCGGCAGCGGCGCGCGAGTTTTCAGGCACGCCCTCGGAATGCAGCCCGCGGTGGGCGTATTGCCACCGCGTCAGCCAGTCCGGAGCGCGCCTTTCGCTCATGCCTTGAGCGCGATTACCGCATCGACTTCGACCGCCGCCCCGCGCGGCAGGGCGGGCACACCGACAGCGGCGCGGGCGTGCTTGCCGGCGAGCCCAAACACCTGCTCCATCAGATCGGAAGCGCCATTGGCGACTTCGGGCTGATCGGTGAAGTCGGCGGTGCAGTTGATGAAGGCGCCGAGCTTGACGATCCGCTCGACCTGTTCGAGCAGCCCCGCCGCATCGAGCTGGGCGATGATCATCAGCGCGCAGGCCCGCGCGGCCGCCTGACCGGCTCCGACTGACACATCGTCGCCCAGCCGGCCCTTGACGACCTGTCCATCGACGAAGGGCAGCTGGCCCGAGACATGGGCAAAGCCGCCATGCACCACCACCGGCACGTAGCTGGCGACGGGCGCGGCGGCCGTGGGCAGAGTGATGCCGAGTTCGGCGAGGCGTGCGCGGGTCGTTGTCATGTCGTTCAGTCCTCCAGTCGTTCCAGCAGCCACGGCAAGGCTTCGTCCCAGCGGTCGATCCGCGAATGGGCATGGCCGGCTTTGTGAGCGCAATCAATGGCATGGGCGATCATCGGCTCGCCGCACAGGTGCAGCCGCGTGACATGCGGCGTAATCTCGGCAACCGAGGCATGATGCTGGGCAAGATCGTCGATAAACAAGGCCTTGGCAGGCGCATATTCGTCGATGATCGCCTTGAGCGCCGGGCCCTTGGGGCCCTGGTTGGTGAACACCCGGGCATTGATACCGACCTTGGCCAGCTGCTCGGCTCGGGCATCGCGGTGATGGTCGACAAGGTTCGTCAGAATCACCACATCGGCCTTCTCGGCAAGGGTGTTGATCCCCTCCACCGCACCTGCGATCGGCATCTGCGAGTCCATCTCGTTGTCGAAAAACTCACGCAGCATCCGCCAGATATCGGGCGGCGCAAGCAGCTCGCCGCTGGCCTGCCAGCGCAGCGCCTCGGCGAAATTGTGGCCTTCGAGGTGGAAGCTGACGCCCTGCGTCGCCTCCAGCCAATCCTTGAACGGGGCGACCATGTGCAGCAGCACTTCGTCGCAGTCGGAGATGATCAGGGGGCGGGTCATGCTGTCAAAGCGTCCTTGGCGGCGACCAGTTCCTCGGGCGTGACCGCCAGGGCCTCGGCGGCGCGGATCAGATCGGGTTCGTGGTTGGCGAGAAATTCGAGCGGCGAGGCAAGGATCATCGGATCGCCCAGCCCGGCCCGCAGACTATCGGGATCCAAACCCGTCAGTTCAAGATAGCGCGCCGCACGCTCCTCGCTTTCCAGCACCCAGCCGAGCGCCGCCAGCGCGAGGGTCTGCGGGTTTACGGGATCGGAGGCGGGGCGAAGCGGGATTGTCCTGTCCTTCGGGCAAGAGTAGTGATGGGCGCGGGCGATAGGGGCGCGATGTGACAAAGCGGATCATGGTTGTCGAGGACAATGACCTCAACCGGAAATTGTTCTGCGATGTGCTCAAGGCCAACGGTTTCGACGTCGAGCCGGTGGCGGACGGCAACCTCGTCCTCGAAACCGCGCGGGCAACTGCGCCTGATCTCATCATCATGGACATCCAGCTCGGCGGTGTCTCGGGTGTCGATCTGATCGAGGCGGCCAAGCGCGACCGTCGGCTTTCCGCGATTCCGGTGCTGGCCGTGACCGCCTTCGCCGCGAAGGGTGACGAGGAACGCATCCGCGCGGCGGGGGCCGAGGGATACCTCTCGAAGCCGGTCTCCATCGGGCCGTTCATGTCGGCTGTGAATGCCCTGATCTAGTCCGCAGCGCAGCGGCCGCGGGCTACCCTGCTAGAGATGGCTCAGGCCATATTCGATGACGAAGGTGACGGCCGTAAGGCACAGGCCCGTCATGAAGCTCTTGTAGGCATAGGCGAGGAACTTGTACTTCTTGCGCTGAAGCACCTGCCCGTTCTGGTAGACGTCGTGCAGCATGGTGCG
>CAZQOO010000012.1:20631-28845 GCA_964594845.1 uncultured Porphyrobacter sp. | reverse complement strand
ACTTCTTGCGCTGAAGCACCTGCCCGTTCTGGTAGACGTCGTGCAGCATGGTGCGAAACACGGTTTCGTCGGCGTGGAGTTCGTCGAGGATGCTGTCGATCCACTCGTGCTCGTCCATGTGGGTGAAATATCCGAAGAACAGCTTGTTTGGCTTGCCGTCATTGAGCTTGGCCGATGTCGGCGTGCTGATCGAGGGCAGCACCGCGAACACCGCGCACATTGCCGATATGAAAGCGAACAGCGCCAGTACGCCCAAGGCCACCGGCATCGTGCCGTTGCTCGCCTGCCCGACCGAGATGGTGAAGACGAGGAAGGTCGCCCCCATCAGGATCGATGCCTTGGCATCGGCCATCTGGCTCAGCGCAAGGTTGATCTGCTGGCTGGTGCGCACCAGATGGATCGCGTGGTTGGAATAGCCCGAGGGCGACGGCATCGACGGAGCTGCCTTGGGCGCATCGGCTTGCGCGTGGTTTTCAGCCATGATTAACCCCCCGGATACGCCGTGCACGCCCATCGCGGCGCGGCGAAAACTTGACAAGCTGCATCATCCGCCGCTTTGCAGACGTAATATCGTGGCAGACGCCGCGCGACAACTTGAGACAACGAAAGCACCGCCCGCCATGACCCCCGCCGAAGTCGATGCGACCATCCGCAATCTGATCGAGCCCTTCAACAAGAAGGGCATCGCCGTCGAGGATGCCACCACCTTTGCCGGCGATCTCGAATTCGACAGCCTGACGGTGATGGATTTCGTCGCCGCGATCGAGGACGAATTCGACATCATCATCAGCATGAACCAGCAGGCCGAGATCGAAAACTGGGGCCAGCTCGTCGCGGCAGTGCACAAGCTGCAGGATAGCTGATAATGGCCACCGCTATGACTGACACCGCGACGCAGCCGGTCGACCTGCTGGCGAAGTTCGACCCGATCATCCAGACGCGCGAGCAGCTCCTCGCTGCCGGGGTCGAGGATCCGTTCAATCTCGTGATGGAGCAGGTGCTTTCGCCCACCCGCGCGATCTGCAACGGGCGCGACACCATCCTGCTGGGCACCTACAACTACATGGGCATGACCTTCGACAATGATGTCATCGCCGCGGGCAAGCAGGCGATGGAGGATTTCGGCGCCGGCACCACCGGCAGCCGCGTGCTCAACGGCACCTTCCGCGATCACCGCGATGTCGAGGCCGCGCTGCGCGAATTCTACGACATGGATCACGCGATGGTGTTCTCGACGGGCTATCAGGCCAATCTCGGGATCATCTCGACGCTCGCGGGGAAGGGCGATTACATCATTCTCGACATCGACAGCCACGCCTCGATCTATGATGGCTGCGCGATGGGCCGCGCCGAGGTGGTGCCGTTCAAGCACAATGACGTGGAGGCCTTGGAGAAGCGCCTCAAGCGCATTCCCGAAGGGGCAGGCAAGCTGGTGGTGCTCGAAGGCGTCTACTCGATGATGGGCGATGTCGCGCCGCTGAAGGAGATGGTGCGCATCGCCAAGGAACACGGCGCGATGGTGCTGGTCGATGAGGCGCATTCAATGGGCTTCATCGGCGAACACGGCCGCGGCGTTGCCGAAGAACAGGGTGTGCTCGATCAGGTCGACTTCATCATCGGCACCTTCTCCAAAAGCGTCGGCACGGTCGGCGGCTTCTGCGTCTCCAACCATCCGAAGTTCGAAGTTTTGCGGCTGGTGTGCCGCCCCTATGTCTTCACCGCCGCGCTTCCGCCCAGCGTGATGGCGAGCTCGGCCACCTCGATCCGCAAACTGATGCACGGCGGCAACAAGCGCGCGCACCTGTGGGAAAACAGCCGCACCCTTCACAAGGGCCTTCGCGACCTCGGCTTCAAGCTGGGCACTGATGAGCCGCAGAGTGCGATCATCGCTGTCATCATGCCCGATCTCGAAAAGGGCGCGATGATGTGGGAGGCGCTGCTGAAGGAAGGTCTCTACGTCAATCTCGCACGCCCCCCGGCGACCCCGGCGGGCATGACCCTGCTGCGCTGCTCGCTGTGCGCAGAGCATTCGGCCGAACAGGTTCAGACCATCCTCGGCATGTTCGAGCGCGCCGGCAAGGTGATCGGGATCATCTAGCTCGCGAGGGCGCCGCCCCTAATTGATCGTGATGATCCCGTCGACGGCGCGCCATTCCTGCGGGCCGATCAGGTGCTTGTGCGCCACCCGCACCGAATGCAGCACCGCATCGATCTCGCGCCGCCAGAAGGCGAGGAAACGGTCGAGCTCGGGAAAGCCCGGCGCGACGTCATATTGCTGAAGGACGAATTGCTGCAGCAGGCTGCGGTGATCAGGCATGAAATAATGGATTTCGACCGTGGACAGGCCATAGCCCTGCATCTGGGCGAGGAACGCGCGATCGCTCATCAACTCTCCTCCTGTAATCGCTGAAGAAAGCTGCGCCCAGAAAATCGCACGAATTGGACTCCAGTCAATCCCGTGCTGCAATCGTGTTGCGCAGGACGGCGGAACGGACGCGTGGCCCATCTGATAAATAACCAATCCGGTTATTTTTTATTGACATCGTGACGCTCTTTGGTTAGGAGAGGGCATAGTCGAAAAATAGCGATTCGCCCGCAGGCGGCCTTCCCCACCGGAAGTGCCGCCTCTTTCGTTTGCGCTTCAGGAGAGCCCTCATGGCCAAGCTGCCCGGCAAGCGTGTCGCGATCCGTCCAGGCCTCAAGCAGGGCGAGGAAGGGCGCATCAACAACAACTGGCGGCGCCTGTTTCTCGATTGCCTCTCCGAAAGTTCGAACGTCACACTCTCGGCTGCCAAGGCCGGGGTCAGCACCAGCCGCGCCTACAAGGTGCGCCGCGAGGAAGAGGAATTCGCCCGCCAGTGGCTGGCGGCTCTGGCAGAAGGCTATCTCCACCTTGAAATGGAGGTGGTGCGGCGCCTGCGCGAAGGCGATTCCAAAACGGCCGACGACGGAAAGTTCGACTTTGCCAACGCTATCCGCCTGCTCGCCGCACACCGCGACAATGCCGCCCGCGGGGCAGGCGAAGTGCGCGATGTCAGTGCCGCCGAGGTCCGCGCCTCGATCGACCGCAAGATCGAGGAAATCCGGCGACGCATCGCCCGCCAGAAGGCCGCTGCCGAGGCGAAGACTGCATGAGCGGCCCCTATGAAAACATGCTGGCGGATGAAACCGAGGAAGGTGACAGGCTCCGCCAGGAACTCAGCGAGGCAATGGACCGCGAGGAGCGGAACGGTTTCGCATACCTCTGGGACTACCAGGCACGCCCTGAACAGCTCCCTCCACCCGGCGACTGGCGTATCTGGATGATCATGGCCGGGCGCGGCTTCGGCAAGACCCGCGCCGGGGCGGAATGGGTGCGGATGATTGCCGACAGCCATCCCGAAGCGCGCATCGCACTGGTCTCGTCCTCGCTCGCCGAGGCACGCGCCGTGATGGTGGAAGGGGAAAGCGGACTGCTGGCGATCTGTCGTCCCGGGCACAAGCCGCAGTTCGAACCATCTTTGCATCGCATCCGCTTCAAAAGCGGGGCGCAGGCGCAGCTGTTCTCCGCCGCCGAGCCCGAGAGCCTGCGCGGCCCGCAGCACAGCCACGCCTGGTGCGACGAGATCGGCAAATGGCCGCTGGCCCACGAGCGGGCGACGCGTTGCTGGGACAACCTGCTGCTCGGCCTGAGGCTGGGCAGCGACCCACGCATTGCCGTCACCACCACGCCGCGCGCCGTGCCGCTCGTGCGGCGCCTTGTGAAGCAGGCTGACAGCGGCGAGGTCGCCATCACCCGCGGTTCGACCGCGGACAACACCGAAAACCTCGCCACGCGCTTCATGGAGTCCATTGCCAGCGAATTCGCCGGCAGCCATCTCGCCCGGCAGGAGATCGACGGCGACCTGCTGGAGGATATCGAAGGCGCGCTGTGGACACGGACGATGCTTGAGGAGGCACGCGAAACCGCGACTGTGCCCGAGCACCAGCGGGTCGTCGTCGCCGTCGATCCGCCAGCGAGCGCCAATGGCGATGAATGCGGGATCATCGTAGCCGCGCTAGGCGGCGACGGAATTGCACGGGTCCTGGCCGATTGCTCGGTCAGCGGCGCGGCGCCTGACGCATGGGCCGCGCGGGTGGCCGATGCGGCCCGCGAATGGAACGCCGATCGCGTGGTGGCCGAAGCCAACCAGGGCGGCGCGATGGTCGAAAGCGTGCTGCGCGCCGCCGATCAGGCTCTGCCTCTGCGGCTGGTCCACGCTGCCCACGGCAAGGTGGCTCGCGCCGAGCCGGTCGCCGCACTCTACGCCACCGGGCGGGTGCGCCATGTCGGAATGTTCGCGCATCTCGAGGATCAGCTGTGCGGCCTGCTGACCGGCGGCTCCTATGCTGGCCCCGGCCGCAGCCCCGATCGCGCCGATGCGCTGGTCTGGGCGCTTACCGAACTGATGCTCGGCCGCAGCGGCCGGCCACGGCTGGTGCGCTTCGACTAGCGGAACCAGGACGTCCGCCAAACAAAGGAATTCCCATGGCATTGCTTGATCTCTTCCGCTCCGCCTTCAAGGGCGGGGCGTCCGCCCGCGTGCCGCTTGACCAGGGCATGATGACCGGCTGGATCCCTGCCTTCGAGAACGGCTTTGGCGCGGACAGCTATGATTATGCCCGTGCGGTCGAGGACAGCTTCCTCGCCAATCCGATCGCCCAGCGCTCGATCCGGATCGTGGCGGAAGGAGTGGGACAGGCGCCGCTGTCCTGCACCCAGCCCCGCCTTGCCGCGCTGGTCAATGCCACGAGCGCGGGCCAGTCGCTGATCGAAACACTCGCGGCCCACCTGCTGCTGCATGGCAACGGTTATGTCCAGATCATCAAGGATGCCGCCGGCGTGCCGGTGGAGCTGTTCGCGCTGCGCCCCGAACGGGTCAGCGTCGTGACCGGCCCGGATGGCTGGCCCTGCGCCTATGATTACACCGTGCAAGGCAACCGCACGCGCATTGCGGTGCTCGACGAGGATGGCTGGCCCGGCATCATACCGATCCGGGCGATGCATCCCCTCGACGACCATCGCGGGGCCGGCGCACTCGAAGCGGCGCATCAGGCGGTGACGATCCACAATGCCGCCGCGCGCTGGAACCGCGCGCTGCTCGAGAATTCGGCGCGGCCTTCCGGGGCGCTGGTCTACGAGACCGGCGATGGCATGACGCTCGCCCACGAACAGTTCGAGCGGCTCAAGCGCGAGCTGGAAATTGCCTTTTCGGGCGCGGCCCATGCCGGACGGCCGATGCTTCTGGATGGCGGGCTCAAGTGGCAGAGCATGGCGCTCTCGCCCGCCGACATGGATTTCGCCACGCTCAAGAGCGCGGCGGCGCGCGACATCGCGCTGGCCTTCGGGGTGCCGCCGATGCTTCTCGGCCTGCCGGGGGACAACACCTATTCGAACTACCGCGAGGCCAACCGCGCCCTGTGGCGACTGACGCTCCTGCCGCTGGCTGAAAAGCTGTTCGCCGCGCTTCGCGAGGGTCTCGCACCATGGTTTCCGGACGCCGAACTCGGGATCGATCTCGATCGCGTGCCCGCACTCTCGGAAGACCGCGAGCGGCTTTGGTCGCAGGTGTCCGAAGCCGATTTCCTGACCCGCGCCGAAAAGCGCCAGATGCTGGGCCTGAGCCCCGGCGACGAGCCGAAGGAGAACGGCCAATGAGCCGCGAAGATATCCTCGCCAGCCTGATGGCCCAGGCCCGCGAGGAAGGGGCCGAACTGGTCACCCTGCGCGCCATTGTCGAGGAGGCCAGCGTGCTCGCCACCGACCGCGTGCTCGAACGGCTCGGGCTCGGCGACGCGGGGGCCGAAGGCGATCTGATGGAGCTGCGCGAGCTGCTGCGCGCCTGGCGCGATGCCAAGACCAGCGCATGGAAGGCGCTGATCGACTGGGTCATCCGCGGCGCGCTGGCGCTGCTGCTGATCGGGATCGCGGTGCGGCTCGGCGCGTGGGACATGCTGTGAGCGCGCCGCTGCGATTTGCTGGCTACGCCGCGCTGTTCGACATTGCCGATGCCGGGCGCGACACGATCCGGCGCGGGGCCTTCGGCCGCACGCTGGCCCAGCGCACCGCGCCGCTGCCGCTCTACTGGCAGCACCGCCCCGACCAGCCGATCGGCGTGATCGAGCAGGTGGCCGAGGATGCGCGCGGCCTGAGGGTGGTGGCCCGGATCGACCGGCCCGACAGCCGCGCCGCGCGCCTGCTTGCCAGCCGGCAGGTCGATGGCCTCAGCTTCGGCTTCCGCACCCGCTCGGCCCGCCAGAACCCGGCCGGACGCGAACTGCTGGAGATCGATCTGTTCGAGGTCAGCCTTGTCACCCACCCGCTGCAGCACGGAGCCCGCGTCCACCTAGTCAGCTGATCATCGCGGATCCCGCCGCCCTCACCCCCTTCCCACCGGCCGCCACTGGGGCGGCCTTTTTTCTGCCCAACCGAAAGGCCCTTGCCCCATGGAGAATACCCCCATCCCCACCACCGTCGCCGCCGCCACGACCGATCCGCTCGAGGCGAGCTTCGACATCGTCACCCGCCAGGACCGCGCCGAGGCCGACATCGCCGCGCTCAGGGGTGATGTCGACGAGGTGAAGTCGCGCCTCGACAAGGTCGCCCGCGCGGCCTCGCGTCCGGCGATCGGCGGCGGTCAGGCGAGCGACAGCACCGAAGTCAAAGGCTTCGTCGATGGCTATCTGCGCCGCGGCCGCGAGACCGAGATCAAGTCGATCAGCGGCGCCAACCCGGCCGATGGCGGCTTTGCCGTGCCGCGCCAGATCGACGCGCTGATCGCTGCCCAGCTGCTCGACATCAGCCCGATCCGCGCGATCGCGCAGGTCGTCCAGACCGGCACGGCGGGCTACCGCAAGCTGGTCGCCACCGGCGGCACCGCTTCGGGCTGGGTTAGCGAGGTCGCAGCGCGTCCGGAAACGGCGACGACCAAGTTTGCCGAGATCGCGCCGCCCTCGGGCGATCTCTACGCCAATCCGGCCGCGAGCCAGGCCATGCTCGACGATGCCGCCTTCGACATCGAAACCTGGCTGGCGAACGAGATCGCGCTCGAATTCGCCCGCGCCGAAGGCACCGCCTTCGTCAAGGGCACCGGCACCAACCAGCCCGAAGGCTTCCTGACCGGCACCAAGGGCACGGCGGAGGATGGCGTGCGCGCCTTCGGAACCCTGCAGTATATCGGCTCGGGCAGCGCCACCGGGCTCGGCACCGCGCTCGATGCCAAGCTCATCGACCTGATCCACTCGCTCAAGTCGGGCCACCGGCAGGGTGCGTGCTTCGTGATGAACTCGGCCACGCTCGCCAATGTGCGCAAGCTCAAGACCGCCGACGGCGCATTCCTGTGGCAGCCGGGTCTGGTCGAGGGGCAGCCCGACCGCCTGCTCGGCTATCCGGTGATCGAGGCCGAGGACATGCCCGATGTCGCGGGCGGAGCCTTCCCGATCGCATTCGGCAATTTCCGCCACGGCTATCTCATCGCCGAACACAGCGGCACGCGGGTGCTGCGCGATCCCTTCACCAACAAGCCCTTCGTCCATTTCTACGCAACGCGACGGATCGGCGGGAAGGTGCTCGATTCGAACGCCATCAAGCTGCTGAAGATCGAAGCCTAGGCGCACCGCCAGGCTTCGCTATCCCGGCAAAGTCGAGCGCCCCCTCGCTCCCTTGCCGGCATCTCGCGCCCGCATCGCTTCAGGCCATCCCCTGCCTGACCCGGCGATGCGGGCGCACTTCGTATTGATCAGAATGTGGGAGGACCCGCGATGCAGCGGACAATCGTGCAGCCACCAGTGATCGGCGAGGCTGCGCTGGCGGAGCTGAAGCACTGGCTGGCCATCAGCCGCCCGGACGAGGATGCCGCGCTCGGGCGGCTGCTGGAAACCAGCGTGACCATCTGCGAGGCCTTCACCGGCCAGTCGCCGCTGCGCCAGACGGTCGAGGAGATCGTGCCCCTCGCAACCGGCTGGCAGGAGCTGGTCTCGCGCCCGGTTCAGGCACTGGCGGCGGCGGCGCTCGTCGCCGAGGATGGCACCCGGACAGCGCTGGAGGATCCGGAATATGTGATCGAACTCCACGCAGTTGGCAGCGCCTGCGTCCGCCTCGCGCAACCGCTCGACGGTCGGGCAGTGGCGCTCCAGCTGAACGTCGGGATCGCCGCCGATTGGGATGCGCTACCCCCGCCGCTGGCGCAGGGCATC
>CAZQOO010000012.1:0-20531 GCA_964594845.1 uncultured Porphyrobacter sp. | reverse complement strand
CGTCGGGATCGCCGCCGATTGGGATGCGCTACCCCCGCCGCTGGCGCAGGGCATCATCCGCCTTGCCGCCCACCATTACCGCGACCGCGACAACAAGGGCGGCGCGGTGCCGCCCGCCAGTGTCACCGCGCTGTGGCGACCGTGGCGGCAGGTGCGGCTCGGATGATCCGGGTCAGCGCCCCTGCGGCGGGGCTGGTCCAGCGCCTGCGCCGCCGCGCCCAGCGCCTTGCCGACCGCCATCTGCGCGCGGCCCGCCGCCGCAAGCGCTCCGGCTGGCACTCGGCCGCGGCGCTGTGGCCGGACTTTGTCGACGACAACCCGAGGATTTGAGCGACATGGAGAACGACCTGCGCGCCGCCCTGATTGCATGGCTGCGTTCCGATCCCGCTCTCGCCGGCATCAATGCCATCGAGGAAGAGACGCCCTTGAGCGCCAGCCCGCCCTGGCTGAGCATTGCCGCGAGCGCATCGATCGACTGGGGCACCAAGGACCGGGCGGGCCGCGAGACGCGGATCGCGCTCGAACTGGAAACCCGCACCGATCTGCCCGGGGCCGACGTTCCGCTACTCGGCGCGATCGAACGCCGCGTGCTCGCCCTGCCCCCGTTCCAGCCGGGTTTCGAGCTCGCCTCGATCCGCTTCCTGCGCTCGCGCAGCGAGGCCCGTGACGACAACCGCCGGGCGGCGCTGCTCGAATTCCGCTTCCGCATCCTCGAACCTTCCACGGAGTAAGCCCATGCCCGCACAATCCGGATCCGCCTTCCTGCTCAAGATCAGCAACGGCGCCACGCCCCCCGCCTACCAGACCGTTGCCGGCCTGCGGACCACGCAGATGTCGATCAATGGCGATACCGTCGTGGTGACCCACAAGGGTTCGGGCGGCTGGCGCGATCTGCTTTCGGGTGCAGGCACCCGCTCGGTCTCGGTCAGCGCGGCGGGGATCTTCCTCGGCAGCAGTGCCGAAAGCGCGGTGCGCGCCCATGCGCTTGCAGGGACGCTCGACGACTACGAACTCTCGTTCGAAGACGGCGAAAAGCTGCACGGACGCTTCCTTGTCCAGCGCCTAGACTATGCCGGGGATTTCAACGGCGAACGCAGCTACACGCTCCAGTTGGAAAGCTCGGGGCCGGTGATCGCGGCATGAGCCCTGCTGCAAATGCCTTGCGCGGCGAGTGCGATGTCGTGATCGCCGGCCAGCACCAACTGCTGCGCCCGACCTTCGAGAACCTCGTTCTCGCCGAAGCCGAGCTGGGATCGCTGTTCGCGCTGGTCGAGCGGGCCTCGCAAGGCGCGCTCACGCTGGCAGAGATCGCCGCGCTGCTGTGGCATTGCCTGCCCGCCGACACCCGGCCTGATCGCGCCAGGGTTGGACAGGCGGTGCTCGCCATGGGGCTTGTCAATGCCACACGGCCTGTGCGCGCAATTCTTGCCCAGGTGCTTCAGGGCGAGATGTGAGCGCGTCTTTTGCCGACGCGGCCCGACGGGCTTGCGCGCTGTCCGCCAGGTTGCTGGCCTGGCGTCCCGCCGACTTCTGGGCCGCGACCCCGGCCGAACTTGCGATGGCGCTGGCCGACCCTGCGGATTCTGCCGCCCCTGTCCCGCCCGACCGCGACCTGATTGTCCGGATGATGGAGTGCGATCCCGATGGATGACAATTTCGACGCGCTGGTGATCGACGTGCGCGCCAGCACCGACGGCTTTGCGGCCGACCTCGAGACCATGCGGCGCTCGCTCGATACGTCCCTGCTCGATGGCTTCGGGCGGGCCGGTAGCGTGCTTGAGAACGGGCTGCTTTCCGCCCTCCGTCGGGGCAGTCTCGGCTTCGACGATCTCAAGCGGGTGGCCTTCCGCGCGCTCGACGAGATTGCCTCCCATGCGCTGCAATCGGGCCTCGCCAACCTGTTCGGCGGCTCGGGCACGGGCGGTCTGGGCGGGCTGATCGGCCAGTCGCTTGGCGCTTTGCTCGGCTTGCCGGGCAGGGCGACCGGCGGCCCGGTATCGCCGGGGCGCGCCTATCTGGTCGGCGAAAATGGCCCGGAGGTGTTCCTGCCGACAGCCTCGGGCCGGATCGAACGCGGCGGGGCGCCGGGACGCGATGTGAATGTCGCGATCCAGCTCGCGGTGCCGCGCGGCACCGCTGCGCCCACGGCGATGCGCCGCTCCTCGCGCCAGATCGCCAGCGCGGTCCGCCGCACCCTCCAGCAGGTCTGACAGAGGACAACCCATGGCATTCTGGCTAGCCCGCGAACGCCGCGCGCAGGAAAGCAGCTTCATCCAGCGCTTCGACCCGCGTTTCTGGACCGTCAATTTTCCGCGCCCGGCGATGGGTTCGGTGGTGACGCTCGGCCCGGATGCCCTGCGCGTGGATATCGAGCTGCACCATGCTGGCGAGCTGGTCGGGCTGATCTGGGACAGCGCCGATACGCTCGATCATCCCCTGCTCGCCTACCAGACCGACCGCGACTATTCACACACGACGCTGAGCTTCCGCTGGCAGTCGGAAGGCGTGATCCCGCTCGACCAGCCCAACGGGCCTACCCTGACGATCGAGGGGCGCGATGCTGCCGGGACGCCGCGCACCTGGTACGTGCGGCTGTGGAACTATGCCGAAGGCACGCCCACCGATGCGCAGGTAACGCTGCCCTTCTCGGCACTCGAAAGCGGCTACGGACTGCCCGGAGAGCCGGTGCATCCGGAAGATATCGACCGCATGTTCATTTCGTTGGTGGCCCCGGGATATGCTGCGGGCAGCACGGCGCCGCTAGCCGAGCGGTTCAACGGCGCGGTCACGCTGAGCGGGATCACCACCGATGGCGGACGCGGGATGCTCGAGATCGGCGATGTGCTGCTGCCATCGCATGGCGAGCGGATGGCGACCGCCTATGACGATGCCTATAACCAGACCCCGGCGCGGCTGATCCGCGCGATCACCGGCCTCGGCTATCGTGATGATCTGGTCCACTATGTCGGCATGAGCCACTTCATGCGGCTCGAACGGCAGCCCGGCGGGGGCCTGCTTGTGCCGGCATCCGGGACGCTGTGCGAACCGGCGCGCCGATGGCACCGCAGCTTTCTGGAACTGGCGCGAGCCGCCGATCTGGAGGTGATCGCCTCGCTCTCCTACGAGCTGTTCGACGCCTACTGCCCCGAGGCATGGAAGCAACGCACTGCAAGCGGCGCTCCGGCGCTGACCGGATGGGTACCGCCCTCGTCGCTGCTGTCCCCTGCCAACCCCGCCGCGATGGCCTGGCTTGCCGACTGCGCCGAGGCCTTTGTCGGGCTGCTCGCCGAAGCAGGACTGCCTGTGCGCTTCCAGATCGGCGAGCCATGGTGGTGGGTGACGTCGGCGGGCGAGATCTGTCTCTATGATGATGATGCCCGCGCGGCCTTTGGCGGGCAGCCGCCGGTGATTGACGACGTGCGCACGCCGCTGGATGCCCCTGCGCTCGCGCTGCTCGATGCGGCCGGCGCGATGCTAGCGCAGTCGACCGCCAGTCTGACCGCGGCAATCAGAGCCGCGGCGCCGGGCGGGGCAGAGGTGCTGTTGCTGGCCTTCACGCCGACCATTCTCGCTACCACAATGCCCGAACTCTACCGCGCCAACCTGCCCGCAGGCTGGGCGACTCCGGCGTTCGATCGGTTGCAGCTCGAAGACTACGACTGGCTGACAGCCGGAGCCGACGCGGCGCGGCGCAAGGCCTATGCCTTCGTCGATGCGCGCCTCGGCTACCTGCCTGCCGATCAGGACTATCTTGCAGGGTTCGTGCTCGATCCGGCCGATGCCGAGCAATTCTGGGCCCGGATCGACCGCGGGCTCGACGAAGCCACCACCCGTGGCATCGCCCGACGCTACGTCTGGGCACTGCCGCAGGTAAATCGCGACGGATACACCCGCCTACCCCCGTTCCCGGAGCCAGTCATGGATGCCTTCGACGACGTCCTCTACCCCTTTGCGCTGGGGCGCAGCACCGCCGTAGCCCCCGAATTCTCGACCTCGATCGCGGTGACGGCATCGGGCCACGAGCAGCGCAACGCGCTGTGGTCGGATGCGCGCGTGCACTTCGATGTCGGGCCGGGGATCCGCTCGGAAGCCGAGCTTTCGGAACTCCTCGCCTTCTTCCGCGCCCGCCGCGGGCCGGCCCGCGGCTTCCGGATCATGGACCCCTTCGATCACAGCTCAAACGGCATGACCGGCACCCCGACCATGTCCGACCAGCTGATCGGCACTGGCGACGGCCTCGCCGCCGACTTCCAGCTGACCAAGTCCTATGGTGTCGGGCCGGATCCGCAGGTCCGCCCGATCACTCGCCCCCGCCCTGAAACCTTGCTGGTCAGTGTCGACGATGCCGCAAGCACGGCCTGGACCCTGCGTGCGGGCGGGGTGCTCAGCTTCCTCGCGCCGCCACCCGCAGGGGCCAAGATCAGAGCGGGATTCCTGTTCGATGTTCCGGTGCGCTTTGCCGAGGACCGGATCGATATCTCTGCTGTGAACTTTGCCGCGGGCGAAGCTCCGTCGATCCCGCTGATCGAACTGCGCGAGGTGACGTGATGCGCGTGTTTTTCGATCGCGAGCTCGATACGGTGGCGACCTTCTGGCGGGTCTATCGCCGCGACGGAGTGATGCTGGCCTTCACCAGCCATGATCGCGATCTCGCCTTTGGGGGGATCACCCATCGCGCCGCGCCGGGCATGGTTCCGGCAGCGATCCGTCTCAGCGCCGACATCGCGAACGACAGCGCCGAGGCCGAGGGCGCACTCAGCCACGCTTCGATCCGCGAGGCCGATCTGGCCGCCGGCCTGTTCGATGCGGCGGCGATCGAGATCGGCGCGGTCGACTGGCAGACGCTCGACAATCATGTGCTCTACACCGGCGAGATCGGCCGGATCGAGGACGACCAGTCGCAATTCTCGGCAGAGCTGCGATCGGGCAAGCAGTTGCTCGAACAGGACCTTGTGCCGCGCACCAGCCCGACCTGCCGGGCCGAATTCTGCGGACCGGGATGCGGCCTGTCCGCGGCGCGGTTCACCACCACCCTTGTGCTTGCCGCGATCGACCTCGATCGCAACCGGGTGCGGTTTCAGGCGGCCAACCCGGCCAGCCATGTCGACGGGCGCTTGCGGTTTCAGGAAGGACCGCAGACCGGCATCCGCTTCGACATCATCGATATCGACGGCGAATGGCTGCTGCTCGACCGCCCGCTCGCGCCCGGCACCGTACCGGGCACCAGAGCGGAACTGACCGAAGGATGCGACCATACGATCACCACCTGCGCAGGGCGATTCGGCAATGCCGCCAATTTCCGCGGCGAACCCTTTCTGCCAGGCAATGACTTGCTCTCGCGTTATGGCCAGCCATGACAGGCCAGCAGCTGACCCTCGGGCAGGCCGCAGCGCAACTGGTCGGATGCCGGTTCCGGCTGCACGGTCTGGATCCGGCCACGGGCCTCGATTGCGTCGGCCTAGTCCATGCCAGCCTTGCCGCGATCGGCCAGCGCCCGGTCCCGCCGCGCGGTTACGGGTTGCGCAACATCGCGATCGGTCGGTGGCTCGAGTTTGCCGCGAGGTCGGGTCTGGTCCCGGCCGCCGGACCGCAGGCCAAGGACGAGGTGCTGCTCGCCTGCCTCGGTTACGGCCAGCACCATCTGATGATCACCGCCGGACAAAATGAGGTTGTCCATGCACACGCCGGGCTCGCCCGTGTGGTGCGGCAACCTCGTGATCCCGCCATGCGCATCCTTGCCCGCTGGCAGGTGCAACCAACCGCAGAAGGCTAGACTGATGGCGACACTGCTTCTCACTGCGCTCGGCACTGCCATCGGCGGGCCGCTGGGTGGCGCGATCGGCGCGCTGGTCGGGCAACAGGCCGATGCGATGATCTTCAGCGGCGGAAACCGCCAGGGCCCGCGTTTGCGTGAATTGAGCGTCAGCAGTTCGAGCTACGGTCAGCCGATCCCGCGTCATTTCGGGCGCATGCGGGTGCCCGGCGCGGTGATCTGGTCGACCGATCTGGTCGAAAGCAAGCGCAAGCAAAAGGGGCGCAAGGGCCAGCCATCGACCACGGTCTATTCCTATTCCGCATCCTTTGCCGTGGCCCTGTCGAGCACCCCGGTTGCACGGCTTGGCCGGATCTGGGCGGACGGCAACCTGCTCCGTGGAACGCAGGATGACCTGAAGGTCGGCGGCAAGCTGCGCTTCTATCCGGGGTTCGGGGATGATCCGGTCGATCCGCTGATCGCCGGCGACAAGGGCGCAAGCGCGCCCGCTTTCCGCGACTGCGCCTACGTGGTGTTCGAAGACCTCGAGCTGGGCGACTTCGGCAACCGCATTCCGGCACTCAGCTTCGAGATCTTCGCGCATGGCGGAGACACGAGCGTATCGCTTGCCCGCATGGTGCCCGGCGCGGACACAGGCACGGACGCGACCATTGCACACGCCCGCGGCTTTGCCGACGAGGGCGGCGCGCTGGGATCGACGCTTGCAGCGATCGACGAGGTTATCCCGCTGGTCTGCACGTCCGGCCGGGACGGGCTGCGCATCGCTCCCCGCAAGAGCGAGGACAATGCTGTCCTCACGCTTCCGCCGCCGCTATCACTGCGAGAGCGCGCGCAGGAGGAGGGGCGGCACAAGCAGCGCGCCGGCCTGCCTGCCCGCGAACCGGCAGCTTTGCGCTACTACGACGAGGACCGCGACTATCAGCCCGGCGTGCAGCGCGCACTCGGCTCGCGGCGGTTCGGACGCGAGCTGATGCTGGAGCTGCCCGCGACCATGGTCGCGGGCGATGCACGGCAACTGGCCAATGACCGCGCGAACCGCGCGCGCTGGCAGCACGAAACGATCATCTGGCGGATCGGCGAACTGGACCCGCGGCTTCAGCCCGGTGAAGTGGTGCGTGTGCCCGATACGCCCGGCCTTTGGTTCGTTCGCAGCTGGGAATGGCTCGACCGGGGCGTGGAGCTGGTGCTCGAACGCGTCCCGCCAAGCCTGATGGCGCAGCCGCCAGGGGACGCGGGCGCTTCCAATCCGCCTTTGGACCAGACCTTGCCGGAAACCAGCCTCGCCGTCTTCGAGGTGCCGGCCGATGCGGGCACAGGATCATCGACCCCGCTGATCTTAGCCGCAGCGTCAGCCGCGAACAGCGCATGGCGTGGCGCGGCGCTCTACCGCATCCAGGGCAGCACGCTGATCCCGTTGGGCACTTCCGGCACAGTTCGGGCGATCATGGGCGTTCTCGCCGAACCGCTCGGCCCGTCGGCGGCCACCGTGTTCGAGCCCGATGCCAGTCTGACGCTTGATCTGGTTGCCGCAGACCTCTCCTTCACCGATACTGATATCGAAGGGCTGGCGATGGGTGCCAACCGTCTGATCGTGGGCGGCGAGGCAATCCAGTTCGCGCGCGCCGTGCCGCTGGGTGATCGCCGCTGGCAATTGTGCGGGCTGCTTCGCGGGCGGGGCGGCACTGAACCGGAGGCGGCATCGGGGCACGCAGTGCAGACGACGGTGGTCCTGCTGGACGATAGCCTTGTCCCGCTCGATCCCGCCGATGTGCCCCCGATTGCATCGACCCGGATCGCAGCCATCGGAACCGGCGATGCGGACGCGGTTATCGCTCCTTTGGCCAACCCCGGATTGTCACGCAGACCGCTGACGCCGGTTCATCCGCGTGTGGGGATCGACGGAACGGGGGCATGGGAACTGTGCTGGACGCGGCGAGCGCGCGGCCATTGGCGCTGGGACGATGGTGTCGACGTGCCGCTGGTCGAGGAGCAGGAGGCCTATCTGGTCGGCTACGGGCCGACAGGCGCACCGTTTACGGCCTGGTCGCTTGGTGAAGCCCGGCTGCGCCTTTCGCTGGAAGAGCGCTCCGGGCTGAGGGCCACCTACGGGCCTGCCGCCATCTGGGTGAAACAGGTCGGCACGTTCGATCACTCGCCGGCGCTGTGTCTCGCCATGATCAGCTGAACCAGAGGAAACCGCAATGTCAGATCCGATCACCTTTCCTGCAGGCACTCCGAATGCCGGCCTGCCCCTGCTGTTTGCCGGACAGGCGCAGAAGGAGTTTTTCGTGAACCAGTCGCTGGCGATCCTCGATGCCCTGATGCCGCGGGCCGTGGTCGCGACGCTGGCCGAGCCGCCTCTTCAGCCCGAGGAAGGCGGGTGCTACCTCGTGGCTGAGCCCGCCGCGGGCGACTGGAGCGCAAAGGCCGGTCAGCTTGCCCTATCGATCGGCGGCAGCTGGCACTTCATTGCGCCCGGTGAAGGGATGCTGATATTCGACCGGGGCGCAGGGCGCTGGCTGTGCTTCCTCGATGGCTGGCAGAGCGCCGGCACACCCTCGGCGCCCAATGGTGGCAGCGTGATTGATGTCGAGGCACGCAATGCTCTGGCCGAGCTGGTCGGAATCCTCCAGACCCTCGGCCTCATCCCTTCGCCTGCTGTCTGAGGTGCGGCCAAACCGCGCAATTCCGGCTTTCCTAACAGGTGCGGCTCTTGTCTTTTTTTTCACAAACTGCGGATAGAGGCATTCTTGCAACACATGGGCGCTATTGACCGCTTGCCTCTTGAATGTGGAAAAGATAGAGACCTTGGGTGCCTCAAGTCGATAACAAAGGGGAAATTTGAATGCGCAAACTCGTCATTGGCATGGCGATGGCTTCGACCGCGCTCACCACGCCCGCCATGGCCCGCGAAGGCCAGTGGTACATTCAGGGTGATGGCGGCGTGATGATCGTCGAAGACCAGAGCCTCGACGTGAACGGTGTGGACGGTGACGCCGGCGCCGAATACGACACGGACTATGACTTCGGCGCGGCCGTCGGCTACGACTTCGGTGGCTTCCGTCTGGAAGCAGAAGCGAGCTATCGTGCTGCCGATCTCGAAAGCGTGAGCGCTGGTAACCAGGGTCTGCCCCTGAACCCGACGCCCGGCAGCCTCTTCAACGGAACCCGTGACGCGCTCGGTGAAGTCAATGCCCTCAGCTTCATGCTGAACGGCCTGTTCGACTTCGGCGATGACGATGGCCTGCAGGCTTTCGCCGGTGGCGGTATCGGTGTTGCCCGCGTCGACATGGATGGTCGCGTCAACACCAACGGACCGGGCGTGTGGAACGATTCGGACACCGGCCTGGCGTGGCAGTTGCTCGCCGGTGTGCGTGCTCCGATCAGCGATTCGTGGGACGTCGGCCTGAAGTATCGCTACTTCAACGCGCCGGACATCAACCTGGTGGATCCGCTGGGTCGTACCCTCGACACCAAGCTGAGCACCCACTCGCTGCTGGGCTCGATCACCTACAACTTCGGTGGTGAAGAAGCGCCGCCGCCGCCGCCGCCGCCGCCGCCTCCCCCGCCGCCGCCGCCGCCGCCGCCTCCCCCGCCGCCGCCGCCGCCGCCCAAGGCACCGTGCAACACCGGCCCGTACATCGTGTTCTTCGACTTCGACAAGTCGGACATCACGGCTGAAGCGGCGACGATCCTCAACAACGCGGTCACGGCCTATGCCAACTGCGGCACCGCCAGCGTCATGCTGGCCGGCCACACCGACCGTGCGGGTACCGTCAAGTACAACATCGGCCTGGCCGAGCGTCGTAACGCGTCGGTGCGCAGCTACCTGACCGGCCGCGGCATCCCCGACGGTCGCATCTCGAGCGAAGCCTTCGGTGAATCGCAGCCGCGCGTCCCGACCGCCGACGGTGTGCGCGAAGCGCAGAACCGTCGCGTGGAAGTGACCTACGGTCCGGGTTCGGGCATGTAAGCCAGAGCCTTAGGCGACAATCAAAGGAGGGGCCGGAGAAATCCGGCCCCTTTTTTTGTTGGTCATCGATCAGACTTCGAGCCAGAGCCTTGCCGCGCAGGCTGCGCACTTCTCTCGGTCGAATGGACTAGGCTCGAAACACGCAGAGACGGCCCATCACGCGTCGCAGTGACGCACGGTTCTTGGGGGAAGGAGACCCCGCATGTGCGGACCGGCCTCAGGGCATCAGGTAAAGTCGTGCAGCATGCCCTTTCGGGCGGAACCGATCTCCCGGAATGCTCAGCTGCCCCAATGTCGCCGCAGCGCCTTACCCCGTAGCCACTGCCGCGGCCCGCTGCGCAATCGTCGCCTCCGCCTCGGGCAAGGCCCGGTAGGCATAGATCAGAAGCGCAAGCGAGACTGGCGCAACTCCGATCAGCGACAAGACTCCGATCCGCAGACTGCCACTCAGATCGGAGACCGCTCCCACCATGTAAGGCCCAAGCCCAAGCCCGACGAGGGTGGTCGCCAGAAAGAATGACGCCGTCGCCGTTCCGCGCATCCGTGGTAGGACAAGATCCTGCGTCGTCGCCGCTGCAGCACCCAGCGCGGTCGCTGCGAACATTCCCGCGAGGAAGTTCATCACATAGAATAGCGCCGCGCTCTCGGTGGTAAAGCCGATCCAGATCGGGATGATCGGCGCCAGAATGCCGAACATCACCACAAGGATGCGGCCCGAAGGATTGCGCTGCCGCAGCCAGTCAGACATGCGCCCGCCGAGGATCACGCCGAGAAAGCCGGATGCCGCGCCGCAGCCGCCCAGCACAAAGGCGAGTTCATCCTTGGGCAGCTTCAGCACTGTTTCGGCATAGGGCGCCGACCACAGTGCCAGCGCATAAGCACCGAACGACACCAGCCCGTATCCGAGCGCGGTGCAGATGAAGGCGGGCGTGCCCCAGATCAGCCGGAACGTCGCCGGGTCCTTCTGCCGCAAGGTCGAGGCCCACGAAAACACCGCATAATAGCCAAAGGCAATCGCCAGCCATTGCGGCACGTTCCCGGTGAGCTTGATCATCATCAGCGCAAAAGCCGCCATCGCGGCGGCCACGGCCAGATTGATCACCACCGCCTTCACCCCGCGCATCGCTGCGTGAATGACAGTGAAAGGCGGCAGAAGCGTCGACAGGTCGATGAAGAAATCGATCAGGGGATGGCGCTCGCCGCTCGCTGCATCATGGTGACGTGCGGGTTCACGCAGCGACGCCACCCACAAGGCCAGCAGCACGCCCGGCAAGCCCACCGCGACAAAGGCAGCCTGCCAGCCGACCAGTCCGCCGATCCCGCCCCCCGGGTAAGCCGCGTCCCACCACTTGGAGATGTTGGCCCCGATCAGCAGCGACACCCCTCCGCCGATATAGAGACCCGAGGAATAGACCGCGAGCGCGGTCGCGCGCTGACGCGAGGGAAAATAGTCAGAGATCAGCGAATAGGCCGTCGGGCTTGCCGTCGCCTCGCCCACGCCAACGCCCATACGCGCAAGCGACAGCGTGGCGAAATTGCGAGCAAGGCCCGATAGCGCAGTCGCGGTAGACCACAGCACCAGACCGATGGTCAGCAGCCGCACCCTGTTCCAGCGATCCGCCAGCCGCCCGAGCGGGACGCCGAACAGAGCGTAAAACACCGCGAAGGCCGCGCCCCCGAGAAAGCCCAGGTCGCCGTCGCTCAGCCCCAGATCGCGCTTGATGTCGACCGCAAGGATCGAGAGGATCTGCCGATCAATGAAGTTGAGGATATAGACCACGACCAGCACGACCAGCACATACCAGCTATAGGCAGACGCAGCCTCTTCGCTGCGGCCTTCGACCGCCTTGGTGTTGTCGCTCAAAGTCGATCCCCTATCCCGGTTGGTTGGCCCGCCCGCCTTGACGCAGCCGGTCAGGCGTTATAGCGCGTGCTATCGACAATCCCCGCTTCGGCAAAACCCTTTTTCCTCAGGCGGCAGGAATCGCACATCCCGCAGGCCGACCCGTCAGGCGCAGGATCGTAGCATGACCAGCTCCACGCCGGATCGAGCCCCAGGCGTGCACATTCCCGGGCGATGTCGGCCTTGGTCATGTGCTGGAGCGGGGCGTGGATCGTGAAAGGCGCACCCTGCACCCCGGCCTTGGTGCCGAGCCGCGCCGTCTCGGCAAAACTCGCGATGAATTCGGGGCGGCAATCGGGATAGCCCGAATAGTCCAGCGCATTGACACCGATGAATACGTCACGAGCTCCGGCTGCCTCGGCGCACGCCGTAGTGAGCGCGAGGAACACGAGATTGCGCGCAGGGACATAGGTCACGGGGATATCGTCTCCGACCCCGCCCTTGGGCACATCGATCGCATCAGTCAGCGCCGACCCGCCGAAAGCCCGCAAATCAAGCGCGATCTCAGTGTGACGGACCAGCCCGAGCCGTTCAGCGATCCGGCGCGCGGATTCCAGCTCCAGCCGGTGCCGCTGGCCATAGTCCACGCTCAGCGCATGAACGGCGAACCCCTGTTCCTGCGCGAGCGCCGCGGTAACCATCGAATCGAGCCCGCCCGAAAGCAGGACAACCGCGATCGGCGGAGAGGAAGCAGGTCCGGAAGCAGTCATGGCGTGGCCCTAACACGCCCGCAGGCAAAGGCAATCCGCCCCCTCAGCACGTGCCGGTGCGACGCGCCTCGGCCACGAACTGGAAGGGCAGACCGCCCTCGATGCCCTGGCTTTCCAGCTGGACGAGCGCGGGGGTTTCACGGCGGATGCTGGTGCGTCCATAACCGTTGCCGGGGCAGGTATACTGGACCGTGACCTTGGTGGCCGCGTCCTCGACGACAAAGCGGTTGCAGCCGCTTTCCTTGTGACGCAGCTGAATGAGCTCCTGCCCGCTGCGCACGCAAATCTTGCGATCAGGCGAACCATCGCGATACTTGATCGTCCATTCGCCCTTGGTCAGCGTCCCGAGCATGGACAGCCCGTTGCCCTGGGCAAGCCCCGGCATAGACAACAGGCCGACAAGGCCGGCTGCAGCAGCGCCGAAGCCGATGAAGCGCATCTTGCTGAGGGAATCCGGTCTCATAGCCGCCTTCATGCCTGCGTTTTGACGGGTTGGCTTGGTGAAATTGTCAGTCTCGTCGACCACGACGCGAGATTTTCGACGAACCGTCAAACCGCCAGCTCGAACAGACGCGAACAGAACGCGCAGTCGACCACGACAATCCCGTCATCGTTGCGCATCGCCGCCTGCTCTTCGGGCGGGAAACGCGCGATGATCGTCGCATAGTGCTCGGCGCTGCAGCGGCAACCGCGGGAGAGCGCCGAGCCGGGCTGCACCCGCACTTCGTCTTCCTCGTGGAACAGGCGCCAGGCAATCGCTTCGAGAGACAGGCCCGGATCGAGCAGTTCGTCATGGCTGATCGAGCCGGCCATGACCGCGACGTGTTCCCAGTCGGGATGATCCATCCGCACGTGCAGGCGCTCGCGACCTTCCTCGCCATCGGCCAGATGCTGCACCAGCAGGCCGGCCGCCGACCGGCCACCGCCGCCCGCGCGGCTGGCCACGCGGATCAGCGTCGGGATCTGTTCGGACTGGCTGAAATAGACCTGGCAGGCCTCCGCCAGACTGTCGCCTTCCAGCGGCACGATGCCCTGATAACGCTGGCGTCCCTCGGTCTCGAAGGTGATCGCGAGATAGCCTTCCCCGAACAGCGCCGCGAGCGAGGAATTGGCGCCCAGCCGTGCCAGACGCTCGGCATCGAAGTCGCAATAGCCGCGCACGGCGCCGGCGCGGTAATCGCACACCAGCAGGCTGACGATCCCGCCATTGGTCTGCGCCTGCATGGTCATCTGCGCATGATCGCCCTTGAGCAGCCCGCCCATCAGCGCGCCAAGCACCAGCGCCTCGCTCAGGAGGTGGGTGATCGGCGCAGGGTAATCATGCGCCGACAGCACTTCCTCCAGCACCCCGTCGAGCCGCACGACGCGCCCGCGCGCATTGCGGCCGGGCAGCGTGAAGCCCATCAGCTTGTCGGAAAAGGTTTCGATCGTTTCAGCCATGCGCCGCCATATGGGGAGTGATCGTGGCAGGCGAAAGACCCTTTAGGCCTGCTCGCCGGTTCCGGCTCAGGTCCCGAGCAGGCCGAAGCTCCACAGCAGCACCGATTTCTGCGCGTGGATGCGGTTCTCGGCTTCGTCGAACACCACGGACTGCGGGCCTTCGAAGACCTCTTCGCTGACTTCCTCGCCGACATGGGCGGGCAGGCAGTGGAGAAAGATCGCATCAGGTTTCGCCAGCGCCATCAGCGCGGCATTGACCTGATAGGGCGCCATCGCGGCGAGCTTCGCCTCGGCATGGGCCTGTCCCATCGAGATCCAGGTGTCGGTCACCAGCACATCCGCTCCGCGTGCGGCGGCCTGCGCATCCTGCGTCAAGGTCACCGTCGCACCACCCGCGCGCGCCAGTTCGACGAACGCCGGATCGGGTTCGTACCCCGCCGGCACCGCCACGCGGACGTTGAACTTGAACAGCCCCGCCGCCTCGAGAATCGAGTGCAGCACGTTGTTCCCGTCCCCGAACCATGCGACCTCAAGCCCCGGCAGCGCCTTGCCATGCTCGATCACCGTCAGCAGATCGGCAACGATCTGGCACGGATGCGACATGTCGGTGAGGCCGTTGATCACCGGCACCGTCGCGTGCCGCGCCATTTCCTCGATCTTGGCGTGATCGTCGGTCCGCAACATGATGCCGTCGACCATCCGGCTCAGCACCCGCGCGGTGTCGGCGATGGTTTCGCCGCGCCCCAGCTGGCTTGAGCCCGAATCGAGGATCAGCACGCTCCCGCCCAGCTGCCGCATCGCGATGTCGAAGCTGACGCGGGTGCGGGTCGAGCTCTTCTCGAACACCAGCGCGAGTACGCGCCCGGCAAGCGGTGCATCGGAATCGGCCGCACCCTTGGGCAGGCCGGCGCGGGCTGCCTTGCGATCAATCGCATCATTGATCATCGCGGCGATGTCGTCCCCGCCGGCATCGCCGAGGTCGAGGAAGTGACGATAGGTCATGCCGGTTCCGGAACCTTGAAGCTCGCCGCGCCCGCCGAAAGCTTGTCGAAGAACTCGTCGATCTCGGCATCGCCGATCACCAGCGGCGGGATGATGCGGATGGTGTTGTCGCCCGCCGCCACCGTCAGCAGCTGGTGGTTGTCGCGCAGATGCACGTAGAATGGGCGGCTTTCCATCTTCATCTTGAGGCCGAGCATCAGGCCCTTGCCCCGCACCAGCTCGAACAGCTCGGGATAGTTGCCGATGAACTGTTCGAGCCGCGCGCGCAGACGCTCGCCCTTCTCCGCAACCGCGTTGAGGAACGCCTCGTTCGCCACGGCCTCCATCACTGCCGTCCCTGCCGCCATCGCCAGCGGATTGCCGCCATAGGTCGATCCGTGCGTGCCGAAAGTCATCCCGCGCGCGGCCTTTTCGGTGGCGATGCAGGCGCCCAGCGGGAAGCCGCCGCCGATGCCCTTGGCGGTCGCCATGATGTCGGGCGTGATCCCGTAATGCTCGTAGGCATAGAGCTTGCCGGTACGCGCCACGCCGCACTGCACCTCGTCGAGGATCAGCATGAGGTCATGCTCGTCGGCGAGGGCGCGCAGGCCCTGCATGAATTCCACCGAAGCCGGACGGATGCCGCCCTCGCCCTGGATCGGCTCGACGAGAAAGCCCGCAGTGTGCGGCCCGATCAGTGCCTTGGCCGCTTCGAGATCGTCGAAAGGCGCATATTTGAACCCGTCGAGCAACGGCGAGAAGCCGTGATGCATCTTGGTCTGGTTCGAGGCACTGATGGTCGCCATGGTGCGGCCATGGAAGGCGTTATGGAAGGTAATCAGCTCGAACCGGCTGGCGTCGCCCGCATCGCCGGCATTCTGGTGATAGGCGCGCGCCGTCTTGATCGCCGCCTCGACCGCCTCGGCGCCGGAATTGGTGAAGAACACAGTGTCGCCAAAGGTCGCGTCCACCAGCATCTGCGCAAGGCGTTCGCCCTGCGGGCTGCCGTAGAGGTTCGACACGTGCATCAGCGTGGCGGCCTGCTGCTGGATCGCCGAAATCAGCCCTTCATGCGAATGGCCGAGCAGATTGACCGCGATGCCGCTGGCAAAATCGAGATAGCGGGTGCCGTCCTCGTCGATCAGATGGCAGTGCTCGCCGCGCACCGGCCGGACACCGCAACGCGGATAGACGGGCATGAGCGCAGGTATGGACATCGGCAGGATCCTGATTGGTGAACGCTAAGGGAAAACGCAAATGGCGGCCCCGAAACAGAGCCGCCACCCGCAATTCATTAGGCTTCCCGCGCCCGCGCGTCAAATCGCGCGCGCGCCGGGAAAGGCGTTGTCAGCCCTCGACCGGGACGAGGTTGACCGCCGAGTACTTGCCTCGTCGATCGACTTCGAGATCGAATTCGTAACGCTCGCCCTCGTTGATGCCGCTCAGGCCCGAACGCTCGACCGCGCTGATATGCACGAACGCGTCCGGCTGGCCGTCATCGCGCACGAGGAAGCCGAAGCCCTTCATCGCGTTGAAGAACTTGACCGTGCCCTTGGTGCGCTCGCCGGTGAGTTCGCGCTGCGGGGCCGCAGGCTTCTGCGGAGCGGCGATCACGTCGCCGACAATCTGGAGATCCTGCGCCGACACCTTGCCGCCGCGATCCACGAGATTGTACTGGAGCTCCTGCCCTTCGGCGAGTCCTTCGAGCCCGGCACGTTCAACCGCACTGATGTGAACGAAGACGTCTTCGCCGCCACCTTCCTGCTGGATGAAGCCGAAGCCTTTCTGGGCGTTGAAAAACTTCACGATACCCTTGCCGGTGCCGACAACCTGGGCAGGCATGCGGCTGAAGCCGCCGCCACCGCCGCCGCCGCCGGGGCCACGCGGGCCGCCGAAGCCGCCGCCGCCGCCGCGCGGAGCACCGCCGCCGCCGCCGTAGCGATCACCGCCCCCGCCGCCGAACCGGTCACCACCGCCAAACCGGTCGCTACCGACGTCGCGCGGGGGCGGAAAACCGTCATTCCCGCCGCCAAACGGATCGAAACCATCTTCGCCGAAACCGTCGCGCTTGTCGCGGCCGCGCCGGCGTCCCCTATCGTAACCCATATATCAGAACGTACCTTGCCACACTGCCCGTCCTCCAATGTTCCGATGGCGTGGACAGTGAGCCGCACCGGACACAGACGCGCCGGACATGATGACCGGAGCGCACTAATCGTTCATCCATAGCGCACAAAGAGTTGCTTTGCGAACGATTTTACCGCGGGCTGCCGCGACCCTGCGTCGCTGCGGGCACGGCCCGAACGCGAATGCTTGTGCGAACCAGCGGGGTTGGGCATGACGCATGGGATCGTATCCCCCGACGGCAGGATTTGGACATGAGCGGATTTCGCAAGCTTAACGAAAATGTGCTGGTAAGCCCGCAACTTGCGCTGGAGGACGTCGCCACTGCGGCCGCCGCTGGCGTAGCGATGATCGTCAACAATCGCCCTGACGGCGAAGACCCGGACGCGCCGCAGGGGGACGAGATCGGCGCGGCTGCGGCGGCGGCCGGGCTCAACTATGTTGCCATTCCGATCGGCCATTCCGGCTTCAGCGAACCCCAGGTCGACGCGATGATCGCCGCGCTGGACCAGGCCGAGGGGCCGATTCTCGCCTACTGCCGGTCGGGCACCCGATCGACCTTCCTGTGGGCGCTCGCCGCGGCCAAGCAGGGCGAAGATCCCGGCACCATCGCCCGCTCCGCCATGCAGGCCGGCTATGACATCAGCCCGATCCGGGCGATGATCGACATGCTCAGCCAGCGCTGAGGCGCCTGCCGCGTGGACCTGCCGCCGCTCGTGCTCCAGACCGCCGGCTCGTTGGCGGCGATTCTCGCGCTGGCCGGACTGGCGTGGTGGATGCGGCTCGGCGGCAATCCGCAGCTCGACAGCGAGGCTGCCGTGCGCAGCGCCGCGGGCGAGGTCGAGGACGGGTTCGCGCCCGTTGCCACCGCCTGCGATGGCAAGGCCGCCCTCGCCCGCGACACCGCCGGCCGGATCATGGTGATCAAGCGACACGGCAACCGCTTTGCCGGACGCGTGCTCGGCCCGGGCAGCACGGCGCGGATGGCCTCGGATGGGCTGGAAGTGGATCCGGGCGAGGCCGGGTTCGGCAAGGTGCTGCTCGACATACCCGATCCGCACGCTTGGGCGGAAGCGATCAATCGGCTAAACACGCCGCACCATGCCTGACATCAACCCCACCCAATATGCCGTGCCGCTGTTCGTGGCTCTGGTGCTGGCCGAGATGATCTGGGCGAAATTCCGCGCTCCCGAAGCCTACGAGCCGAAGGACACCCTCGTCAGCCTTGCCTTTGGCCTCGGTTCGACCGTCGCGGGCGCGCTGCTGGGCGGGTTCGCCGTGGGGCTGTTCATCGAGGCCTATCAATACCGGCTGTTCGATTTCGGCCCGGAATGGTGGGCCGTGTGGTGGGCGTGGCCGCTGTGCTTCGTGCTCGATGATCTCAAGTATTACTGGGTCCACCGCGCCGGGCATCGCATCCGCTGGATGTGGGCGGCCCATGTGAACCACCATTCCAGCCAGCACTACAATCTCTCCACCGCGCTGCGCCAGACGTGGACGGGCTCGCTGACTTTCGGGTTCCTGTTCGCCGTCCCGCTGGTGCTGCTCGGCTTCCATCCGGCGATGATCGCGATCTGCGGCGGGTTCAACCTCATCTACCAGTTCTGGATCCATACCGAGGCGATCAGGCGCATGCCGCGCTGGTTCGAGGCGGTGATGAACACGCCCAGCCACCACCGCGTCCACCACGCCACCAATCCGCGCTATCTTGACCGCAATTACGCCGGCGTCTTCATCGTCTGGGACCGGATGTTCGGCACCTTCGAGCCGGAGGTGGATGACGAACCGATCCGCTACGGCATCGTCAAGCAGCTCGGCAGCTTCAACCTGCTCTGGGCCGTGTTCCACGAATGGATCGGCATGCTGACCGACATCTGGCGCAGCCCCTGGAAGCACAAGCTGTCCTACCTGCTGCGCGAACCCGGCTGGAGCCATGACGGCAGCCGCGAAACCTCCGACATGATCCGCGAAAAGTGGCGCGTGCGCACCGGACAGGCGCCGCTACCTACAACAATGTCAGTGGCTGATCGAAACCCGATTGCAGAGGCCGGCGAAGCTGCCTAATCTCTCCGGCCAAAGGGAGAGATCATGGAAAGTTTCGACTACATCGTCATCGGCGGTGGCAGTGCCGGCAGCGCGGTCGCCGGGCGGCTCGCCGTGGACGGGACGCGCCGGGTGTGCCTGCTCGAAGCGGGCGGGCGCAACGACAACGTCTGGATCAAGACGCCGGGCTTCATGCCCTTCATCCCGGAAAAGTCGAACTACCGCTATGAAACCGTGCCGCAGAAGGGCCTGAACGGCCGCACCGGCTATCAGCCGCGCGGGCGCGGGCTCGGCGGCTCCTCGGCGATCAACGCGATGGTCTATATCCGCGGCAATCGCTGGGATTACGACAACTGGGCCGCAGAAGGCTGCACCGGCTGGGCCTATGACGACGTGCTCCCCTACTTCAAGCGCGCCGAGGCCAACGAGCGTGGGGGCGATGATTACCACGGCGCAGGCGGGCCGCTGTTCGTGTCCGACCAGACCGCCGCCAACCCCACCAGCCACGCCTTCGTCGAAGCCGCCGCCGCGCTCCAGCTGCGCACCAATTCCGATTTCAACGGCGAGCGGCAGGATGGCTTCGGCCTTTACCAGGTGACCCAGCGCAAGGGTGAACGCTGGTCGGCCGCGCGCGCTTACGTGGAGCCGATCCGCGAGCAGGGCAACTTCGCGGTGCGCACCGACACGCTGGTCGAAAAGCTCATCATCGAGGGCGGGCGGGTGACCGGCGTGCAGGTTTGTCGCAGGGGCGTTGCCGAGTCGTTGCTCGCCCGTCGCGGGGTCATTCTGTCGGCAGGCGCGTTCAATTCCCCGCAGATCCTGATGCTGTCGGGCATCGGTCCGGCGGAGCATCTCAAGGCCCACGGGATTGACGTGGTGGTGGATCGCCCCGCCGTGGGCGGCAACCTGCAGGATCACATCGACTACGTCTCCGGCTGGGAGACGCAGAGCGATGCGCCGATCGGGAGCACGCTCAAAGGCACGCTGCGCATGGCCGCCGCGATCGTCGAGCATCGTCGCAAGCGAACGGGCGTGATGACCACCCCCTATGCCGAGGCCGGGGGCTTCTGGACCGTCATGCCCGATAGCCCCGCCCCCGATGTGCAGTGGCACTTCGTCCCCGCAGTGCTGGAGGATCACGGGCGCGAGAAGGTGAAGGGGCATGGTTTCTCGCTCCACGCCTGCGTGCTTCGCCCCGAGAGTCGGGGAACGGTGCGGCTGGGCAGCAATGATGCCGCCGCCGCGCCGGTGATCGACCCCAACTTCCTCGCTGACGAACGCGACCTGGCCGTGCTGCGCGCCGGCGTGCGCCTGTCGCACCGGATCGTCGACACCCCGCCCTTGCAGGCCTTCGGCCCGACGGATCGCCACCCGATCGACCTCAATGACGACGCGGCGCTCGACGCCCTGATCCGCAGCCGCGCCGACACGGTCTATCACCCGGTCGGCACCTGCCGGATGGGGAGCGACCCGCAAGCGGTGGTCGATCCGACGCTGAAGCTGAACGGGCTGGAAGGCCTGTGTGTGGCGGATGCCAGCATCATGCCCAAGCTCGTCAGCGGCAACACCAACGCGCCCAGCATC